>CAZMMR010000048.1:0-7815 GCA_964567445.1 uncultured Pseudomonadales bacterium
GCTCGTTGCATCTCTTGTCTTAATTGCTCGCCATTCAACTTAAGTTCTGTTTTAAATCCGTCAGGTATTATTTTCTCATATGGTGGATAATCTCCTTCAATTAAACGCACAAATACTTGGCAGTTATTAATTTCAAACTTAACTTGTTTTAACTCATCCGCTACTTGTATTACAATTTCTTCCGCCTGAGTTTGACCAGCTATGCGACAAACTTCATTAAAAGCTTTAACTGGTATTAATAGTTTCTTTTCTTCTTCAGATTTCAATTCGGGATATTGCAGAAGAGACAAACGAAAACCATCAGTGCCTACTACTTCTAAGCCATGTTGGCTAAATTTAAGCATAATAGCGGTTAGTACTGGTCGAGCCTGATCAGTACTAGCAGCAAAACTAACATATTGTTTAATTTCTTCTAAAACCTGAGCAGGAATAGAAAAACTATGACCTTCTAATTCAGGAAATTCTGGGTAGTCATCTGTTTTTTGAATTGGAATTTTTACCCGACTCTGTCCCGTTTTGACAAGAGCTTGATTGTCTTTTAAATCTATTTCAAGTTGCTCAGCTGAGAAGGAGTTAACAAGCTCTTTAAATGTCTCACCAGGAATAACTAGTTTTATATCTTTTTCTGATTGCACAGGAACAGTGGTCTTAATTCCCAAATAAAGATCGGTGGCAGCCAATGTCAGTTGAGAGTTGTGTAAATGAAAATAAATCGAAGACAAAATTGGCAACTGAGGGTTGTTAGGAATTGCTTTCTGAATATATTTAACAGCTTGTTGTAGGTTTGATAATTTTAAATTAATTGTCATTTTATTTCTGTTTCTATTATCTATTTATTGTTTATTATATTTAACTAGTAATAGTAGTAATAGGGGGTGTGAATAAGTGGGTAATTTTTACGCATTTCTCTAAAAATGATAATAGTTTCCATGAGGATAACAAGCCACAAAATGTTAATAATTGAGTGCAAACAGCGTGAGTTAAAAAGTGAATATCTGTTTTTATTAACAGTCGTAAAAAAATATTCCCAGTTTTTTCACAACTTTTATACTGACTTATTAACAGCTTTTTCCACAAAAGTGGAAAACTATTATAGTTGGTAAATTTTTATTATAAATAACCTATTTTAAGCTGATATTTTAATCAAATCTGTTTTTAAATGGCGATAGTCGTTTAGAGCTTGGTCGTCTTCATCTAATAACCGCTCAATTTTGTCTTTAGCGTGCATAACTGAGGTATGATCTCGATTGGAAAACCACTTGCCAATTTCAACATAAGACATGTCTAGGTCGGCTTTTAAAATATACATTGCCATATGTCGAGCTCGAACAAACTCCTTATTTCTTCTTTTGCCTTTGACAGCAGATTGTTTAACTTGATAAAAATTAGATACTTTTTTAATTACTTTTTGTGGTTTTAACCTAATTCTTTGTTGTTGACCACTCCTAATTTTTTCTCTGGTTAAAATTTCTGACAGAAGATCTTTGTTAACCTCTTTGTTTTTTAATTCAACCTCAGACCTTATGATGGTGATAATACCTTCGATTTTACGAGCGCTATTAACGCTTTTAGCAATCTGCTCCGCCAAATTAATAGGCAACGATAATGAGTTAGCGCGGGCTTTAATCAAAACAATAGCGGTCCTAAGTTCTAGAGATGGTTGTTGGATGTCAACCATTAACCCAGCCTCAAAACGAGAATTACGGCGGTCTTCTAAGGGGTTGATTTCGTGAGGTGGACGATCTGAAGTTAATACAATTTGAGACGACAGCTTAGTAAGAGCGTTAAAAGTGTGAAAAAATTCGTCTTCAACTGTATTTTTACCGGCGATGAATTGAATGTCGTCGATTAAAAGAATGCTAGCATTACGAAACTTCTTTTTAAATTTAATCGCTTTTTTACTGCGAATGGCGTCGATAATTTCATTAGTAAACTCTTCACTTGTGCAGTAAATAATACTAGTAGTAGGATCTCTTTTAAGAACAGAATGTCCAATAGCATGCATTAAATGAGTTTTTCCAACCCCAACCCCTCCATATAAGAAAAGGGGGTTGTAAGCTTGGCCGGGGCGTTTAGCAACAGCTGTGGCGGCAGCGTGCGCCATTTCATTACTCCCCGAAACTGCGAAGGTTTTAAATTTATAATCCATTCTTAAACAAGCCCTACGCGCTGCAGCTGAAGCTCTATTTTTACTAACATCTTGAATGTTTTTTTTAGAAAACAAATCTTCAACTCTAGGTGATTCATCACTACCCTTAAGAGTAGAAAGATCTGCAGGCTTACTATCGCCAGTGTTAAAAGAAGAGTTGTTTAACTGAGTGAAACTGGACTTGTTATTAGTCCGAGAACTTCTTTGTTCTTGTTTGCTGGACATTTGCTTTTGCTTGGCTAGAAGCGCAGCCGGATCTTCAATCTTAAAATCTAACTCTACTTGTTTGTTGAGAGCATTTTCCAACGCAGTTTTAAGATGAGAAAAAAGGTTTTTTTTCAAATTAGTAGCGTGAAAAGCTGAAGGAGAAGAAAAAACCCCCTTAGCTTTATTTTGATCAATAACCTCAACTTCAGTTAGGGGATTGCTTAGCACCCAAGTGTTAAAAGCAGCTGGGGACAGCTGCATTTTCAACTCTTTTCTAGCATCTTTCCATATTTTTTGGACTTGGTTGGAGCCTAATGTTTGAGTCGGCATAGTGGAAAACTATAATCTTTCTATATTGACGCTGATTATTAAAAAAACAAGAAATACTCAGAGATATCAACTCTGGTGGGTAGGAGTTTAGTTGTTTGGGGCAGTTATAAAAATAAAAAACTTACAACGACCACTATATATTTATACACATAGTTTTCCACAAAAATCAATAGCAAAAAAGGTCTTAAAACTAGCTTTGATCGGGAGATTGGTAGTCGTTTATGGTGTAATGACCTTTACGTTTTTTTTGATTGGGTGGTTGAGAAGCATTGTTAACTTGGTTTTGATTAAAAACATTTGTTTGTCCTGATTGAGAGCTCTGCCGACCGCTACTTTCATCATTAGAAGTTTTAGTTTGAGTTGGAGTAGAAGAAGTTTGCCCAAAATTTTCTTGAGCGTTTTGAGAAGTTACTCGCATTTGATTTTGTGTGTTTTGTTGGGAAGAAGCTGCTTTTTTTTCTTGTTGCTTGCGCGCCATTTCTTCTGGATTAGTGGTGATGGCTTGGTGTTCTTCTTGGCTGGCTACAACCCTAAGTGCTACATGGTTTTGACCGGCAAAAAAGATGCCTTCACCAACATCAGCCGAAACTAGCAACTGTCTTTCTCCCTCTGAAAGATAAAACGTCTCTGCTAAAGCTGGAATAGAAGCCGTAGATTGTTTCATTAAAAATTGGATTGAGGCGTTTGAAACAATAGCCTTACCATAATCATTGTGAATAAAATCTTCCACATCTTGCGTGATGGTAGTGATACCAAGATAATATTTACGCGCTCTCTTGGCCATAGAGTAGATAAACTGAGCGCTATCTGGGTGCTGCATAAAATACCAAGCCTCATCAATAATCAGCAGGCGCTTTTTCATCTCTTTTTTAATACGAGTCCAGATAAAATCTAAAATAACATACATAGCTATTGGTCGCAGCTCATCCTCCATTTCCTTAACCGAGAAAACAGTAAATTGGTTGCTGATATCAATATTAGATGGTTGATCAAAGATACCTCTAAAAGAGCCGGTGATAAACTTTTCTAAACGAGCGGCTAAATCGTCTGCCTCTCTGTTTTCCATACCAATTAAAACCTTATAAAGATCCTCCATTAAAGGCGGTTCATTACTTTGTGTAGCGGGGTCGGGGGTAATGCCCCTAGCTTTGTAAGCCGCAACTAAGGCGCGGTCTAATAAAGCTTCTTGCTCGGCATTCATTTCTCCCAGCATCACTTTCAACAAGCCGTGTAGAGACAGGATCTTTTGTCCCAGCTCATTGTGGCCCTCTTCATAGACTTGGCTTAAATCGAAGGGGTTGATTTTTGCCTGCGAATCAAAAGTAAAATTAATATATTCTCCATCAACCATGTCGCATAATTCTTCATACTCATGTTCTGGATCTAAAACAATCACCTCGGTGTCAAACATAAGCTGGCGCAATATTTCTAACTTGACGGTGTAAGATTTGCCAGCGCCAGATTTTGCCAAGATGAGCATATTGGCGTTTTCCATTTTAAAACGGTCAAAAATGACTAGGGAATCATTGTGTTCATTCAATCCATACAAGATACCGGAGTCCATAGTTAATTCTGAAGAGGTGAAAGGAAAAGTTGTAGCTAGAGATGTGGTATCCATGTTGCGGGTAATACTAAGCTGGTCTACTCCCATTGGTAGAGTCGTCTTGAAACCATCGTCCATTTGCAACGTTGCTTTTTTGGAAACGATCAATAGTGAGCCTAAGGTGGATTGGATATTTTTAGTTACCCGGTTTAGTTCCTTAACAGAGTCAGCCTTAATCGTAATATAAAGACCAAACTGAAAAAACCTCTCAGCACCCGCTGCCAGCTGTTCGCGTATCGAACGAGCGTCATTTAGTTTAATTTCTGTATTGATGTTGCTAATTTTACCCGAGCGAATATCAGATTGAATCTCGGCCTCCATTTCGGTAATTTTGCGTTTAAGGTTGTCTAAAATCTCAGCGCTGTCCATGGGAAAGACAAACATGGAGACGCTGATTTGATGAGGGTAGTTAATTAGTGGTGACAGCCAGTTAGCCGGGACGGTTCTAGGGTAGCCAGCTATGAACAAAGTGCGGCTGTAAGAGGAATTAATTTTTTGATAAGTAAAATCAACCTCAATAGCCTCTGGAGCAATAATGTCCTGGACAGTTACTAAGCCACGAGAAAACTCCTTAATCTTCTCCAGCTCTTTTTGCTCCTGATTAAGCTCTTGATTCTTGTCTTCTTTTTTGTTTAAAAATGGTAGTGGTAGGTTAAGGGGTAAATCCATAACAAAATTTTGGTTCTAAGTAATTTCTGCAATTGGTGGTAAATCGCCGTTTTGTTCTTGACCCTGCTTATTTTTATTGCTTTTGTTTGGCTGAGGCTGTTGGTCTTCTTCTGTAAAAACACTAACTTCTTTGAGTGTATCATTAATTTTTTGTTGAATCTGATCCTGAGGTTGCGAGTCTTGTTTTTTTTGCTGGTTGGCCTGGCTGTTTCTAGAATTACCTTGATTGTTTTTAGGATGACCTTGGTTGTTTCTAGAATTACCTTGGTCTTTTCTAGGATGATCTTGGTTATCACCCCGCTCTTTGTTTTCTTCTTTTTTATTTAAGTTTGTATTGAGTTCATTTTGAACTTCGGTTTTATCTAATTTATCTAAATCCTGTTCGGATTTTTCTTCTGGTTTTTTCACTGGTTCAATTTTTGCCTGTGGAGTTTGCTTTTGAGACTTGCCTTTTAGGCTTGCTTGGTTTTCATGTTGTTGGTTATTGGGCTTGTTGATGCTGCTATTAGTTGCTTGTTGGGCTAAGCTCATAGTTGGTTGTGCGCCCAGACTTTCATTTGGATCGGTTTTTGTATGTTGTTTGACTTGAACGCCGTCAGTGGGTTGGACTTTTTGTTGTTGGTTGCTTTTAGATTGTTGTTGGTTGCTTTTAGATTTTTTTTGATTGTTGTTGGAACCTTTATTAGGTTGGGAAGTATTGACATCAGCAGAAAAATCCCCAATATTTTCTTGAATGCCAGATTGTGATTGATGGGATGGGTTGGGAATGTTGTCGTTTCCCACTTGGTCATTTGGTGTTTGTTGACTGGTTAGTTGTTGCAGCCGCTGTTTATTTTCTGGTAGTTGCTGTTGTCGGTTTTCTGGTTGCTCTAACTCGTTTTTTTGTTGAGCTTTAGTCTTTAAATTCTCCGGCTTTTTTTCAGCAGTGAGGGACGGGCCTTGATTAAATGTCAGCCTAGTATTGGCGCTGTTGGAGCTTGGCATGTTAGCGTTAGGACGATTTTGATTGGGTTGGGGGGCTGGTTGAGTAGCTTGGGCAGTAGACTGAGTAGCTTGATCAGTAGACTTAGTAGCTTGGGCGACAGACTGAGAGGTTTGTTGCTGGATGTTTTGTTGCTGATCACTACCTTGTTGTTGATTGCTGGTTTGTTGTTGGTTGGTAGGCTGTTGAGAGCGGCTGTCTTCTTGCGCCGCAAGCTGCTGATTTGTATTTTTTTGAATTGACTGCTGCTGCTGGATTACTTGCTGTTGAGCTGTCCGCTGCTGTTGCCCTAACTGCTGTTGAGCCGCTTGTTGCTGGCTAATTTGGACATTCTGATCTTGAACTCGACTTTTTTGTTGGTTTTCTTGAGTAGCTTGATTATTTAGTGAGTCATTAACACTAAAGTTATTAACTGTTTGTGCGGCAGCCTGTTGCTGCGACTGGTTTAATATTTGCTGGGTTTGTTGAATTAAATTAGCTCTAACCATTGGAGTAGTGTACTGATTGCTGTCAGCAATTTCTTGTCCCTCAGAAGCCTCAGGATTATAGCTGGTATAAAACTCGCGAATAATTTCTTGAGTAGAAAGTTGTCGTGCAAACAAACCAATACGACCAAACTGTGAAATTAAGTGGTCTCGTTTAGGCTCTAAAACAATTTCGGCTTTTTCCAAAATGACTGATTTTTCATATTTAGAAATATCAAAATCCGTTCTTCCCGGAAGAACACTGTCGGCTGTCATTAGTCCTAGCTCAACGGGTTTGGCCGGGGCGATTACAAAAAACTTTTTATCAAGTACGTTGCGTTGTTTAATTAAATTAGCTACAAAATGACGATAACGAGCAATGCGCTCTCTTTTATTATCACTAGAGGCTTTTTCTTGTTGTTTCTTTAATAAATTAAGATAGTCAGTAGCGTCTTTAGTCTGAGATTTAACGATAATTTGAACCGGGTAGTTTAAGGAGTTGAGCATGGCTGCATAGGTATAGATAACGGCATCTTGTTCTGCTTCCGCTAGTAAACCAAAATTCATAGCACTAACTCTTAAAATAAAACTTACAGTGCCATTCTTAAGGATTACCAAATTATTGGTAATGTCGTAAATATCTAGAAATTTTTGAGTAGTAGATTGAAAATCAGATTGGGCAGCCATGGTTGGGTTTGTTACAAATCTATTCTAACAGTATATTAATTTTTAGCCCTAATCTCTAGTGGTTTCACTATATCTCCAGACAGCTCTAAACGAAAATAGTCAAAATCATAACCTTGCTTGCTGGTTATTACTTGGTACTGACCATTAGATAAGGGTTGAGAAATTGAAAATTGGCCTAGGCCATTGCTTTTAACAGCAGTAATAGTTTGTTTTTGTTCGTCTTTTATTTCAACTAGAGCATTGTCAATCAGCTCATTATTCTGAGAGAGAACCATACCCACAATTTTATTGGGTTGTTCTGGTTGAATGGGAAAGGGTAGGTCCTGATTTTGGCTGGCGGACTGAGCTTGTTGTGGCTTGCCAACCTTGTCTTCGTCATAGCCTTCACTTTCACTTCGGTCGGTTTCTTGAGCTTGATCATTCTGTTGTTTTTGAACAACCGATTTTTGTCTTTGTTGTAACCCTTGGTTGTTTTTTTGGCCCAAATCCTTCATTTTCCTAACCCTAACCTTTAAACTTGGCTTTTCTGCTTGCTTTCGGTTAAATTGGCTGGAAGTTTGGGTTGGTGGTTGCGCCGAAGTTTGACCAAATGTTTGCAGTATTTTTGATATTTGTTGTTGTTGCTGTTGGTCAAAATCATCCAATTCCTGAGTGGGGTTGTTCATAGATCGTAAAAACTCTTTAATTTTTTCTTTACGCGCTGGTCCGAGGTCTAGTTCTGGCT
>CAZMMR010000049.1:0-521 GCA_964567445.1 uncultured Pseudomonadales bacterium
GTTTAGTGTATCAAACTACCTAGCTTGTAGTGTGCAACTTTGGGGGTGCAGTCCAGGTGGTGACGTAGGGAATGTTAGTCATGATTGGCTCATATTATATAAGAGTTTACAAAAGATAATTATTAGCCTTGAATCTGTCAGTGGTTCAGGCCTTAAATCGATAACAAAATCAGTGGTAATATACTAATATGCAATCAGATTTTTTTAGACATAACCAGGGCCAGCTCTATTATCAAATTGATCAGTCACTAAACTCAAATTGACTCGTCCCAAATCTTCTCAGCCTCTACCCACTCACGCACAAAAGGTATTTACTGGCATTATTTTTGATGTTTATCAGTGGCAGCAACAGCAGTTTGATGGTACTAGTGCAACTTTTGAGAAACTGGTGAGAAGCGATACGGTCAATATCTTGCCGGTGACAAAAGAAGGTAAGGTTGTTTTAACAAGACAGCAGCAGCCTGGAGTTAAGTCCTTCGTTGGTTGTTTAGGAGGACGTATTGATGAAGGAGAAAAGCCAT
>CAZMMR010000049.1:531-7661 GCA_964567445.1 uncultured Pseudomonadales bacterium
AAGCGCGAACTGCGTGAAGAAAGCGGCTATCAGGCTCAGAATTGGCAACTGTGGTTTGCTCGTCAACCTAGCCAAACTATTGATTGGGTAGTTTATACCTTCATTGCGACTAATCTAAAAAAAGTAGGACCAGCTAAGCCAGATTCTGGAGAAAAAATTGAATTGGTCGAATACAGTTTAAACGACTTTTTACAACTGACAACTCAGCCTAAATTTAGAGACAAAGAGATTGCTCTGAAAGTTTACCAAGAGATCAGCCAGGAACAAGGATTAGAAAAATTTAGAACCAGATTCAAGGTTTAATTGACCTGATATAATGCCTTCATTAATAAATACTAACCACTTATGTATCCACTAGAAAAATGCGAAAAAATTGAACTATCTCAGGGGGCTATTTATTTAGGTCCGTCAGACGAAAACCAGAGCGTTGGTTATCTGGAGCTTAAGCCTCATACATCTTTAAATCTCCATAATCGACCAGCGGTAGAGAAATTAACGCAAGTTAAAAACCGCAGTCAGCTCATTAATTACCAACAAGAACAGGGTGAAATTATTACTTTAAAACCTGGAGAGAGTTATGTCATTGAGCCAGCTGGCACTTGGCATATTCACGCCAATCCTTACGATACTACAAGCCTAACTTACTGGGATTTTGATGGTGATATCGTTGAGATTATAGAAGCCATCAGGAAATAAACAGCACCACTCTAGCAACAGTTTTAGTCAATTTGGTCAATTATCATAATCATACTCTACTCCACTCTCTTCCAGCTGTTGCATCATTTCTTGTAACTCAGGATCTTGCTCATAATCCTCTAACATCTGTTGAATTTCTCGATTTCTTTCTCTGGTCATTCCTCCCTGTTTTGCAGCCTCATATATATCGGCAGCAGACATAGCACCAAGAACTATAATTCCAATCGTACCCAATACTCCAACCACAGCCCAAATAGTGAAGCCAACTTTTTGCCCTTTTTTAGGTTCGAAATTAGCTAATTCTGGTTTGCTACGACGAGCATAATCATAAACTGTATAAGTGTAAATAATAGTTAGTGGAGGCAGTATAATATTGAATACAAACTGAATAGCACCAGTGACTTGGTCCATGTTAAGACTGTTAAAGACTGCGGCAATCACCATCATGGCCACTGCAATTAGCAAGCCGGGAAAAAGATAACGCCAATAAACTTTCCAGCCTCTACCCCTCATGTACTCTCGGCTTTTAATAAGACCTTTTAAGCCACCAATATTTTCTGTGACCAGGATCATCAAAAAGAAGCTCATCCAGAAAGCAAGAAAGAAGGCGGGAATGATGAAAGCATACATGCCACCAATTACAATCAGCATATAGAGAAACATCATCCACCAGCCCCTGAAGATTTTGTTTTTAGTTTTACCAAATGCGGCTTTAATACTAGCTGTATTAATGTGTTGCGCCATATAGATACTAGCCAAAGTGCTCCAAGTTTGAATAACAATGAAAACGATGCCCAAGGCCAATAATAAGAAGAAACCAAATCCAATTGAACCTGCAGAGAAAGGATTGCCGCCACTCATTAGTCCTGGCAACATTGATCCGGCAAAGCCTAAGCCAGCAACTAGTGTTGCAACAAAAAATAAAATCATTGGTAGCAAGCTAATAACTAACACTTTCCAACCACCTTGTTTGAATTTTTTAATGCTTTCTTTTATGAGATCCATAGCGTTTGGAATTTCATCAACCACGTCATCGACTGTCTGGCTTTCATCAATTCTCAAACTTTGCAGTTGTTTATCGGACAATGGTTTACTTACACTCTTAAATCCAGTAACAATTTCTGAGTCGGTCCAACCTGCTTGTCTTAGAGCTTGAACCACTTCTAAGACGTCTTTGCCTGCTTCTAGCTGTTGATTAATATAATTGAGGAGATCTTTGTTTATCATAGTTAGCCTTTATTAAATCACATTTTTATCAGGAAACAAAGTAAAGCAATCAGTGTTAGTCCAAAAAATTGGATAAATCAATTAAATGTTGTCAAATTATTAAGTAAGAATGTTGGTGGTTTTGGCTGTACTACCCTCCTTGTTACTTATCGGTTATACTATAAATCTAAAATTATAAACCTAAAATTAAGTTATTAATTATAATTAAGCTTATGTCTCAACCAAAAACCAAAATACTCAATCTACCTAAGCTAGCAACTAAAACTACAGCTTTTTTATTTTTGCTGGCTACAGCTGTCTTTTTACCAGCCATTATTCATAACCAGGCCATTACCGGTCCTATTATTAACGCCACCTTACTGGTGGCTAGTTTAATGTTGGGTACATCCAGTGCTATCATGATTGGTTTAGTTCCAAGTGTGGTGGCATTAAGCCGTGGCCTGTTGCCTTTGCCTTTGGCACCGGTGGTGCCTTTTATTATGTTGGCTAATGGTCTTTACATTTATTTATTTGCTCAATTGAAAAAGCAGAGTTTTGCCGGAGCAGTAGCAGTCGCCTCTGTGGCCAAGTTTACTTTGCTACATCTTGTAAGCCAGTTTTTGTTAGCCAATCTCTTGCCAGCCAAGTTTCTAATTCCTGCAGCTAAGATGATGAGCTGGCCTCAGTTAGCGACTGCCTTAATTGGTGGGGTCATTGCCTATTTTATCGTTTACGGCTTGGATCTTGCTACCAATAGTGACAGTAATTAGTTACCAATTACTAATAAACTTATAACTATGTCAGTTTCTATTCGTATTGATCGCCAAAAAGTTGAAGCCGAAGCAGGTCAAAATCTGCTGGAGGTATTAAAAACTAATAACCTTAGCCTTCCAGAATATTCAGTAATTATGCCTTCTGGAAAAAATATTACTACGGCTTTGGTTGAAGACACCAGGCAAAAGAAAGTGTTGCCAGCCGAAGAAGTGGTGGTGGAAGATCGGATGAGAATTGGACTTAATTCTGGTTTTGCTCGTCAGCAACGGCAGGAAGCTTTTCAAATTATTAAACAAGAGCATTTAAAAACCTGCGAAATTTGTCAGCAGGGTCAGGCCTGCGATTATGTTCAGGAAATTAACCACTATTTAGATTATGACATTAGTTTAGAAGGTACCGACACCTCCCCCATTCACCGTATGGCGCAGGCCGCAGAGTTAGATTTTGATGTTTGCATTGGTTGTGGAAAATGTGTGGCTGCTTGTCATAAAATTGGTGTTGATTTTTTAAAATTAGAAGGCCAAGGTCGTGAGCGGAAAGTAGCGATTAGTGACGATCCTAAAGTAGATTGTATTTATTGCGGACAGTGCACTGTTAATTGTCCGGTTAAGTCGGCTCGTGAGCAGTCGCAAATTCAACAAGTGCAAGAAGCTTTGGATGATGACGATCTAATCACAATTGTGCAAATGGCGCCATCGGTTAGAGCGAGTATCGGCGAGGAGTTTGGAGCTGAGGTTGGATTAAATCTGGAAAAAAAGATGTTTACTGCTTTCCGCCAGTTAGGTTTTGATCATATTTTTGATGTTAACATGGGAGCTGATATTACCACTATGGTTGAAGCTGAGGAGCTGGTGGAGCGGATTAAAAATGATGGCACTCTTCCCATGTTTACTTCATGTTGTCCGGGTTGGGTGAAATTCCTAGAGTTCTATTACCCAGAGATGCTTGATCATTTAACCGAGTCTCGTTCTCCTCAAATTCATTCTGGTGCTGCTTACAAGACTTGGTGGGCAGAAAAAGTTGGCATTGATCCTGATAAGATTCGAGTGATATCGATTATGCCTTGTACCTCCAAAAAATATGAAGCTCGCCACGAAAAACTAAAAGTAGATGGACGTTGGCCGGTTGATTATGTGCTGACCACTAGAGAGACTGCTTATTTGCTTAAGCAGCACAACATAGATCTAATGGAGTTAGAAGATAGCGAATTAGATGATGCTGGTATTTATTCGGGGGCTGGCGCTATCTATGGTGCCTCAGGTGGAGTCATGGAGTCTGCTCTCAGAACAGCGGCTAATATGCTAGAAGGCAAGGATTTGCCTAAGTTAGAGTTTGAGCAAGTCCGTGGCATGCAAGGCATTAAAAAGGCAGAAGTGAAATTGGCGGGACAAACGATTAAGGTGGCTGTGGTTCAGATGGCAAAAAATATGCACGAGTTGGTTAAGGAAGTTCAGGAGAACCCAGAAGCTTACCACTATGTGGAGTTTATGGCCTGTCCGGGTGGCTGTATTGGCGGGGGCGGGCAACCCATTCCAGCTGATGATGAGAAGACAGCACAACGAATTAAAGGATTATATAAGATTGACGATAGCATGAAGATGAGGCAGGCTCATGAAAACAAGGTTGCTCAGGATTTTCTGGAATATGCTCATATCAGTCAAGAGCGCGAAGAAAAATTGCTTTACACTCATTACGCTCCTAAGGAAAAATTTGAGTAGTTGCAGTTAAGGACACTCTTACCTATTTTTTCAGCCTTGCTCTTCTCTGGTCCCAATACTTGCCTCGGCGGCATAACAGTTGCTCAGCTTTTTCGGGCTGAGCCATTAATTTTTCCACGGCAATTTCCAGTAAAAGTGTATTCTGTGAGCCTTTGACTAACAACATGTCATCTTTGTTTAGTTCTGTTTGTAAAATCGCTGCTGCTTGGTAAGCATTAGCCACCCAATCGACCGTAACTCTACTTTCCTCTAGCACCGGTAACACGTATTTTTTCATTTGAGGTCCGACTAAAACCACACGATTGCAAACAGTCTTAACTTTTTCTGCCAACAGTCGATGCTCTCTAGGTGATTCTAAACCCAGCTCCCGCATATCGCCTAGCAAGGCCATTTTTCTTCCTAGGGATACTTCTTCCAACAGATCGATGGCATCTATGGTGGGTTGGTTGGAAGCATTGTAAGAACTATCTAGAATATAAGAATTATTGATCCCTGTCAGCAGAGTGGATCGACCCGGTGGCAATGAGAAATCCTTTACATCTTGGACAGCTTGCTTAAAGTCTAGCCCTAAGCTAATAGCAACTCCTACTGCTGCCGCTAAGCTATAAGCATAGTGTTTGGGCAGGACGTATTGTTCTAGGGTAATGGTGCTTGTTTGACCATGATAAGTAAAAGTAAACTCAGTGCCGGTTAAGGAGACTGCGGTGCTAACGATTTTAACTTGGGCTTGTTCATTTTGGCCAAAAGCAATGACATTAGCGCGAGTGATATCTTTAAAGCGAAAGACATTAACATCATCAGCATTTAAGATAGCGGTGCCATTAGCTGGCAGACCAGCAATCATCCGACCTTTTTCCAAGCTAATGATTCTAGCTGCTTCTTGACTTCTTTCTTTGGGATCTGTGGTAGTAATCAGTTCATCAAATAAAGCACTGTGGAGTGGCATGGCGTTTAAAAAGACGCCAATATCAGGTTGAAAAATTTTAAGCAAATAACCCATGTTTTTTGGTTCAAAAGGTGAATCTATGGCCATTTCTGCTAAGTAGATTTCATATTGCTGCCAGTTAAACAATACTTGCCAAGGTGTTAGCAGTGCCACTCGCAGCCAGTCTTGCCAGCTGTAGTCATTAATTTTTAAACCTAAAATATTTAGTGGCAACCCCGTTTCGCTATTGGCTTTAAAACTACACTTAACATCAAAGTGTTTGTTAATAATGGTAAAGATTGCGTTGCGGGCGCTAGTTTTACCTGCAGAGCCGGTAACGCCAATGATTTTTGGTCTAATTTTAAACAGTTGAATTTGAGCCAGAACTCTTAAATAAGTGAGGAAAAGACGAGATAAAAGCTTTTTCATTATCATTGATTATTGGCTAATTTCACTATGCCTATTATAGTCAAGACTTAATCTTGTTGCCAGGCTTAACAAATCGTGATAAAACATAGACATGCTGCCCAAATTATTGCACAAGGTCTTCCATGGTTATCAGGGTGCTAAGCAACGTCGTGCGGTCAAAACAGAAATTAAGCACAGGATTGAGCTCACTCCACCCTATCTTGTATTGTTAGCCGGTTCTGGCATCATTGCTACTTTGGGTTTGTTAATTGATAGTTCGGCAGTGGTAATTGGGGCTATGATTATTGCTCCTCTCTTTTGGCCAATGTTGGGTGTGGCTTTTGGAATTGCTGATGCTAACTTAAAGTTGTTGGCTAAGTCGTTGTTGATGTTGGTAACTAGTCTTTTGATTGTAATAATAGTTAGTTTTGCTGTTGCATATGCTACTCCGCTAACAGATATTACTAACGAGATTGCTCTAAGGATTAATCCTACAGTTTTAGATCTGGGCATTGCTTTGGTGTCAAGTTTAATTGGTGTTTTAGCACTGTATTATCCAACGATATCCACCGATTCTGTGGGAGTGGCTTTGTCTCTGTCGATCATGCCGCCTCTAGCTACGATTGGTATTGGTTTTGCCCTTAAATCTAGGGTTATTTTGCAAGGAGCCTTTCAGTTATTTTTAGCTAATATGGCTGCTGTTATTTTTATGGGAGTTATTACTCTGTTTTTACTTAAAATTAGGCCAGATAATAGTCAGGAGAAAAAACGATTTATTTTTGGTTTGTTTATGTCTACGTTTTTAATCGTAATTATTGCTATCCCTTTGACTGTCACTCTTAAAAATAAAGCCAAAAATACGGCAGTAATTACCGCTGTTGTGCAAGAGATTGAAGTGGAGTTAAGTGCTATCGATAAATCTATTGAGGTATTAGAATTAGAAGCTGGTTTTGTTAGTGATAAATCAGAGGCCTTGCAGGTGACGGTTACGGCCTTAGTACCCAGCGGCATCAAAATTTCTCGCAAGGAATTAGCTCAAATTGAACAAAGAATCAGCAGCCAATATTCACAAGTTATTATTTTTGATTGGCATCTTATTTCAACCCAGTTTTTGTAACTAATTATGATGTGCTTGCAGACTCTATTGTTTTTGTTGTTAATTTTATAAGCTAATTTTTAAGCAAACTGCTCTCGAAAAAATGAAGTTATTTGGTGTATAATGTAGCATTCGAAGTAAGTCATATCATCAGTAAAAATTTGAAACATTATAAGCTATTAAACAACAGAAAATATAATGACATCACAACCGTCTAGCAAACTTACTAAAATTGTAGCCACTATTGGTCCAGTCTCTGATACAGAGAAGAAATTTAAAGAATTAATCTTGGCTGGTATGAATGTGG
>CAZMMR010000050.1:0-7642 GCA_964567445.1 uncultured Pseudomonadales bacterium
ATTTAACCTCGGCCATCGAAGCCAGTTTAATTAGCACTACTGGACCAATCTTTATTACTTTGGCCGGTATTATATTACTTAAAGAAAATCAAGAAAAAAACGAGTGGTTAGGTCTAGGGTTATCTGTAGTTGGCACCATATTAATTATTCTAACCAATCATCACCAAACCAATCAAATTTCTATCATCGGCAACTTGCTGATTGTTGCCTACAACATCCTTAATGCTATTTATCTAATTCTAGCTAAAAAATACTACCATCACATCAATAAAAGCTTAGTCGGCGCTGTCAGTTTTATCACTGGTCTTATCGCTTTTACTGTGTGGTTAGCTATCAGCCACCAGTTTCAACTTAGCCCACTCATCAACACCATCATGCAAGATTGGCAGCAACCAGCAGTTATCGTTGCCTCTCTTTATATGGCTATTTTTGGTTCTGTTATTGGCCTTATCACCTATATTGTTGGACAAGACAAAATTGAAGCCTCCGAAGCAGGATTGTTTGTCTATTTGCAACCCCTAGTCTATCTTCCACTGGGACTAGTTCTGCTCTCAGAAAATATCTATCCTCAACAAATAATAGGTTTGGGTCTTATATTATTAGGTGTCGCAGTAGCAGAAACCAGAGAAAAACTGGTTACATCTTAATTTCACAATTTCATTACTAATTTAATTTTTCATTACTCTTGAAAAGATGTAATGACAAGACTATAATGCATTCTAATGACATATACCGCCACTATTACTAGCAAAGGCCAAGTGACTATCCCTAAACCCATTAGGGAACTGCTCAAATCTGACTCTCGCAAAATCTCTTTTGTTAAGGAGAATGATAAGATCGTAATTAAACCAGCGCCCGACTTCTTATCACTAAAAAATTCTATTTCTAGCAAGCCATACTCTGACAAAAAAGCAGATCAAGAAATTGGACAATATATCAAAAGACAATATGAGCAAAAAGACTGAAATCTTAGATACTAATATCATTATCCGCTTCCTCACCCAAGATAGTCCTCAATTATCACAGCAAGCAGAAAAAATATTTTCACAAGCTGAGGCCCATCAGCTAGAAATACCAGATTTTATCTTAACCGAAATCGTGTGGGTTCTGCTGTCATTCTACGAACTTAAAAAAGAAGAAGTAATCCAAAAACTTGAGGCAATTCTTGCTTTCAGTAAATTTAAGCTTAACAGGAAAATACTTAGAATAGCTTTAGATATCTATCGTAACGAAAATATTTCCTTCGTTGATACTCTGCTGATCGCCAAGGGTAAAGCTAATAATCAGAAGGTTGTCAGCTTCGATAAAAGAGTTAACAAGCTCAGCTTTTACTAGAGAATTAGCTATGTTATAATTCCATTCTTATGCAAAAGAAAATCCATCCTCAGTGGCATGATGACACTAAAGTCACCTGCACCTGTGGTAATACATTTACCACAGGTTCTACTCAGGAAGAAATTAAAATTGATATTTGCTCTGAATGTCACCCCTACTTTACTGGGGAAATGAAGTTTGTTGACCGCCAAGGTCGTGTTGATAAGTTTAAACAAAAGATGAAAAAAGCTAAGCAAAAGAAAAAAGCTGATGCTTCTAAGAAGCAAAAGTCTCAAGATGATCAAGAGGAAGATCAAAAGTCTTATCAAGAAATTCTACGTGAGAAGCGGGCTCAACTTCAGCAACAATCAAAATCAGAAAGCAAATAGTAACTCTTGTTAAACCTTCTGCTCTGACACCGCTATCATCGGTGTTAGTTGGTTGTATATAATGAAGACTAAGGGCGACCACAAGCAGACAAATAATGATTTAAGCTTTTATGACTGACTATAATAATCCCTACCAAACACAACTTGCAAACATAAAGTCAAAGATTGAGAAGAATAAAAAACTGCTTAAAGATCCGGAGTTAAAAGAACTAGCCCAAACAGAAATAGCTAAGCTAAAAAAACAGCAGAAAAGCTTGCAACAAGCTGCCGATAGCTTTCAGCAGTCTTTAGAGGAAAAAGAGGCAGCAAAAAAAGATCCCACCATGCAATCCCCTGCTATTTTAGAGCTCAGAGCTGGAGCTGGTGGTGACGAAGCTAAAATTTGGGCGGACGATCTGCTCCGCATGTATCTTCGCTTCCTAGAAAATTTAGATTTGAAAATAAAATTTGTTGATAACTCAATAATCAAAGTTACTGGCCAAGCACAACTAAAATGGCGGACACAATCCAAGGACAAATCACAAAAATCGCAAATTGTAAGTAAGAAATTTTGTCCTTATCAACTTTTAAAACAAGAAGCTGGAGTGCATCGCGTACAGCGAGTACCAACTACTGAAACCCAAGGGCGCATTCATACCTCTACTGCTTCAATAGCTATTTTGCCAGAAATCAAACCTCAGCATGTAAAGATCAAAAATGAAGATTTAGATTGGAAGTTTGTGCGCTCTGGCGGAGCTGGGGGGCAGTCGGTTAACAAGACATCGAGTGCAGTTCGCCTAACTCATCAACCATCTGGAATTGTAGTTAGAGTTAGTCAGGAGCGCAAACAGTTGCAAAACAGGCAAATTGCTCTCGACTTACTACGCTCACAGTTATGGGAAAAAGCAGAGGCAAACCGGCAAGCTAAACTTGGTAAAGCCAGAGCTGCCATCGGCCATAATCGTCGCAGTGAGAAAATTAGAACTTACAACTTTCCTCAAAACAGAGTCACAGACCACCGCATTAACACAAGCTGGTATAACCTCGATTCAATACTAGAAGGAGAACTCCACGAAGTAATTACTACGACTAAAAACAAGCTTCAGCAACAAGCAGAAGAGAACAAAAAAGAGTAATCTTATTCGTCTTCTTCTTCATCCAGTGGGAAACTAATGACAGCCTGATCTTTTAAGATATCGAGTAACATTTTTCTGGTGTCACTTAAGTCTTGATTTAAAACCAATGCCACTTCCTCTTGAAGGCGCTTCAAACCCTGTCTAAACACTCTTTTCTTGGTATAGGTGAAGTTAGTATCGGGATCACGACGAACAATAGCTAACTTTTTAAGAATCATAGAGATTTTTTCAGCATCGTTGGACTTAAGAATTTCTTTAGCCTGCCGGGTGTTAAACCTCTTTTTCATCTCAATCTTGGACCTAAGAAAATCAAGCAACTCTTCCATCTCCTCCTTACTCATCGGCTTGCGAATGCTGGTCTTGTCTAAATTATTTACTGGTATTGCGCAAATTAATGATTGGTTAGCCTGGGTTTCATAGAGAGGTTTAAAGTGAATAATCGTCTCTTCTTCTTCGGTAACTGGGTTTTCTTCCTCTACAACCTTAAAAACTTCATAAACTCGTCCGAAGCGAACAATCTTGTCACCCTTTTTAAATGTAATTTCTGATAAGTTTTGATCTTCATTCATATTTTAACTCCTTAATTTTGATTTTTTTGTAATCTGATTAATAATTGTTGCTTCTCGTCATTGCGCCAAATTTCAACATTAACCCTAGCTCCAACCGTCTGCTGATTAATAAGTTTGGCTAACTCATTAGTCTCATCGATTTTCTCACCAGCAAATTCAACAATAATATCCCCCTCTTGTAAACCAACATTATCAGCACTACTACCCTCTATTACTTCTACTATATAAGCTCCCTGAGGTACCTCATTAGCCAAAGCTGCTCTTTCGCTGATAAAGGAATATCTTACTCCAAGCATAGGCCGCTCAAACTCTCCGGTCTCTTCAAAGTTTTCCAAAGCTGCTCGGACAACATTAATAGGAATAGCAAAACTAATATTCTCTGCCGCAGCAGTAGCAACATTAACTCCTATTACCTCACCGCGAGCATTAATTAATGGGCCACCTGAGTTACCAGGATTAATGGCTGCATCGGTCTGAATAACGTTTTCTAAATTTTCAAAGCCGGACATACCACCAGCAGTAATAGCTCGACTCAAACCAGATACAACACCGGTTGTTACCGTGTGTCTAAACTGACCTAAAGCAGTACCAATAGCAATTACGGGTTCACCCACTCTCACTTCATCACTATCACCTAAAGCTAGGGTCGGAGCACTAAAATCTTTAACTTGTAGAATTGCCATATCCAAAGTTGGATCACGATAAATTTCAGTCACTGGATACTCATTATCATTGTTATCAATCACCGAATACTCAGCTTGAGGATCCGAAACAACATGTTTGTTGGTAACAATTAAATTCCCCTCAACTACAAAACCGCTGCCAATATCTTGCTGAATCTCCTCAACACTACCACCATTCCGATCAAAACCAAAAAACCCAAACTGACCAAACAAGCTACGAGGATCAATAACTCTCTGTTGTTTCTTAATTGAAACCGTTACCACAGACTTGGAAGCTTGCTGGGCAACATCAGCAATACTGTAATCACCACCAGCCATCATTTGTCCTAATTCAGATGTTTGCTGCGACCTACCCGTTTGCTCAAAATTACTTTGCTCCATGAAAAAATCGAGTGGTTTAAGAACAAATAAGCGATCAGCAATTCCACCTAAGAAAAAACTGGTAATAACCACTACCGAAACTAGCAAACCAATTAAAAATGATTTGAGTTGTTTGTTTTTCATATATTTAAAGTTTAAATATGGTAATTAATATCATTGATTTTTCAGTTAAAAATAACTATTTTGAGTTAAATATTTTTCTTAAGCTGCACTCATTTATTCTACCAACAAAAACCCAAAAGTACATTTAAATATTGTTAAAACTAAATATTAATAAAAAAGTCATCATGTGCTGTATGGTTAAATACTATCGGTTAAGATTTGCATACCACGTTGTAACACCTCATCTTCCTCTGTCTCTCGATTTTGTTCTACTTCAACATCAACGGGAATGCCTTCATCATGAATCCAATCTCCTTTGGGCAGTAACCAACGACCAACAGTAATATGAACCCCGCCTCCGTTAGATACCTCCTTCCTATCCTGAACCGTGCCTTTACCAAAAGTTTGCTGGCCAACCAATTTAATACCCAAATCATCCCGCAAAGCGCCAGCGACAATCTCGGCTGCTGAAGCACTACCTTTGTTAACCAAAACCACCAACGAATAATCTTTTAATCTAGCCTGACCAACTGCAGAGTAGTTTTCGGTAGAATATCTGCTTTTTTGGGAAACAACTGTCCCCCGTTCAATAAAATCACTAGCTAATTCAATAGAGGTATCGAAGTATCCACCAGGATTATTACGCATATCCAAAACAATACCATCGACTGCGGGTTGAGCATTTAAAATCTTAGCTACAGCCTGATCCCATTCCTGCTGGGTCCGACCACCAAAACGAGACAATCTTAAGTGAGCCAAGTTAAAACCCTGATAGTCTTGCATTTCCAATTTTACAGTTTCAATAACAATTTCATCTCTTTTCACTGTTACATCAAAGGGCTCTCCGCCGTTATTTTCTCGATATATGGTAAAAGTAATTGGCACACCCTTTTTACCCCTTATCTTATTAACAGCTTCTTCTAATGACCAATCAATTGTATCCTCATCTAAATCCTTAGTTTCATCTGTAACATGTAAGATTAGGTCTCCTGCTTCCAGACCAGCCTGAGCTGCCGGCGTTCCATCTAAAGGAGCAATGATAGCTAAAGTCTTTTCAATGTATCCTAATTCAATACCGACCCCATAAAAACTACCTTGTAGGTTTTCTCCACTACGCTTGTTATCTTGAGGGGGTAGATAAATGGTGTAAGGATCACCCACTGCTTTAGTCATGCCACGAATAGCACCATTGACCATATCATTAGCTTGCAAATCCTCTGGATTTAAATAGTCTCTTTCCAACAAACCCCACACCTCCCAAAAAACGTCGAAGTTAAGCTCTCCTTTGTCTGCTGGGGGAACAACTTGACCGTTGATTTGACTGGAGGGCTTGACTGTTGTCTGCTGACTAAAAAGAAATGGAGTCATTCGCCTCACCTTTTCCTCGTGGTGCAAACCAACCATCAACCCCAAAATCAACATTAATAAGCTAATAATGACATTACGAACTGTGGAGAATTTAATTTTCATAGGACAATTGTATATTTTAACACGAATTGTGGCTGACTAAAGTCAGAAAGAAAAAAACAGTAATTCTTAGGCTTGCATTTAATGCAGCCGTGATTAAAAACAGCTTCCATCTTTGAAAAGTGGAAGCTGTTTTTAATAACTTAAGATCAATTACAAGGTCTGAGTAAACTTAATCATGGCTAGATGTCTAGCTCTTTTGATTGCTTTAGCCAAACGCTTTTGCTCTTTTTTTAACAAACCAGTTTTAGCTCGAGACAATATCGTACCTTGGCGATCAATATACTTTTCTAGTGTTTCTGGATCTTTATAAGTAAACTTCATATTTCTATCTTGCTAATAAATAATAGGTTAGTTAACAAATTATGAATAGATTTTGGGAGCAAGCCCCAAATCATAAATCGTTACTAAAATGGAATGTCATCCGATACTTCACCAGCATCAACCTCAGATTCCTGCGGTTCATCTGCGGCCTCATCATCAGCATCCTTTTCGTTGGAATTAGAACTAGATTTGTTGTTGTTATTCCAGCCGTGAGGCGAAGCAAGCTTAATCATATTATCGATGACAACTTCGGTCACTTTACGATCTGGACCATCGTCAGTTTTCCATTCCCTTGTTTGTATCCGACCTTCAACATAAACCTTATCTCCTTTTTGCAGAATTTGGTCACATATTTCTGCCAATTTTGCCCAAGAGACAACATTGTGAAAGTCTGTTCTTTCCTCAGTTTGACCATCGTCGGTTGTCCAAGACCGATTGGTGGCGAGACCAAAAGAACAAACTGCGGTATTAGTTGATGTGTATCTCAAATTTGGATCACGGGTGAGATTCCCGATTAACATTACTTTATTTAATGATCTGACAGCCATTTTTCTTTTTCCTCCTATCAGAATAACTTAATAATTATCATCTATATTATAATTGAAAACTGACGTTTTGTTGAATTTTGTAGTCTGAATTAGCTCTTCTTACCAAATTCTTACGTTGTTTTCTCAACTATTAGCTTTTAATTCATATTTAAGCAGTTTATAAAAAGCTTAATTGTCTTGCTTAACAATTAAATAACGAATGATTTCCTCCACTAGATTTATGGCTTTTTTAATTTGGTCAACACTTTTAGTTTCTGACTCGAAAATAAAATGAAGATAGACTGCCTCGTCGTAGTTCTTACCTTCTTTTTTAATAGTATAGGCTAAATCTTTTTTACCCCAATCCTCTATTTCCTCAACTTCGCCATCATTTTTGACAATTAGTTCTTCGATTTTTGCCTGAAGATCTTCTAGTTCGGACTTGGTGTATTCTGCTGGAATTAAGCAGGTTAATTCGTAGGTGCCTTGTTTTTTTTCGCTTGGAATCTTCATATGTCTTTATTATTATTTGTTGATTGATTAATTATTTTAGTTATAACTTTAACTTCCGCATTATAATAGTATTCAAAGGAAAATTCTAGGGGTTGGCAAGCTGAAGATCAATCTAGCCTCAGACACATAGTCTACCTCCCCACCATAAATTCTACAACGTCATCCTCCTGCATGACATAATCATGTCCCTCCAGCCTAATTAATCCTGCTTCACTAGCACCAACCCAACCATCATGCCTAACAAAATCATGAAAATTA
>CAZMMR010000051.1:0-7527 GCA_964567445.1 uncultured Pseudomonadales bacterium
GAAATCTGCTGACCACCAAAAATACGCATGATCTCATCTTCTAAAGAAACAAAAAACTGAGAACTGCCAGGATCACCTAAACGTCCAGCCCGACCTCTAAGCTGATTATCAATCCGACGAGACTCATGTCTCTCCGAACCAATGATATGCAGGCCTCCAGATTCAACCACAGCATCATGGGCTTCCCGCCAATCAGTTAAAGCCTGAGAATAATCTGCCAACTTGTAGTTAGCGGGATTTAAAGAAGGGGGGATACTTAAATGTTGATATTCTTCTGGCAATTCAATTTCTTCTTCCGCCTTTTCTTCTCTGCGATAATCTTTTAGATCTGGCTTAGCCCCTCCTAAAATAATATCAACACCACGGCCAGCAATATTTGTGGCCACAGTAATAGCGTTCTTAGTACCAGCATTAGCAATGATGAAAGCTTCTTTTTCGTGATTTTTAGCATTTAAGACTTTATGCTTAACTTTTTTACGCTGCAAAAAATCAGAAACAATTTGATTGTGTTCAATAGAACGGGTACCAATTAAGATCGGACGACCTTGTTCGTGAATTTCTGCTACTTGCCGGGCAACAGCCGAATACTTAGCAGCTTGTGTTTTATAAATAACATCTGGACGATCATCACGAACAATTGGCTTATAAGTTGGAATAACAACAACATCAGTCTCATAAATCTGGTTGAACTCATCCGCTTCAGTGGCGGCTGTACCAGTCATACCAGCCAATTTGTTATACATTCTAAAATAGTTTTGAATGGAGATAGTAGCTAAAGTCTTGGACTCCTGTTGAATCGGCACTCCCTCTTTGGCTTCAATAGACTGATGCAAGCCATCTGAGTAACGACGACCATACATTAAACGGCCAGTGTGCTCATCAACAATAATGACTTGATTCTCACGAACAATATATTCTTTATCCCGCTGGTATAGAGTCTTGGCTTTAAGAGCCGTTTCGATATGATGAATTGTATCAAAATCTTCTTCATATAAATTATCTACACCCAGCTTCTTTTCCAAACGCTTAACACCAAGATCAGTTAAAGTAGCCGACTTCGCTTTTTCATCAATTTTATAATCCTGATGCTTAGTTAATGACTTGACCATTTTGGCATAATCATAGTACTTTTTGGTTGGCTCTGTATCTGGAGCAGAGATAATAAGAGGGGTCCGAGCCTCATCTATTAAAATTGAGTCAGCCTCATCAATAATGGCAAAATGGTGCGGGTGATCTTGTCGCTGTACCATTTGTTCTAGTGACTGAACCATATTGTCCCGCAGATAATCAAAGCCAAACTCATTATTGGTACCGTAGGTAATATCTGCCTGATAAGCTTGCTGACGGGTGATATCCTCAAAATGCTCTAAACGCTCGTCACCACGCTCTTCACTATCGACTTCGGGATTGTATAGCTTAGCTTCATCATGAACGATTACAGATGCATTTAAACCCAGGAAGTGATAAATAGGCCCCATCCAACCCACACCAATTTCAGCCAAATAGTCGTTAACTGTCACTAAATGTGCGCCATGACCAAGTAAAGCATTTAAATAAAGAGGACAGGTCACGGTTAGTGTTTTACCTTCTCCCGTTTTTTGTTCGGTGATGACTCCGTTATGAATGGCAATTCCAGCCATTAACTGCACGTCAAAATGACGCATGCCAGTTACCCGGCGAGAGGCTTCACGAACTGTGGCAAAAGCTTGTGGCAGAAGCTGATCTAAAATTTGCTTTTCTGCCTCCTGCTGCTCTTCCTTAGTTTGAGGATTTTGTTCTTGCAGAAAATCTTTAATAATCTGCTTAAACTTGGAAGTCTGAGCGGCTAGCTCATCATCACTCATGGCTCTTATTCCATCTTCAAGAGCATTAATCTGAGTCACCACTTCTTGGTATTGGTCGAGCTTGCGCTGATTTTCGTCAAATAGGTTTTGAATAAACTTAAACATAATTTTTGAAATTAACTTAATAATCTAATAATAAATAGATTTGTGCGAAAGGCTATTATGACACAATTTTACTCTTTTTTGAGGGGATAAAATTGCTAAAAATCAGTAGTCAAAGCAAGCTACGTTCTACAAATAATCTTGTAAGACTGCGGGCACTTCAACACTACCATCAGCCAACTGATGATTCTCGATTAGAGCTGCCAACAAACGAGGAGTAGCCGCCACTGTATTATTTAAACTATAAGCATACTTAGTCGAACCATCCTTGGCTTGATATTTAATGTTAAGCCGCCGTGTCTGAAAATCATTAAAGTAACTGGCACTATGTGTCTCTCGATATTTATTTTGACCAGGAAACCAGGTCTCAATATCATATTTTTTGCGTTGACCAGCCCCCATATCGCCTGTACACATCATGATTACCTGGTAAGACAAATCTAGACTTTGCAAAAACTCTTCGGCAAAAGCAAGCATCTTTTCGTGCCAATCTCTAGTAATTTTCTCATCGGCCACCGTTAAAACCATTTGTTCTGCTTTGTTGAATTGATGAACACGAAAGATCCCTTGGGTGTCTTTGCCATGCGAACCAACTTCCCGCCGAAAACAAGGAGAAATACCAACTAGTTTTATTGGTAAATCATCTTCGACTAATGTCTCATCCATGTGATAGGAGGTAAGAGAGACTTCGGCAGTCCCTACCAACACTTGATCATCTTGCGTCCGATAATGATCGTCTTCGCCCCAAGGAAAAAACCCAGTCCCAACCATAGCCTCACGATTAACCATAACCGGCACACTCATGGGGGTAAAGCCCTTTTCTTGCATAAAGTCTAGGGCATAATTAAGTAGGGCCCGCTCTAGCTTCAAACCTTTATTTTTTAAAAAATATGAACGAAACCCAGCAATTTTAACAGCGCGTTTGGTATCTAGCCAATCTAGATTTTCCATAATTATTTGATGGGGTAGAGGCTCAAAATCAAACTGAGGTTTATTACCCACCGTTCTAATTACCTCGTTACCAGCTTCATCTTTCCCGACTGGCACTTCGCTAGAAGGAATATTAGGAATCTGCAACATCAGCTGCTTATATTTTTCTTTAGCTTGTTTGAAATCGGGCTCAACCTGCTTGAGTTGTTCTTTAAGCTGCCGACCTTTTTTGATTAACTCTTGATCTGGCTGACCACCATCATGAACCTGTTGCTTAATATTATCGGCATTGTTGTTAATGCGATGACGAATATAATCGACTTGCTGTTTGAGCTGCCGTCTGATTGTATCGGTGGTTAAAAGCTTATCAACCACACTAGAATCAAGCTGCTTATCTTGGCAAGCTTGTTTTACTTGGTCGGGGTTGCTGCGAATAAATTCAATATCAAGCATAAGTATAAGTGTTAGTTATTATCTTGGTCTTTTTTGGCGAGCGTGATCCTTTTTTTTACCGCGGTTTTCATCATTCACTTCAGGCCAACGACTGGGCTTTACTTTAGCCTCCTGAACCGACTTGCTATTTCCGGCAGAACCTCCTTTATCAGGCCCATAGTACAAACCAGCTCGTTCACGAGAAGTCATTTTAGTCCTTTCTATAAAACAATACATTAGTAATTCATATTAGTAAATACATCCACTAAAAATTCTATATGCTCTTTGTCACTTGCTTCAATTAAAGAAAAACCTTGCTTAATGTCTTCTCGACTAACATTGGCTGCAAATGAGGTATCTTTTAGCTTCTTTTTAACTTTTTTAGCCTTCATACCCTTAAAATTAGTCGGCCTCATTAAAGCGTAAGCATTAATAAAACCACCTAACTCATCACAAGCAAACAAATATCTCTCTAATTTACTTTCTGGTTGCACGCCAGTAATGTGAGGGGCGTGAGCTCGCACGGAGCGCTTTAGCTGGGCGGGATAATCAGCAAGCAATTCATTAACCGCTCTTTGCGGATGCTCATCTGGATATTTTTCCCAATCCAAATCATGAAGTAAGCCGGTTTGATACCACAACTCTTGGTCCTCACCTAGTTTATCAGCATAAGCAACCATGGCTTCTGCCACCATATAACAGTGACGGCGCAGGTTGCTGTCTTCGATATATTTTTCTAGTAATTGCTGTGATTCTTGGCGTGAGGGGAGAGGTTGATCATCATCTTCACTCTTGCATACTTGCATCTCTTTTTCATTCTTTACTTTATCTTTGGACTCATCACTTGCTTTATTTTTAACCTTAGGTCTAAGGGTAGGAAAGGGAATTACCTCTCTAATATTCCAAGTGTTAGTTAAAAACATAACTAAACGATCGATTCCAAGACCTATCCCTCCTAAAGGAGGCATACCATACTCCATAGCTTGTAAAAAGTTTTCATCTAAAGGATGAGCTTCTTCGTCACCATCGCGCATATGTTGCTGCTCATTCTCAAAAACTTTCCTTTGGTCGACTGGGTCTACAATCTCACTCCAACCATCCGCCAATTCTTTGCCGGCAACATAAGCTTCAAAACGCTCACAGCTTTCTGAATTAAGACGATGTGCCTTGGCTAAAGGACTAACATCACGCGGATAATCAATAATCCAAATTGGTTGTATTAAATGAGGGGTAACTAGCTTATCGAACAACTCAAACATCGCCTTACCTCGAGAATAACCACCAGTCAGTTCCAGCTCATGTTCTAATAGAAGATTCTTAATATCTTCCTGACTGAGGGCCTCAAAATCTATATCAGCGTATTGCTTTAGGGCATCAATCATTTTAACCCTAGGCCAATCACCAGAAACATCAATTTTCTTTTCTCCAACCATTAACTGACCATCGTCACTAACAGCTAGAACTAGTTTCTTAAACAGACCTTCAGCTACATCCATCATCTGCTGATAATCAGCATAAGCCTGATACCACTCAATCATTGTAAATTCAGGCTGATGAGTTTGGTCTATTCCTTCATTTCTAAAATTACGAGCAATCTCAAACACCCTTTCATAACCGCCAACAATTAATCGCTTTAGGTACAACTCTGGCGCTATTCTTAAATAAAAATCAGTGTCCAAAGCATTCATGTGAGTAGTGAAGGGTTTAGCATTAGTACCACCATACAGAGACTGTAAAACTGGAGTTTCAACCTCAGTAAAATCATGCTCATCTTGAAGATAACGTCGAATCATTTTTTCTACCATCCAACGAGTGTCTAAAACCTGCTTAACACCATCATTTATGAGCATATCGATATAACGCTGACGGAAACGAACATCCTTGTCTTCAGCTACATTCCACTCAGTCGGTAAAGGACGGAGAGCTTTGCCTAAAAATTTGATTTCATTAGCTAAAATGGTCAGCTCATCAGTACGGGTTTTCATTAAAGAACCAGAGACTCCTAAAAAGTCACCGGGATCAACATCATCCATTAATTGAAACTGGGCTTCAGCCAATTCACCCTTGCGAATCATCACTTGTATTTCTGCAGTGGAGTCTTTTAGATCTAAAAAGATTACTTTGCCATGAGGGCGCTGTGACATAATACGTCCAGCAGTCTTAATAGAGGCACCCACCTCTAATTGACGAGCGTTCTTAATGGTTTGTTTCTTATCGAAACTATAGGGGTGAACTTTAACTCCCTTTTTCTCTAAATTAGCTCGCTTTTGCAACTTGGCACTTATGGCATCCTGTAGCCTAGACATGGAAAACCTTCAATTAAAACTAGTTGATAATACTTAAGGAGTTTATTTAACTTTATCAATAACATAGGTGATTTTACCAGCAGGAGCTTCCACAACCACTTCATCACCTTCTTTTTTGTCAACTAAAGCTTCGCCGATAGGAGAGACTGTAGAAATCTTGCCAGACTCTGCATTACCTTCAAATTCACCTACTAATTCAAAATCCATCTTAGTCTTATTGCCTTTAATATGAACTACAACTTTACTACCAATACCAACTTTGGTGCGACTGCGAGTCTTACCGACCACTTCAGCCCGTTTTAGTACATCTTCGATCTCAGCGACCCGAGCATCATAAATATCTTTTTCTTCTTTGGCGTTTTGATATTCAGTATTTTCACTTAAATCACCTTTGTCTCGAGCTACAGAAATTCTCTTAACCACATCGGGTAATTTTTCATTTAACAACCTATCAAGCTCATCTTGCAAATCTTGATGGCCCTGTTTTGTAAGTTGGATTTTGTTTTTTGTTGACATAATGTTTGTTAGTATAACACATTTAATTTGTAGAGTTTATAGTTGCTATTTAAGCCAGTTTTTGCCACTAAAACACACTAATATATGAGTTGAAAAGAGCAGACTTATTTTGCAATTAGTCTAATAATAAATAGGAAACGCTTATTCGTTAAGCACTACTACAACATCATACTCTTCATTAGGATCTTCAGTTGCTACTCCCTCTGCATATTGTAAATCAACACCCAAATCTTCAGCCAAAGCGGTGATGGTTGCTTGGTCTTCTTCTGTCATAAGCGCGTAAAATCCCTCTTCTTCATAATCACCGGCAGCATTGGCAGCATCCACTTCTTCGTAGCCAGCTTCAACTAATTTGTCGGCATTTTCACCGGCATATCCTGCTTGAGTAGTGGCATTAACCACTTTAATCGCTAGTTCTTCTTTGTTAATTTCTGGAGCAGGAGTGAGGCTTGGGACTGTGGTTGGTTCCTGAGTTTCTGTAATCTCTTGTTCTGCAACTGGCGATTCAATGTCATCAGGTTGCGACTGGAAAACCTTAAGTAAGCCATAGCCAGCACCGACTCCAATAGCAACGGTAGCTGTAAAAACAGCAAAACCAATTAGAAAAACTTTTACAAAACTACCAATTCCATCATTATTTTTAACCACCTTCTTTTTACGCTTTTTAGGTTTGGATGTTGGCATATCCTGTTTGTTATTAGTATTTTTAGATTTTTCTTCTGAGCTACGATCCGCAGTCTGATCAACAAATTGCCCTAAATCAACCTCATCATCATCCTGACTAACTTCTCTCTTGCTTGTTTGTTTATCATCAGTTGTTTTTTCCTGTTTCTCATCCTGTTTTTTCCTGACTTCTTTTTTTTCAGAATCAGACTCAGCTTTCTCTTCCTCAGCTTTCTCCTCCAACTCTTTGGCTGCTGCGGCTGTCGATAGCGTTACTGTTTTGGCTTTACCCTCAACCTCTTCTACAGTTTTAACTGCTGTTTCAATTTCTTCTGCTTGAACTTCTGACTCATCTGTTTCTTGCTTGTCTAATTTTTCTTTATCTTCTTCTAAATCAACTGTTTCTGTTGGTTCAATCTCAACTTCACCAACCTCTTTTTCTACCTTTTTATCTTTTTTACTATTAGAGTTAGGTTTTGGTAATTCTGATTCTAAAGAAGAATTATCATCAGCCTCAACTTTTGCAGCTACCTCCCCCTCAACATCAGAAAGCTTAAACTCAGGAATATCAAAGTCTTCTATAGAAATTGTTTTGAGAGCCGCAGTAATAGCTTTTTCAACATACGTTGGCATCTTAGACTCTTCATCTGTGTGCTCGGCAATCTGCTGCACTGGCAGAACATCATTTAGCTCCTTTTTAAGTTGCTCCTCAACCAACTCATTCGAGAGAAGGT
>CAZMMR010000052.1:0-7181 GCA_964567445.1 uncultured Pseudomonadales bacterium
CTTGGTTATCTTTTGCTCGATAATTAAAAACATCGGGAATTTTAGGCTCTCTTTCCCAAAAAAACTTGGTGGGCTTATATAAAACCTTAACAAAGTTAATAAGCCACTGATCTAACGACCTCCCTTCAATTGGAACGAAAGCGGCACCAAAACCCAGTAACGCAAAGGTTATTAGTAATGGCCACTTTATAAATCCTGGCAGGCCGGACTTATAAGAGAGTAAGGCTAATATGGCACCAGCCATAATTTCAGCAAACTGCTTAAGCGTCATGCTGCCAATTAGATGAAACTTATAGTTGGTGATGTCTTGTGGGATTGGGTGTTCACGCATACAGGCTTTATACCTTACTAGTCTATTTTAAAGATTGGTGGTTGTCTGGGGAAGGGTTGTTATTGAAGTTCTTGCTCGACCTCGATAGCGGGGGTGATAATTTGGGCGGAGAAACGATTGTTGTTTTTGTCGACCAAGTCTCCAGAAAAGCGATAGGTGGGGTAAGCTAATTGGTTTTGTTTGTCTAAACGATACTCAACTTCAACAAGATCTAGCTCTCCAGAATTAATTTCAGACAAGAGCAAATCTTGGCCTATGTCTTGTTGGTAAACAATGATAGAGCCTAAGTTTCTTTGGTTAATATTTGCTAGAGCTTGATCAATAGTTAATAAATTTTGATCTTGAATTAATTGAAAGTCAAAAAGATCGGTTGCTATCTCTGCTTTTTGAACTTCTTGTTGGTTGTTAACTAGAATTTTAATAGGCGGTTGTGATTGTTTGTTTAAATAAACAGCAAAGCTCTCTAGTTGGTATGAAAAAGGAATCTCTATGTACTCAGCTTCTGCTGGAGACACTTCTAGCAATTGATAATTGCCAGATAAATACAGAATGCTATCCTCGATTGGAGTAAAATTTTGGTCTGAGAAATTTTTGTTTAAAAATTTTTTAGCCACACTTAGTGCAGTTGAGTAATCTATGTTGTTCTTTAATTTATTGTTTTCTTGATTTCTAGCATTTAAATATAGTTTTTTCTGAGACTCGTTGATTTCTAAAAAATGATTTAAGCTAACATAACGATTGGGCTTGTGTTGCGACTGTTTTAGGCTGTAGTTAGAGACGATTGAATTAACAGCGGTCTCCAAGCTATTCTGTGAAATTTGATTAACCTGGTAGACTCCCAGGGTCTCTGTTGGAGTAAAGCTTGGACCAACATAGACAATGTTGTTTAATGCACTTTTTGAATTGTCAATGTTCGATTGGGTGTAGCTTGGCTTAGGTGGGATAGTATCTAAATCTGAAGGGGTAATTATTTGTAGAACCCCAGAGATAATAATAAACAAACCCAGCAATGTCATGAGTCCCAGAATAAATTTGTTTTTTAGTAAGTTTTTCATATTACGCTTTATACGGATCTATTATTTGCAAAAAATGTTCATCTGGGGTCGTCTCCAACTACGTCACGGCAAGAATAAATCTCCCTACCAATGGGTAGGTTATTATTACTACCGTCTGGTGTCATGAGTTGAGTTAGTGACATTGGTACGTAGTTTTTATAATATAACTCAAAGTGTAGGTGGGTGCCATCGGAAAGACCGGTGCTCCCCATTTCGCCGATAATTTGTCCTTGCGAAACTCGCACGGAGCTTTCGCCTCTTTTAACTATTGCTGAGCCCTCACTTAGGTGAGCAAAAACAAAGAAGTAGTTGTCTCCATTAATTTGTGTTCTTAGCGAAACGTGTTCTCCATATTTAGGAACGATATCTTCAAACTTAAGCCAACCATCAATAGGCGCATAGATAAATAAATCAGGATCAGCCTCGGTTGCTTTGGGAGCAATATCATAGGCGTCTGAATTATACTCTCTATGAGACCATTTCCCCTCTTGATCTCTCATAAATGGGTATTGGGTTATTCTTCCGCTGGCTGGCCAGCATAAAATGCCGATGGGGGCATCTCCTAAGGCAACGGAAGCTCTGGTGTGGGTGGAGTCTGCTCCAGATTTAAGGCTGTTTTGATAGGAGAAATCAAATTCAAATTTATTTGAAATAAAAGAATGATTAAAGTTCTTGTCATAAGATTGAGAATAAACGATGATTACACTATCATTGTCTGGATTTTCATCGTTGGGGTTGAGAGTAATTGGTAGTTCTAAACCTAGATCCTGAGCTGTTTTTCTCATAGGCTCTATTTGTGGTAGGCCATCGGGGTACTTGTCTTCATTAAAAACCACTTCAGTTATATCAGATAAGTTGTCGATTGTAATAATCCAGTCTGATCGAGGCTCAATACTAATTTGGTACTCAACTGCTATTGGACCAATAGAGAAGTCCGGGTCTTTGCAACGGTTTTTTCCTGCACAGTTCCCACTAGAGATTCTAGCTTGTTTGGAAAGACGGACATACCTTGACTGGCCATCGCTGTCTGATATTTGGTAGTTGCTAGTGTCACCCGGATCAATCAAAAAAGCGCCGCTTAGAATTGTGGTGGTTAGCAATACGCCACCAACTTGTATGGCTAATGCAGCGGTAATGGTTTGGGCAGCAATGCTTGTGGTAAAAAGCTCAACGATGGACTGTTGGGCCAGTCCTAAGCCATCCAAAAGTGGTTTTAAGGACAGGGAATTAAAGCCAGCTCCCACCTTATTTATAAGATTTTTTCCCAGATCGCCAGCAGAGTTCCAAAAGTTTTGCAAGCCATGAGATGCAGAAGATGTAATCTTACTTCCAAGACCGGAAATTCTGCTCTTTAACCAGTTTATACTTAGTCCGGTACCTAAGCCCACCGCATTCCCAGCTAAAACATAGCCGATTGCTGGTATGACGCCAACCCCGGAGAATATTGCCAAACCCAAGCCTGCCAAGCCACCAGCTATGGTGGTAGCTCCTACAAGGGCGCTTTTGTACAAAAGACCAGCTAACCCGCCCATGTAAAGGGCTAGGGTTGAGCCAACAAACTTGGCCTTATCTTTAATGGTGTCGCCTGGGATTAAATCAGTTATGCCGCCGCTTGCTGTTGACGCTGCTCGTAAAGCAGTTTTCTCCGCAAGATTTGCAGCAAGGCCTCTACCAACACCCGCTGTTTGTTGAGTAATACCCCCGTTTAGTCTTTGAGCCAGCTGAATAATGGAATTTGTATTCTGTCCTTGACAGGGAGTGGGTGAAGATGTTGGGAATAGTTGGTTGGCGTGAGTTGGCGTTGGTTGACCAGGCGCAAAGAATCGACCCTCTCCCATAACTGTTTCTGCTTGGGCTAGTAATAACTGTCCCTCGGCTGATTGTGCCTGTGACGAAGACAACAACACGCTTTGTCTAGCCAGCTTCTCTTGGTGATTTAACTCTGTTTGTAAGTGTAAAAGTAAGTCAAACTCGGCCTGTTGTTCTTGTAAGATATTATTTAGTTTTTGCTGGCTTCTTTCGGCTATTTTGTTTAATTCAACACCGATTTTTCTTAAGTACCGCTCTTTTTCCGCAATAGACAAACTTTTCCAGAGATCTAGTTTAAGTTGCTTAACGTAGTTTTTTTGCTGTTGATTTAATTGCTTACCATCGCCTGCGTCGTCTGAGATTAGATCTAAACCGGTTAGGCCTTGCTTGCTAAGATTGTTGCGCGCTTTAACGAAGTGGTTGATAACCTGAGTTGTTTCTCTTGCTCCCAACTCTTCTTGTCTCTCATCGCTTTGTTTATTTGTGTGCAAACTAAATTCTTCCAATCTTAGGTTGTTGCGGTTTTGTTCGGCACGATAAAATAACCAGTAATCTTTAAATGCTGCTTTAATCTGTTCTTGATGTTGGTAAAAAACTTGGGCGTTAGGAACCGAGTCTTCCCCAAAAAGTAGAGTAAACTGAGAATAGTTTAGATTGTTGATAAAAGCAGGAGTTGTGGTTGGGCTTAAACCAAAAACTGCTTCTAGAGTTTGATTGAGATTGACGGGATTAATACCGAGCGACTCAGTGTCATAGCCAGCAATTTTAGCTAAATCTTTTTTTAATTTTTGTTGATAGCCCTGGTTTTCAACCAATGTTTTTATTTGAGTAAGTGTTTGCTTTTGTTGCGCAACACCCAACTTCTCTTCGGTATTAGGAGGTTGCAGCAACTCTACGTCTTCGCCCTCAACTAGTTCCTGAATTTTAATTAAAACCTGTTTGTGATTATTTTGTTGTAGGGTTTGTGCCAGTTGTTGCTGCTCATTGGAGGAAAGCTGTTGATAACCTTCGGTAATAGCTTGTTGTATCAGTAGTCTTGAACTCGGGTTGCTGGTTAGGTGGCGATGTATTTGTCTTAATAGCTTTGCTTTTACAGACGCTGCCCCAGCACTATTATTTATTAACGCCTCTAACTCTGAAGCTGATAGTTCTACGATCAATTCTTTAACTTGTGGTTGTAGCTGCTGATTAATTGCCGTCAGCAACTGTGGGCTGAGTAAAGAAATGTCTACAAGCGGTTGAGATGAGTCGCTGCTAGTATATGCTGCTAAGACAATGTTGAGAGAGGAGTAGGAAAATGATGCAGCGAGTAAACTTAATCCTTTGTCCTCTAAGCCCAAGTTTTTTCTATCAGCATTTTCGTCAGTGGGCTGAGTTTGTCCCGACCCAGCCTCTTTTTTAGAATGCTTGTTTTTTTTAAAGATCGCATCACTCTCATCCACCGAGCGACTACCATCTTTTTTGTTAAGTTCTTTTTTAACCTCTTCTAAATTTACTGTCCTACCAATGTGGGGTGTGGCACTATTTATTAAAACAATGGTTGATTCGATTAAATCAAGAATTTTCTCACTGTTAAACAAATCATGAACGAGCTCAACTTCTTGTTCAAAAGTTATTTTGCCGCTCTTCCAGTTGCTTGTGTAAGTTTGCTGTAGGTCTTGATGGAAAGAACTGATTCGCTTAGACCAAAGCTGTTTTGCTTGAGAGGCTGGTCGACTTTGCAACAACTCGAAAGTCAACCCCAAAACACTAGTTAAAGCATAGACTATATCTGCTGGTAGTAAAAAACCACCGAACGTTCTTTGTTGATAAATGTTCTCAATGGTATTATCATTTTGTTTTAACTGTAGGTTGGTGGAGGAGACCTCGAGCTCGTTTTGGGATAATTGTTTGGGATTGAAAATGTCGGCACTAATTTTTCTATCAGGTTGGTTGTAGTTAATTTCTAAAAGACCAGAAAGAGCGGGAACAATTTTTTCATCAATAGTTCTCTTATCTAAATAACGATAACGGAGACGCTTTAATTCTCTAACTTGGCCAGAGTCATTTTTTGTTACAGTTGGCGGTTGTGAGAGAGAAACCTGTTTAGACATAAGGCAATTATAACTAATCCAGGTCGTTGTTTGAATTGGTGTTGAAAAACTATGTATAAATATTTTTTGTCTGATATAATAATTCTGTCGAGTTTAATAGAAAGTTCAATAGAAAGTTGTGTAAAAATACAAAACAGCCATGTGTCAGACCTTATCTCTTAAAACACCAATTTTTATTTACTATGAGTGAAAAAGCCCTTAAAGGAATGGATCGTTTTGCTGATTTGGCAGGTGATGCCGAAGAAGCTGATCAAGACTCTTATCAAACTCCAGCCACCAGCCCGACTCAAAGGACACAAAATGAACTGCAACCGTCGGCGAAAGTCAGAGGGAGTGGGGGAGGGGTGTCGCAGGATGGAGCGAGAGGTGGTGGTAGCTCTGAAATAATTGAGGGTGAATTTAGGGAGGTTGAATCAGATCAGGGTGAAGAAGAAGCAGGAAGCGAACAACAGATAATTGAGATTGAACCAGACAGTAAGCCTGAAGATGAAAGAGATAAGGCTGAAGAGTCTGATGACGAAGAACAAGAAGCAACTAATAAACTTGCTGCTGAGATGATCAGGAAGGTTGAAGAATGGGAAGCTAGACTTCGCTCATACCAGGGTCGCCTAAAACTGTTAAAACCTGAATTGGAGACAATTATTGCAAGCGAAAGTGTGTCTGCAGATGAATTACTCGCTTATAGGGAGAGACTTTTGGACAATCACTTAATACCTCTGTCTGATCTCAAATATACTATAGGCCAATATATTAATCAAGTTCGCAACAAAGTTGACCTCGATGCTAGCTTGATAGATAGCCCCGATTTCTTGCAAGCAGCCCAGAGTCTAAAAGCAATTCTAGGTGCTGTTGATAAGGAGCTTATTAAAGGTCGTGCATATCAAACTAAGCTTTCTGAAAAAAAATCTGATCTCAACCAACCCCCACCATCTGAAGAAGAAGCGGAAGAGGGGGATCAGGAAGCATCGCTAGAACCACCGGAATCACCTCCAGCCCCAGAATCTGAGGATGAAGCTTACGAGCGTTTTTTAAAGTTCGTTAACGAAACTAGAGAACAAATTAAATCTCAGCACCAAACACCCTACTCCATTACAGAAATATCAGATCCAATAAAAGAGGCCTATCATTCTATTTTTGAAAAGATCTCTGAATTTAGAGATTTGCTGGCTGACGATAAACTAACGGAGCTCAAAAGTTTTGAGATCGAAGCTACCAGGGGATATTTTAAGGACTATCGTTTAACAATGCTGGATATGCTTGATGGGGCCACAACCACACCCATGGATTCCTCTGATTTCGGGAAGGAGCGGCGCCAGATTTATAAGCGAGTTATTTATTCAGCCCTAGAAAGACTTTCTGGAAAATTAAAAAGCTTAGGTCTTGATAATTCTTCATTAGCCTACTATGAAAGAGAAACAAAAAGGGTCAAAAAAAGGGTTGATACAATATCGCAGCTTCATTTTGCGCGCATGGAGACAGTCGACCATTTGGTTGGCAATGGCGATCGCAGGGACCTTCCTAGAGAACTTAAAGCAGAAAGAATGCCTCTTACTGGCGAGTTTATTGACACTCTTATTCGAGAGGTTTTTAGCAGTCCAGAGTTTGAGCGAGGGCGCAACGTTATCATAGAAAAAAATAAAAGAATGGAGGTTACTGATCCTGCCGACCAAAGTGGCTCCATGACATTCGTTTATGATCAGACTGCAGTAGATTATGTTATGAATTTGTGTACGGAGGTTTTTCGTTGGACCTGTCCGGACGCGATTATGCCAGATGGCAAAATGATCACCTCTCGAAACCTGCACAACGCAGAGGAGCCTTTAGTTGATTTTCTTTACGAAAAGCTACAAGAAAAGATGTTAGTAAATGGCTTCAGTCAAGAGCAAATAGATT
>CAZMMR010000053.1:0-7149 GCA_964567445.1 uncultured Pseudomonadales bacterium
AATAAAGTTTCCAACACCCATATAAAGATTATATCCAAAACTGATTATAAGCAAGCTAATTCTAACTCAATCAAAATTAAAAAATGATTCAAAGCTGGCAAGATACAAAAGCAGACAAAAGGTGTTAATGGCTATGGCTTCTACACCATAGATAATTTTATCTCTTTGTAAAAGCTCAATCTCTTGTAGTTCTGTTTGTGATAGCTTTTTCATAATTTTGATTGCTGTGAGCGGGAGACGGGGCTTGAACCCGCGACCTTCTCCTTGGAAGGGAGACGCTCTACCAACTGAGCTACTCCCGCTAGATTATACTGTTGGTGTCTTAGGTGAGAGTCCTGTTTGACAGCAAGACAGGTTTGCTTGTCGACAGGTAGGTCTGTCTACTGGTAGGTAGACCTCCGCAAGTATTAATCCGTGCCTCGGGTGGGAATCGAACCCACACGGTTATAAAACCACGAGATTTTAAGTCTCGCGCGTCTGCCAATTCCGCCACCGAGGCTGGTTTAGATTGTTAAATTCTTTTTTAAGAGCATGCTCACGAATGCACTAAATTATAACATTAATTAAGGTTGCTTGGGGAGGTTGAATTGCTTAACTATAGTTTCTGTAGTTAACTAATTTCTAGTTGTTCATAAACTTGATATATATCTCCTGCTCCCATGGTAATGAGAACACCCCCCTTGTTTAGTTGGTTATGACAAAAATCTGCCAAAGATTTAATAGTTTTAAGATTAGCAATTTTGGTCTCAGGATAATTTTGTTTAACCTGTTTTACTAGCAAATCGGAGGTAATACTGGGATCATACTTTTCTCTAGCTGAGGAAAAGATATCAAGCAAGACCACCTCTTCAGCCGTACCTAAAGCTTCTACAAAATCAGTTAATAGCTTTTTAGTGCGAGAAAATGTATGGGGTTGAAAAGCGATAACTCTTCGAACATCGGGGTGCCACTTTTTTAAAGCTGCTATTGTTTTTCTAATTTCATGCGGGTGGTGAGCATAGTCATCATAATAGGTGACGCCATCTTTAACTCCCACTAACTCAAAACGACGTTTGGTACTGTTAAAACTAGCTAGAACCGTGAGGGACTCCTCTAACCCAACCTCGATTTGGTTGGCTGCCAACATAGCAGCTAGAGCGTTCATGAGATTGAATTTTCCTGGCACAGCTAGATTTAACTGATATTTTTGTTGTTTAAAACTTATCACCCCCTGGTTACTTTGGTTGCGGCAAACAGATGATACTAGTTGTAAATCTGCTTTTTGTTGTTGGCCATAACTTAAGAGTTTTATGTTTTTTTGTTTAAACTGAACGCGGCTACTACTAATTAAATCAGCTAAATCCTGATTATCTTGGTTGTAAACTACTACCCCTCCTCTTTGAGTTTGTAGTAGAAACTCTAAAAAGACTTGTTTGGTGTGATTAAAATCTTGGTAAACATCAGGATGGTCAAATTCTAAATTGGTGCAAATAGTAATCTTGGGCTTCAAAAAAGAAAAACGAGGTATCATTTTTTCTTGCTGATCATGACAGGCTGGATTAACAACATATTCATCTGCTTCTGCTATAAAGTGTTGGCTGTTGTCTTGCCACTGTCCCGTTCGAGCCAGCCCTAAAATCTCTCCAACTCCCACAGAATATGAGGGTTGCCGACCTGTTTTTTCCAGCATCCAAGTGATCATAGCGGAAACAGTCGATTTACCTCCAACACCACAAACGGCAATTCCTTGCTTTTGATTGAAGAAATAAGCTAGTGCTTCTGCTTGTGAAATTGTAGGTATACCCTTTTCTTGTGCTTGTTTGACAATCTTATTGTCTGGACCGCCATGAGCCGAAGTATAAATAACGACCTCCGCTTTCTCTGGTAGTTGGTGGTCAAAGCCATAGTCAATTTTAAGGTTGAACTTTTCTAACAAAGGTTGGGTGACAAACTTTTCCTCAACATCACAGCCTCTAACATTTTTGTTGGCGTCAAGTAAGATTTGGGCAATGGAAGTCATCGCCACTCCTTTAATGCCCATTAGGTAAAAGTTTTGATATGAGGATAAATCAGTCATAGTGCAATGGTGAAGTTATTAATCTTGGTCTTTGCTTAAGATCTCTGTTGCTACCTTTTTATCGCTCCAGGGGAGCTCTTTTTTATCAATCGCCAAACTTTTCTCTGGTCCTTTGCCTAGTAAAGCCACGATATCGTTTTTATTAGCTAGCTCGGTTAGAGCAAACTCTAAAGCCCGACGACGGTCTGCCATACTGGCAATCTTATTCAAATGACTTTTAGCTCCATTTTTAATTTGTTGAATGATAGTCCAGATATTCTCCGTGCGTGGATCTTCAGCAGTAATGACAACTAAATCAGCGTGTTTAACTGCTTTCTCTCCCATTATGGGCCGTTTAGATTGATCGCGATGACCAGCTGATCCAAAAACAGCAATTAGTTTTCCTGGATTTTTTTGCTGCTTTAGTTGTTGCTGCAGGGCACGTAAAGCTTGATTAATGGCGTTGGGAGTATGAGCAAAGTCAATGATGACTCTAAAAGGTTGACCAAGTTCCAATTCCTGCATGCGACCTAAGACGCCTTCAAAACTAGCGATGGCTTGGGCAATAGCTTTATCATCAATCTCAAGCTGTTGGGCGATTTTAACTGCTAAACGGGCATTCATTTGGTTGTATTCTTGCGGAAACTTTTTATTAATAACCTTCTTAATTTTTGAGTCAAGCCGCTCTCCTTGGTTATAAGTGATAATGTGTTGCTGGTTAGGGTTAAGATACTGTTTTATTCGATAAAAAGACTGATCATCTTCATTAAGAACTACAGTTGAAGCTTGTTCTAATAACAAAGCCTTAGCAGCTACATAATTTTCGTAAGTAAGATGATAATCTAAATGCTCGTGAGTAATATTGGTTAAGCCGGCAATGGATGGTTTAACTCCCCAATTGCGAAACTGATAGGCGCCGTGAGAAGTCATTTCTACTACTGCATATTGGCAGCTAGCGTCCACCATCTGTCTGAGAAATTTGTTGAGTTTAAGTGGTCTAGGGGCTGTAACATGCAGCCCAGTATCGATGTCCTCTCCTCCAATTTTAGCTGCGACGGTGGAAATCAGACCAGTTTTAATATTAGCTGTGTTTAAGATATGATAAACAAGGCTACTTGTTGTAGTTTTGCCATCGGTCCCGGTAATATTAATGATTTTGATTTGTTTAGCTGGAAAGCGGTATTTGATCTGAGCAAGAGTGCCCTGCATTAAACCTGTTTTGATAAAATGCAATGGTCGCTTTAGATAATACAGCAAGTGTTTGAACATGACTGCATTATAACCTAAGCTTGTCTTAGGCCAAACTTGAGTGTCTCATAGAACCACTTGAGCTCAAGGTTGGTTAACTTTAACTGGCACTTGATAGAATAGAATAAGTCTATTTTTATTAATTATGATTTAATGATGAATTATTATCTTGGTGTTGAAGGCAGTGGTGAAGAAACTAGTTTGCTACTATTTAATCAAGTGGAAAAGATAGTGGCTCAGGTACAAGCTGGTCCTACTAGTTTGGCGGTTGCTTCCGTTAAGCAAGTTAAACAAAATTTACTTACTGGTTTAAACCACTTGTTTGCACAAGCAGAACCAGAAATTAAACAGATCGAATTGGCAGTTTTGGGTTTAGAAGGACTTGCTAACGATCAACAAGAGATCGAGATTGCCCAGCAACTACAAGCAGTTATGACTAAATTTCATATTTTAGAGTTTGCTGTTATCGATAGCAGTGTTTTAGCATTAGTCAATGGTACAGATCGAGATAATGCGTTGCTTTTGAAGTCAGGCAACCACACTGTTTGTTATGGTGAAAACCAATTGGGCAATGAGTTAAAAGTAATAAAAAATAGTAGAAATCTTAAGATTTCGGAATTGTGGGCATTGGTTGTTAAGGTAGCAGATGAGCTAAAGTTACAGAATGAAAAATTTGATTTGATTCTGGACGGTGAGCAAGTAGCCAGAGTTGGGGTATTACAGTATTTTCGGCAACAGTTGCAAAATTCTTCGCTGACAGCAGAGATTGTGCTTCCCCATCAGCCAGCGGTTTATGGGGCTATGAAACTTACGCTTCATTAATATAAATACTAATTAATTGGCTCTCTTGCAAGGGCAATGATAAAATAATGGTAAAATAAGGACAGTAATAAGGCTGATAATTATGATTGACCGTCAACGCGCTTTTGTGGCTTGTTTGGTATATATTGCTCGCAATCAGCGTTTCACCAGTTATCATCGTTTGGGAGTCAAGCGTCTGCCTGATGGCGCTCATATGTATGAATTTAAGGGTGAGTGGAACAAAAGATCTTTGTCGATTCAGGATGATCGTTACAATAAAGTTATTGATGATCAATATTACGACAACCCTTATGGCGTCCAGGTAACTTGGATTGGTAAAAGACGTTCTGAGCGGATTAAGATTAGAGCACCCTTTGATAGCACCCGTTTTTATGGCACTGATGGCGACTATTATCGGTTTGAAGGTAAGTACTATACTCCTTCTGATAAAGTGGAAATACGAGATACCAGCCGTGATGTTTATAAGTATGTTTATCGAGTTGTTTGGTAAACTTTTCTTCTCTCCCAAACAGTAATTTTCTAAAATTCAACAAAACGTCAGTTTGCTTATTTATGGTGGTAGTATGAGCGGTAAAAGCCATAGCCACAGCATTATTGTTAAAGGTCTCAAACCAATTTCGGTGGAGATTGAAGTTAAAACTTCCCGAGGAGTACCTAAAATTATTATGATTGGCATGGCTCGGAGAGTAATCCGAGAGGCTAAACAAAGGATTCTATCTAGTTTAAAGTCTGCTGATATCAAGCTTAAAAGTTGCAGGACCATTATCAATTTAACTCCTGTTGATGAACCAAAAAACGACTCTCATTTAGAGCTAGCGATATTAGCTGCTTTGTTGAATAACTATGGTCTGCTTAACATTCAGAGCAAAACTTGTTTTTTAGGGCAGCTAGGGCTAGATGGGGTAATAAAAACTGTTAGACACGTCTTTGCTTTGGTTTGTTTGGCTAAAAAGTTAGGTTTTCAAAAAATCTTCTTAGCACAGGATGATATCGAGCGGGTGAGCATGATTGATGATCTTGAGTTAATCGGGATCAGTCATATTAAGCAACTGTTAACAGGCAATTGGTCTGTCACCAAAAGCAAAGCCAATTATTACAATTTAACTCCGCCAAAATATGATATCGATCTTAGCGATCTAGTTGGTCACCAACAAGCCAAACGAGTTTTAACAGTGGCAGCAGCAGGCCGACACCATTTATGGATGGTGGGGCCTCCTGGCGGAGGGAAGACTTTAATGGCGCAAGTGTTGCGATCGTTATTGCCGCCTTTAACTTACCAACAAATGTTAGCTGTTAAAAGCTTGTATTCGCTAAAAGGTTATGAACGGCCTGACCGCCAACTCTTAGCACCACCTTGGCAAGATCCTCATCATCAAATAACAGCTGCTAAACTTTTGGGTGGCGGTCGACCCGTTAGTCCTGGTTTAATTACTTTAGCTCATGACGGAATACTGTTTCTGGATGAAATTAACCTATTTGAACGGCGAGTCATAGAAAGTCTGCGCCAACCTTTAGAAAATGGAAAAATTCGGATTGATCGTAGCGGTCAATCCCAAATCTTTCCGGCTGATTTTGTCTTGGTTGCAGCTAGCAATCCTTGCCCCTGTGGTTACTACGGAACTAATATTCGTCCTTGCCATTGTAGTTTGAATCAGAGACGTAGGTTTCAACAAAAAGTATCGGGGGCGATAAAGGATCGCATCGACTTGTTTCTGGCAGTTAGTTCACTTAAAGTGGACCAAATATTGAGTAGGAAAAAATCTACAAAGAGGGAGCAACAGAACCTTAATTCAAGACAGGAAAAGATCAAAGTTGCCAGGAAAATACAACAGCAAAGATATCAAAATTTGGCCGCAAATTGTAATGGGCAGTTAACTGGACCCGAAATTAAACAATATGTATATGTGGGTGATAATTGCCAGCAAATTTTGTCTCGGGCTCAGAGTAAACTGCAGATGTCTAATCGGGGCATATTTAAAACTATAAAAGTAGCTCGTACCATTGCAGATCTAGCAACCAGTACCCAGATTAAAAAAGAACACATTCAAGAAGCACTCAATTATCGGCAACGACCTTTACAAAGTTAAAAAATAGCGACAACAAGAGTGATAATGCCAGCAAATAGGCAATAATAGCCAAACCAGTGATAGACATTGTTATCTAATAGTTTTTTAAGCAATTTAAGACTGAGTAGGCTTGTTAACAAACACACTAGCCCGCCTATCAAAAAATTACCTAGGTTTATACTAGCCAAGACTGCTATTTGATTAGATTTTATTGTTAACAACTGAGCCAGGTTAGCGCCAAGAATTGCAGGTAAGGCTAGGTAAAAGCTAAAGCGAAAAGCTTGTTCTTTACTAATGTTTGTTTGGCTAGCTGCAAATAAGGTTGTGCCAGATCGAGAAACGCCAGGAATCAGTGCCAGGACTTGTCCTAGCCCAATGATCAAACTATTATTGATGTTTAGCTTTTTTGTCTGGTTTGTCTGATAAAAAGTGTAGCTGGTAATAAAGTTAAAACTGGCAGAAATGATTAATCCCAAGCCCGCTATGAAGGTTGATAAAAATAGCTGCTTAATTTGGGCTTGCCATAGGTAACCGGCAATAAAAATAGGAATAGAAGCGACAATTATATTAAAAACTGTGGCCCATTTTTTACGAACAATGATTTGCAAGAGTGGTTTAAAAAAGAAAATGATAATAGCTACTAAGCTTACCAAGTGAATATAAACATCAAAATAAAATGGCGGTGGATTAATGTTAAGCCAATTTTGAATAATAACTAGGTGGCCGGAACTAGAAATTGGTAGGAATTCAGCTACGCCTTGCACTAATCCTAATAAAATCGCTTGCCAAAAATTCATCATAGGTTTGTTGTGAGTGCCATTGTTGTTTTGACTACCATCAACTGTAGTCGATTATTAAAGGTGGCGCAATCCGTAAGCCAGATTCTGTTTTAGTAGTGATTTATCTACGCCTGAGCATTATTACCATTAAAGGGAACAAATCCAATTAGGTAAAAATCGTCAGTCTCAGCAGGGAGGA
>CAZMMR010000054.1:0-7141 GCA_964567445.1 uncultured Pseudomonadales bacterium
GCTGGTGTCATCGTTGGGGAAAGAAATAGGGGCAATTTGCTGCATGGTTAAGTTAATAATTGTTATAAATTGTTTTTAAAACTGTTAAAAAATTGTTTTGAAAGCCGTTTAAAGATGTGATTAATATATCTGATTTCTAGTCTTTTAACAAGATTATTCAGTAGGTGTGTATGTCATTTAATACTTTGAGGATTTTTTTATGTTGACCTTAATAATTCTGAATGGTGAATAGATTCCTAAATTAAGTGAATGAGCGCATGGCTGCATCACTAATATTTAATCCTTATGTAAATTTGTCGAAGATTCTATACTAAAACTATTAGAAAAATTATTGTTAGAATTATGCCTAAAATCTTACCTATCATCAAAAAACGTCGCAGTATTCGCAGTTACAGTGGCCAAGAAGTGAGTCGGGAACAACTGGAAACTATTTTAAAAGCAGCTATGTTTGCTCCTAGCGCTAATCATCAACGGCAATGGCAGTTTACTGTAGTGCAACAACCAGATTTAATCAATAAATTGGGGGAGATGAAACCCTGGTCGGAACATGTAGCTCAAGCTTCGGCAGTGATTGTTATTACTTCCAACCCAACTCGTCATTGGTTGGAGGACGCTGCCATTGTTGGTGCTCATATCTATTTGCAAACAACTGCCTTAGGTTTAGGTACTTGTTGGACTCAGGTCTACGAAAGTCAGACTCATGATGGTGATAGCGCAGAAGATTATGTGAAAGATTTGCTGGATATAGATGATGGACAACACGTTTTATGCTTGATGCCTGTTGGTTACCCAGCTCAACAAAAATCAGAACATCAGGAATCTGAATACGAGCCTAGTAAAGTACATTGGATTTAAATGCGGGGTTTTATTGCCTATTCACTTTCAGAAAAATTTACCCAACAGTTAGTAGTTTGGCAGCAACAATTACAACAAAGGTATGTTAATTTCAAGCCTTCTGCTAGGGATAATCTTCATTTAACGACTGCTTTTTTGGGTGATGGAATTGCTAAGGGACAGATACAGCAGATACAAACTATCATTAATGTGGTTAATAGCAAGCAAGATAAGTTACAGTTGGAAACTCAAAATTTGAGTGGTTTTCCTCTTCCTAAAAGCATCAGGTCGTCGCATGTCAAGGTGGCCGGTTCTGATGATGGTTTGTTGCGGCAGCAGATCCAAAGTTTGCGCTTTCAGCTTAAACAACAGCAGATCTGGTTTGATGATCGGAGGTTTAGACCACACGTGACATTGGGTCGGTTTCAACATAAGGTTGATGTTAATGAACTAGATTTGTCAACATCAGGACAGAAATTTACCGTTAAAAATATGGTTTTAATTAAAAGTAAGTTAACTAAGCAAGGGCCGGTTTACAACCAATTGCCCTAAATTCAGTCCGTTGTTAATATAGGAGTATGAACAAACATCACTCCAACCAACAAATTGCTAATATAATTCTTGGTTCCGGCTTTGTACTCTTTGGCTCCATGAATTTACTTATTTTGTTATTTGGTATTTTTATTCGACTTACAACTCCAGTTCGTTCTCCAGTTGCAATTCAACAGAGTGATCCTCAGGCTTATATCGCAAACCAGCAAGCTTCAAATAAGTTGATGGTATCGCAAGAACTGGTGGCCAAAAAGGTTGATTTGCAAAGAAAAATATTTAAAGTTTCAGAGGGACAAGATGCAACTGCTGTAGCAGCTTTGGCTGAGCAAGTGGGAGCTACTATTGTTGAAAAAGAGAAAGATTTGGTAGTGGCCAAAGTACCCAAAGAGAATGCTCAGGCTTTGGAAGAGGATCTGATTGGGTCCGGTGCGGTGGCAAGTTTGGAGGTGGACTATCCTACCTTCTTGGCAGCAGATAATCCTGATTGGGGAGTGGTTCGGATTGAAGCGCCTGAGGTTTGGGAAACTACCTCGGCTCAGGGATTTAAAATTGCTGTCATAGATACTGGCATTGATTATTCTCACCCAGATTTAAGCGCACGATTTGCTGGAGGTTATGACGCAGTTAACAATGATGATGATCCTGCTGACGATCACGGCCATGGCACCCACGTTTCTGGGATTATTGCTGCTGACTTAAATGAAGCTGGTTTGGCTGGAGTAGCACCGCAAGCTAGTATTTATGCAGTTAAGGCATTGGCTGGTGATGGTACTGGTTATATCTCTGATTTGGTCGAGGCAATTGATTGGGCTGTAGATCAAAATGCAGCTGTAATTAATTTTTCTCTGGGCACCAGTTATGACAGCGACATCTTATCTGACAAGATTCGAGAAGCAGCTGAGCAAGGTGTTATCTTGGTAGCAGCTGCTGGCAATACCAATGGAGGCTCTGTTTTATATCCTGCTGCTTATGATTCTGTTATTTCGGTTTCAGCTACAGATAGTAATGATAATTTTGCTAGTTTTTCAAGTGTTGGGGCCGAGTTGGCTGCTCCAGGAGTAGAGATTAATTCAACTGTTCCTGGTGGTGGTTATGCTGCTTGGTCTGGAACTTCAATGGCTGCTCCTCATGTTTCAGCCACAGCGGCCTTAATGATGAGTAATGAGCAAGACAATATTAGAGAGAATCTAAGAAATAGCGCCGTCGACTTAGGACCATCTGGTGTTGATAACTACTTTGGACATGGTTTGGTGCACGTTAAACCGGCTACCCTAGGTATAGATGTTTTGGCGCCAGTTGTGACGTTTTTAGAGCCTGATCATAATGAAGAAGTGAGTGGAGAGACAGTGATTTCTCTCAAGGTTCAAGATGAGAGTAGTTTAAGTTTAGTAGAGATGAAATTGAATGACGAAGTAATTAAGAGTTGGGAAGGCGATATTCTTGATGAACAAGAAGAGTTCGAATTTGAGTGGCAGACACAAGGTTTGGAGGAAAAACTTTATACTTTTATAGCAGTAGCAACTGACGAGTATGATAATACTGGGCAAGCTAAGATTGATGTCATTGTCGATCACGAGACAGAAGAAGATAAAAAAGAAGCTACAAGATCGGCAGACAAAACATTAGAGGGTAGAGAATTACCAGACCAAAGCCAGGCAGAGGAAAACATCCCAACTCAGGCTCCAGCCTATGGAATAAGAGGTGGTGATCCTGGAGAACTTCGTTCGGAGAAACGTGGTGATAGTGAATTACAACCAACGGGAATTTTTGTACCAACTGAGGAGCCTCAAGAACCGGAAGAAAAGGAAGATGAAGATGATGAAGAAGAGGAGCTAGAGCAAGTTTTAGACGAAAGTGAGGATATTCCTGAGGTTAGTAATTCTAGTCAACGCAACCCAACACCAGCCAATAATTCCAATTCTGGACGCGGAAGTAGCAATCGCGTTGATCAGGCTCGCTCTAATTCTGGTCGAGTCAGAGGGGTCACGACTATTAATTGGTGGCAGGCGATTCTTGGATTGTTTCGCTGACGCCATCTTTAACTACAGTGTATTTATCTTATAATTACTTTAAGGAATCATGGTTGGGGATAGTGACTTAGGCTCCAGTCGAGTGAAGCAGAAGACGTTCCTGATAATAGGTTTAATTTTGACTTTGTCTGTTTCAACCATGCTCTTGATTAAAAGTAAATCTTCTAACTCAAAATCTAAGTTAGCAACTAGCCTTCCTAAAAACTCTATGACTACTACTACCCGCCAAGCGCAAGTTGCCGGACAATTTTATCCAGCTCAGACGGAACAGCTGCAAGCGACAGTCAGTGCATATCTTGCATCGGCAGCAGAGACAGAATCGCCTTCATCATTAAAAAATCAGTCGCCACGGATTGTTATTGCTCCTCATGCTGGCTACCCTTATTCTGGGGCAGTGGCCGCTCAGGCTATTGCTCGTCTTGATCCCCAGCAGACATCACGAGTTTTTTTACTTGGGTCTTCCCACCATCATCACTTGACCCAGGTTAGTTTAGCCAATCAAGATAACTGGCAGACGCCACTGGGTAAAGTTGAGCTTGATCAGTTTGTTATTAAACAGTTGTCGACTAAAGACAATTGGGAAATCAATAATCAGGCTCATGATCGCGAGCATTCCTTAGAGGTGGAATTACCACTTTTGCAAGAACAACTTTCACAATTCAAGCTGGTTCCGATGTTGGTAGGGCAACTGCAACCAGCTCAGCTGCCAGACATTACCAAAGATTTAGCAACTGTTTTTGATGAGAATAGTGTTTTAGTCATTAGTTCGGACTTGTCTCATTATCCCGACTATGAATTAGCTCAAGAAGTCGATCAGGAGCTGTTAGCAGCCATTGTTGACCAGGATCTAGGGCGATTTACAGAATTGGCGGCACAAACTAAACCAGGTCAGAATTTACAGACTAGAGCTTGTGGTCAGCAAGCCATAGAGATTGGTTTGTTGCTGGCCGATATTATCGGCGCTCATCAGACGCAGCTTTATCAATATCAAAATTCTGGTGATGTTACTGGTGATCATTCGCAGGTGGTTGGTTATGGAGCAGTTGGTTTTTATGATACTAAAAGAGATGTTGTTAGCAGTAAGGATCAAAATTCAAACTTAGGCAGCGACTTTGCTCAACAAGCGGTGGAGTGGGCTAAGCAGTGTCTAGTAGCAGCTGTTAACGATCAACCTCCGGCTACTATGGATTTTTCAGATTCTCGCTTTCAAGAGCAGTTGGGGGTGTTTGTTACTTTGCACCAGCAACAACAACTAAGGGGTTGCATGGGTTTAATTGAATCGGATTTGCCCTTATGGCAAGGTGTTAAAAAAATGGCCAAAGCCGCTGCTTTAGAAGACCCAAGATTTCCGAAAGTTGCGTCCAGTGAACTTGATGATATAGAGATTGAAGTTTCTGTTCTCACTAAACCAAAGTTAATTAATGATCCAGACACAATTCAGGTCGGCAAAGATGGTGTTATCATCAGCCATAGTGGAAGGCGTGGTGTGTTTTTACCACAGGTGGCTACAGAGCAGGATTATAACCGTGAACAGTTTTTAAACAATTTGTGTAGTCATAAACTGGGTTTGGATCAAAGTTGTTGGCGAGATCCAGCTGCAAAAATATATACTTTTCAGGCTGATGTTTATTCAGAATAATTAGTTATCAACCACTATCTTTCTTATGAAAAAAGCACAGTTATATGAGAAAAGAGATGACGACAAAGTTCAGTGTCATTTGTGTGCTCACGAATGTGTCATTAGTCTTGGTAAAAGAGGTATTTGTGGGGTTAGGGAAAACCAGGGTGGTACGCTTTATTCACTCAATTATTCTAAGGTTATTGCTCGTCACATCGATCCTATTGAGAAAAAACCTCTATTTCATTTTTTGCCAGGAAGCAGGGCTTATTCTGTGGCCGCAGCTGGCTGCAATTTTAGATGTGACTTTTGTCAGAATTGGCAGATTTCTCAAGTCACCAAAGGTGAGTCGAGGCGGATTGTAGGGGAGGAATTATCACCAGAGAAAATAGTATCACAGGCTGTCAGCCATGACTGCCAATCAGTAGCTTATACTTACACTGAACCGGCCATCTTTTTTGAGTATGCCTATGATGTAGCCCAGTTAGCTCATGACAAAGAATTAAAAAATATTTTTGTCACTAATGGTTTTCAGACTCAACAAACTATAGACAAAATGACCGGATTAATCGATGCTGCCAATATTGACTTAAAATCGTTTAGTGATGATTACTACAAGAAAGTTTGTGGGGCTAGGTTACAGCCAGTCTTAAATTCAATTCAGGCTATGCACGAGGCTGGAATCTGGTTAGAAGTAACAACCTTAATTGTGCCAGAGCAAAATGATAGCCAAGAAGAACTAACGCAGATTGCTGAGCTTATTGTCAGTGTCAGCCCAGATATTCCATGGCATATCAGTCGCTTTTTCCCTCAATATAAAATGGATGATACTGGGCCGACGCCTCTTAAAACTTTAACTACCGCTTATGACATTGGGCATAAGTCTGGCTTAAATTATATTTACTTTGGTAATGTCGCTCCTGATTATTATAGTAATACCGAGTGCGCAAATGGCCACACTGTGATTAAGCGTGATGGTCATCTACTGGATGATCGTATTCAAAATGATTGCTGCCCAGAGTGTGGAGAAAAAATTCCTGGGATTTTTACCTAGTTTGCAGTTCGTGTTTTAAATTTGCTAACGTAGCTTAGTAGTTTAAGGATTAATGATGTCATCCACCCAATTTATTGGTCGACGAGGATCTGAGCAACCCCAAACATAATCAACATCATAGTTGGGGTAAGACCTAATATCGCAAACAGCATATGGCTTGCCTACACAGTATTCCTGACGGGCCTCCCTCCAATGCGACAGGTAGCGACCAAGTCATCATCATTAAAAGTGTAGTAGCTCTTTCTTAGCAGTCTCTGTCCTTCTGGGCAATGCAGAGATAGTATCCTTCGTCGGGACACGAGCTAACCTTTTCTTCGGTAATGGAGTATGTCGCCAGTTGTTAGGCAGCAGCTGGTGTGGAGGGCAAAAACATGGCACAGACCTTGTTTAACTCCGACTTCTTTAATGTGTTGGTTAATTTTATTCGTGATATTAACCACCTGTTTTTTTTGTTTGGTGGTGATAGAGATAGTTTTCATGTTAGCTATGACTATATTTAGTGACTAACGCATCCTTGGCAATTGCCTCTTCTACCAGTTTTTTTTCTAAGTCCTGCTGATTAATCTCTTTTTCTACACTTAAGTATTTATCAAGAGCATAAAGTTTAAAGCGATAACGATGAGTACCACTAGGAGGACAGGGTGGGTAGTAACCAATTTTTCCACTAGAATTAATTCCTTCAACAGCATCTAGCGGCACTGAGTTTTCTTCAATCTCGCCAATAACTGGATGGATATTCCATACTAACCAGTGGGTAAAGATACCGTTGGGAGCATCAGGATCATCTACAATCAAAGCCAAACTTTTAGCCTCTTTGGGAATGTTGCTAATTTGTAGGGGAGGATTTATTTTCTGACCATCGCAAGTATATTTGGAGGGTAAAAATTGATCATTTTTTAGAACTGGGCAAGTGATTTTCATTGTGTATTTTTAATTAATAGTTATATCTTAATTACAGTTTAAATCATTTAAACATGATTTTTAATGGCACTTTCCTTTAGTTTAGCTTCGGGTTTTGAAAAAATTGATACCTCTAGTATGCATATAGTGTAG
>CAZMMR010000055.1:0-6968 GCA_964567445.1 uncultured Pseudomonadales bacterium
AACACTTAAAACTAGCGGGCCAGGTTCTCAGCAATCTTCATCAGCAACTACAACTATTAGAATCAAAAACAGAGCTAACTCAATCTGTCTTTGTCGATTTAAAATCTAATTTAGATCATATGCGGCAGTATTTTGCTCATCAGAAAGTAACGAAGGCACTGCAAGCCAAACTAGATTTATCTATTTCCGAGAAAGTCTTTCGGTACCTAACTCAAGTATTAGAACAAGCCCACCGCATTAAAACACAACAGTGGCTGCATATGGATTTTGTCCGCAGTAATCTGCTTTTTACTCACTCAACTTCAACCAACATTAAACAAGACAACTTATATAATTTTGCCTGGGAGGAAAGCGGGAGTGAACAAACCCGCCTCACGCTCACTGGCATTCTAGATTTTGAAAAAGCAGCGGTCGGACCCACTATTGTTGGTATTGCTCGTACTCTAGCTTTTTTACTAGTCGATTGTAAATACAAATCAGAACAAAAAGTGCGTAAATACTTTCTTCATTCTGGCTATCGCAAACGCGGCAACGCTAAACTAACAAACTTAGCCTTACTTAATCCTCTCATTAACTACTTCTGGTTTTATGATTTTTTTAAGTTTTTAAGCCACAACCCGTACCAATTTTTACCAGAGAACGAACACTTCGTACGAACCAAAGAAAAGTTGCTAGCATCAAGTCTGATAAAAAAGCTAACGAGTTAGAGCCAGCTCAAAATAACTAGTACAGCCTTGATCCCATCTATGATTGATCTCTCCCGAATTGGTATTAGCTAAAACATGCAAGTCTTCTGCTCCTGCCAAAGCTGCCAAACGAAACGTCAGCCAAACAGACCCAGGACTATCTAAATAGTCGTTGTCTAAAGCCATTAACTGCTGCCAATGCCGTTCTATCATAAGTTCTTGTGTCACAATATCTTTTTCTTGTGCTTCTTGAGGTAATAAATAGTGAGAGAAATCAACCGAACCAACAATAGCTGTTTTATCCCAATCTAATAAACCCTGCTCTTTGGCACTGACAAAAGCTTGAGTTAACAACTGCAACTGCTCTATATCTACAGAACGACTCAATGCCAACTGAATTAATTGAGCTTGCGGCAAATAATGTGCAATGAAGGGCATCAAGCCTGCTATTCCGTGTTCGTTAGCAATAGTGTGATCGTTAACAGCTAAGAGAGTGTTATTAGCCGCTAACTGCTGCAATAGATGAGAAACGGTTTTTTGGTCAGAAGCCACAACCCCCTCCTCTGTTTCCCAACCATAAAAACTAGTTTGGACTTCAGCCCGACCTGTTTCAAAATGATTGGGAGCGATGACAATAACAGTTTCAATTTCCTGAACAGCAAAAAGATTAATACCATCTGCAATCAGGTGACTGGCAGTAAGGTGATGAGGGACAACAACTGCTCTCACCCCATCAAGAGCACGGTCGGGTTGATGAGAGTTAGTAATATCGTAGAACTGATCGCGAAGAAAGCAATGCTCTGGAACAGTTAAGTAATGCCCATCATTATTATTTGTGGACTGTGACCGCGAATTACAGCTACCACTTCTCCAAAACAATAACAATCCGCCCGCTAACACTAGTATCAGCAGACAACCCAACCTCTTTTTACGGGCTGTTAGTTTAAGAATTGTCGCTGTCAGGCTGTTTTTCATTTTGTTCTTCCTGAAACCGAGCTGATTGCCGCCGTTGAGAAATCTTCCACCCCACAAAGGCAATTGCAGCTAAACCAGAAACTACACCAATAATCCTAGCAAATAAAGTTATAGTTTGCGGCTGTTCTGGCACCACCTTTGTTCTCTGATCACTGGCACCAGTAGCACCCACAAGCTGGCTACCACGACTAATAGTTACCTGCTGGACACCAGTATGGGCATTGATCTCTGGACTGTACATGAGACTAACCCTTGCCGGCGGAGCGGCAAAAGTGCCAGCATTTACTGCCCGAGCCTGATAAGTATAAGATTTGCTGTGAGCCGCAATTCTTGGCAAAGAACTGATAATCCCACCTTGAGTATAGTTCATACTCCTCCCCCAATCTCGAGATTTCTCCTCATTTTTAAGATTGGTGTTGATTGCAATTAAACCCGCTGGCAACTCATCTTCCAACACTCCAAACTCAGCACTGCTTTTTAGACCTTGTAGCGTAAGAGTCACTGTTACTTCATCACCCACCGCTATGTTATAATCTGGACCTTTCTCTGACTGATAACTTCTTTCCAAAGTAATGCCATTGGCATCGGGCTCGAGTTGGCGATCTACAATATACTGATCAAAAACCAAAGTTGAGTAAACCTGACCATCACCCTGCTTGATTAACTCAATCTTTGAGCCATCTTGATTAAAGTCAGCAACTGGTAAATCAATAGTCTCTACTTGCTGATAATCATTAATATAGCCACTGGCCACCGGTTGGCCATCTAATAATACTTGATAAGAATAGTTAGGAGTTAGTTCACGACCAGTTTGCCCAAGAGCTTCTAAAGCCTCTACAACCTGAACAGTAGCATAAGTATTATGCCAATAGTGACGCTGTCGCTGTTCTTGTAAATACCGACCGCCTTTGGCCGCCAAGTCACGGTCACCGCCAGCAGCCAGAATCGCCTTAATGGCTAGCGCCGTTACCGCTTCGTCAGAACTAAAAGCCCTAAAGTGTTCAAAGCCGTTTCCTTGCCAAAAAGCACCTCCCCCCTGAAATTGCGCCTGATTCTTGAGCCAGTTTACCTTAGAACCGGGGTTAACCCCATTATTAATATCAGTCAAAATGGCTAATGCCAGTAGATCAGATTCTGCTTTCATCTCAAGACGATCTACATCTATCGCAATCCTGCTGGAATCAGGGTTAATGATCGATAAACCGTAATTTGCCAAAACACGCTTTTCTATAACGTCTAACTGAGTATCATCTGCTTGAGCTAGATCAGCCAGCTGATTATTAAAATAATCTTGAGCGGCGGCCAGCATACCATAAGTGTCATAACCTAGGTCATCAGCCTGCTTCAAACCCTTAACCACATAAGCAATCATAAAAATTTTGGAGTGATCTTCCCACCAACCCCAACCACCATCAGAGTTTTGTAAGTCAGCCAACTGCTCAATACCATCCTGAATAAAACGATCAAGATCTGTTTCCGAGGCAATATCCCCAAACAAAGCTTGGTTGCGCTTGACCATAAACAGAGGCAACAGCCTACCAGTAATTTGCTCAGCACAACCATACGGATAACCAATTAAGTATTTTAGTGCTGGTTGAATTGAGCCAAACATAGAAGCAGTGAGAGTTAGCTCTGCTTGCGATTGCTGCAAAGCAACATTATTTTTTAGATAAACATTAAAAGTTTGGGGACCAATACCGGCATTGGCCTGTGTTTCTGTCACCCCTACTTCTCTAATTGGTAGCATGATCTCAACAACATCTCCATTTTGCTTTTCATGATCATCAGCTATAGAGTCGGTATCACCAACCACAGCAGAAAACTTAAAAATGGCACCATTCTGTCCTCCAGTAGTAATCGCTGTTTCTCCCACTGACAGCAACCAATTAACCCGCGTTAGCTCATCGGGCTTAAGTGTGATCTGTTGAGTTGGAGTCTGAACTTGGCCAGCATCTGTTTCCAGACTAACTGCCAGCTCTTGTTCCTGTTGAGTGTAATTGTGAACTAAAGCCGCCAACTCAATCTCGTCTCCACCATAGAGAATGTTGGGTACCACTGGCCTAACTAGAATATCTTTGGCAACTATTAACTCTACTGCTCCTTGACCAACTTGGGTAGCTTGATTGTGAGCCACGCCAGACAACATCCAAGTCGTTAAATTATCAGGAGCAATAAAACTAATTGTTGCCTGACCTTGGCTATCAGTCATTACCTTTGGGTTCCAATAAGCGGCATCTTCAAAATTATTACGGGCACCACCTCCCTTTTGATTATGCACATAATAGTTATTAGCAAAGTAGGTATGGAAATCCTTTATTGTTAAATTGTAAGTCTCGAGCTCGTCTTTTACCCATTCTAAACTTTTCACCTCCACCTCTAATCCTTCAGCATTCAACATCTTGTCTCCAATGCGAAGAGTGTCAACCCGCTTAAAACCACCACCGGCAAACACTAGGTGATTGCCGGTCACTTTTAAATGACGATTAATAATGAAGTAACCACTAACTGTGGCCTGATGAACATCAGTAACCGTGCCTGCTTTCAGCTGTCCGCTACTAGCTGCTTGCTTAGTTAAAACCCGCTCTCCTTTCTTGATATCTTGAATTTCCTTAGTCTTGCCATCACTCATTAAAATTGGTGTCTGGCCAGCAAAACAACCTCCCCGCTCTGCTCCGCTATTGATACTCAGCAAAGAATGACTAAAAGCGGTGCTGTTGTAGCGCGTGTCCCAAAAAGTCTTGAAGATGTCATCATTATTATCTCTAGCTAATTCAAACAAAGCTTTGTCGACTGCCCAAATAGTCACTTCAGCCGGAACACCCTGTCCTTGATTATTGGTAGTTTTAACCTGTGCCGTTACTCTTTCGCCTGGACTATAACGATCTTGACCTAATTCGAGATCAACATGTAGTCGTTGCTGACTAGTATCAATCTCGATATTAGTGGAGGCATTATCGAAACTATTTTGACTAAAACCGTAGGCATTAACAAAGATATTTGGCATATCACTCTCAACAAAATTTGTCTTAACCTCAGCTTCATGGCCTTGTAAACTCACTACCTGGTAACGATGCAAATAACCCCGCTCAAAACCAACAAACACATCTCGATCAGGCACCAAAGAGTAGATAGTTAAAGTCCCCTCTTCACCTGGTTGATAACTTTCTTTGTTTGCATTAATTGATAGTGGTTGTTCATTTGGTTTGGAGTTGTAATTGTAGATACCTTGTTCATTAACATAGCTATAAAATTTAGTTAAAACTGAATTACCCCGATCATCCCGTCCAGTAACAATCCAACGATAAGAACCACCATGCTGAGGGAGATAATTAAACTGGGCCCGGCCCTGATCGTCACTAGTAGCATCGAGATTAGCCACTACTTCCTCATGCTTAATATATTTTGGATATTTTTTATTAGGATCGATCTTTTTCTCCCACCAAACCCGTTTGATCTCTGCCTGCAATTGCTGCTGACTAACATTACCATACTGATTATGAGGCATGAGTTCTAAGGCCAGCTTAATCTCATCACCTAGGTTAGCCCTAGTCTGAGACTGATTGTAATTTAGAGTTAGGTCATATTCAGCTGCATAAATCAGGACATTTTTAGAGGATGAAACTCGATTACCGCTGTCATCACGACTACTAGCAGAAAATTGAAGAATGTGATTGCTGTTTATTACTGGTAATTCTAGTTCGATTTGTGACAAGCCATTTTGATTGAGATCAACGCTACCACTATCTACACGATCACTACCATAACCAACATAGAGATTGTCCGGCTCTGGCTGATAGTCAGATCGATAACGATAATATGAACGCCATTTACCAATTTCAGCTTCATAATCAACCGTTTCCTGATAGGGCTGACCGAAAAAGTAACTGCCACTAACATTAAAAATTAGTGGATCACCTTGGATAATTACATCTGGATCAGCAGCAACTGAGAGAGTATATTCCGGTTTGCGATAGAACTCGACATCAAAAAAATGACTGCTCGTGTTGCCGTAGTTGTACTCTTGATTGGTGAGTACTTCTGCATGAATTTGAAAGCGGCCTGTTGCTTGCTCGTTTTCTGGTAAACGAAAGGATCCGTCAACTGTACCATAGGAATCAAAAGGGGTTGTTTGTTTGTAAACGGGCTCATCACTATCCCTATAGAGCTGATGAACTTCGAGCTCAACTGGCATGGTAGGAATACTATAGTTAGCATCTCTATCTCGTCGAGCAATCACTTTATAATTAACTGTATCCCCCGGTTTGTAGATAGGTCGATCAGTAATAATATGCATCTTATGCTCTATTTCTGGTTCATTAAACGCTCGATAAAGGGTAAAGCCCAAGTATCTAAGGTTAATAGGTAAGATGCTCTCTCGATTATCGACAGTCACCACTGCAATATGAGCCTGATGATCAAGTTGGTGGACCGCCACCCCCTGCTGGTCACTAACAGCCTGACCCAAATTAGTTACTTTATCTTGAAGGTTATATATTTTAAACTCTGTTCCACCAATGCTTCTTTTGCTTTGATTATCGTAGGCCCAAAAAACAAACTGGTTATTACCTTCAGCAACAGTAGACAGCAAACTTGTTCTAACAATCAAAATTTCATCTCGAATCGCTCCCGTTTCATCTTGAGCATGGATGTACCAGTAGCCTTCCTCTTCTAAAGGAAGACTGACCTTCTGGCTATCTTCGTTAGTAAATTTTTTCGAAAAACTAGCCACCTGTTCAAACTCTGCAAACTCAAGTTCTTTATTGATAAGCTTACCTTCAGCATCATGCAAAAGATAATCAAAAACAAAATCTGTATTTACTCTGAAGACTCTAAAGTTAATGTCCCCAGTAAAATCGTAAGCTCTGGCAGATATTTCTTGAGGCTCCTGGTTAGTAATAGTAACAAAGTTACTGTCGTAGTGACCAGATTTTGTGAGGCTAATTGAACCTTGTTCATCACCAAGGACTTGACCCCCGATATTTGTTTCTCCTACTTGAGAATCATCTTGATCTTGCTGATGACTGACATTATCGTTTGACTTTGATTGATAATTAGGACGCTTTACCATTACCTGCTTGCGTTGTTGCCTAAATAATAAAAACCAGTCTTCAAGAAACAACTGCTTAACACTCACACCCACGCCCAAAATAGTAGTGGTAAGTAAGAAAATAGCCAATATCTTTTTAATTTGTTTGCTTTGTTGCCAAAAGTTAAGAGGGTTTAATTTCATATTTCTTCTGATAATTTATTTGTTATTAAGACTCTTACTAAAAAGTAAGAAAAGACTGTTGAAACAAAATTTGACTT
>CAZMMR010000056.1:0-6923 GCA_964567445.1 uncultured Pseudomonadales bacterium
TTTCAACACCAAACATGGCACTCCAGAATGGCATCATGAGCGAATTCTAAGGGTTAAAAAGGTAGCCAAAGAGCTTAATCAACCCATTGGCGTTTTGCTTGACTTGCAGGGCCCAGAAATCAGAATTAATCTTTTAGATAAAAATCAGGAAGATGGCTTTAACATAAAAAAGGGCGATAAAGTTTTCTTTACTAGCAACAAGGATCTCAAGGCCGATCATGTAGTTCTAATTCCAGATAATGTTGTCAGTGTTATTGAACCTGGTCAGTTAATTTTAACTGATGATGGTCTTTGTCAGTTCCAAGCTATTAAAAAAACTAAGAAAGAGATTGAAGCAGTTGCTTTGGACAGTTTTACAGTTAAGCATCGCAAAACCATGAGCATTCCTGGAGTAGTTACTGATATGCCGGTATTAGTGGAAAATGACTATGTGCAACTGGATGGTATTCAAAATGATGAAGTGGACTATGTGGGTTTATCGTTTGTTCGTGATAAATCTGATATTGCCAATCTCAGACAAGAGTTAGAGAAACGTAATTTAAGCGCGGATATTATTTCTAAAATTGAGAACCAAGCTGCCCTCGATAATCTCGATGAAATTATTGAAGTTTCCGATGGAATTATGATTGCCCGTGGCGATTTAGGTGTTGAAGTACCTTATGAAGAGATGGTTTATTGGCAGAAAAAAATGATTCATGAATGTCGCTTGCAAGCCAAGCCGGTTATCACCGCCACTCACATGTTAGAAACTATGATCGAAAGTCCTCTACCAACTCGAGCTGAGATTAGCGATGTAGCTCATGCGATTTACGATCACACCGATGCAGTTATGCTTTCTGGAGAGACTACTATTGGTAAGTTTCCAGTCAAGTCGGTTGAAACCCAGGCTAAAATTGCGAAATTTAATGAGCCTTATGCCGATGTTGCTATGGAACCTTGTGTTAATACAAGTAGCGAGCATAATATTGCTTATGCTGCTGTTAATTTATTACATAAACAACCGCTAACTGTAGATGCTGTTATTTGTTTAAGTGAAACAGGGAAAGTTGCTGCTCAAATTTCTCGCAATCGACCCAAAGTTCCTGTTCATGTTTTAACAGCTAACGAAAGTGTTTACCAGAAGCTATCATTGTTCTTTGGTATTTCTTCTCATCTAATTAAAGATGATAAATTGGTGGCGAGTAATGCTCATGAGATATTAAAGTATCTTGATAAAGCTGATTGGTTTGAGTCGGGTCAAAGAGTGATGGTAATTCATGGTCCCCAATTAAGGGAGGGAACAACTGATACTCTTTCTATTATCGAGCTAACCTAAACTCTTTACTTGCTTAATGGGGTTTCGTTTATATGATGTAACTTAAAGCTACTGGTAAAGATGTAACACATAAAGTTTTATTAATAATTAACAATATTAATTTTTATCCAGGAGGGATATTATGTCTAGTAAAAAAAATAAGACAGGTTTACTTGCTTTTTTAGCCGGTATGGCTACAGGTGCAGCAACTCTGTTTTTTTCTAAAAAAGAAAACCGAGAAAAAACAAAAGAGGCTGTTGATGAGACAGTTAAGAAAGCTAAGAAGCTGAAAGGAGACATTGAGGAGAATCCAGATAAAGTGAAAAAACAAGCTCAAGAAAAGGTGAAAAAAGTTAAGCAGCAGGCAGAAAAGAAGGTGAAGAAGGTAGTTGATGAAACTAAGAAAAAGATGACTAAAAAGCTTCGTGAATAATAGGTAAGTATTTAGCAACAAGTCTAATTTAAAACCCCAGCTTGAAAAGGCTGGGGTTTATTGTTGGTTATTTTTACTCAATTCTAACTTTGACAAAAAACCCGCCTTATAAAACAGGCGGGTTTATCTAAACTGTGGTTCAGTTAAGTTTAAAGCTGAGCTTTAACTTTTTCACACCAAGCTTCAATTTTTTCTTCATTTTCTGGTTCATCGGGAAAACCATCGATTCTCATAGCATCAACAACCACCTCCCCACCAAAATCAGTAAAGGTCTCCTGAAGAATGTTGGCGGATTCACAAAAGTCTGGGTACATTGTGTCTCCTAACCCGAAAATAGCCATCTTTTTACCAGAGAGATTAATGTCTAATCCATCACCAACAAAATCCCTGAAGTCTTGTTGTAGCAAGCCGTCATCCCAGGTTGAAGCACCAATGACTAGAAAATCATACTCAGTTAGATCTTCTGGCTTGGTGTCAGCGATATCTTGTAAGACTGGATCGGCATCTGCTAGACAATCCATAAGCTGCTCTGCCACCATTTCGGTGTTACCGGTGGTGGATCCATAAACAATAAGTGTTTTCGCCATATTGTTTCCTTTCTTGTTGTTAGTAATATTTTTTTTGACTGCTACTATGTTTGCAGCCAACGATAAAAACCTGTGTAGCTAGTATACAAATTTTTTTAAGATTTGTTGAGCGGTGATTTTATTGCTAGCAAATGTCTAAATAATAAGCTTGATTATTTTTGATATAGATTGTCATCTTGTTTCTTTGGGTTTTGTTCGTTTTAATAGATTTAAGTAAGATGATGTACCAAAGAATGCACGAAACTATTAGAGTAGCCGGAGTGTTTGCAGCCAGTAATTTTCGGCCGGTGTGGTTTGATTGGCAGGGGCGCAAGATGGATATTGATGATATCACTTTAATTACAGATTTTAAGCAGGGTGGCATTAGACACAAAATTTACTCAGTAGTGGTGACAGGAGATGTTTATCGTCTAGTTTATGACTTAAAAAACCAAGATTGGTTTGTGGAAGCAGTCTGGGAAGGTGGCCATGAATAGTCATAATACTAATGTAAGCAACAAGACAAACAACAATACAAGCAAAGAGCTTGCACCTCAGGCCAAATTTTTATTAGTTGATATCAACTCTTACTTTGCCACCCTGCTTCAGCAAGAAAATCCTAAGTTGCGAGGCAAGCCGGTGGTAATTGTTAAGGATTTGGGGCGTACTTGTGTTATTGCTGCGTCTAAAGAAGCCAAAAAGTATGGTATTGATACTGGCAGTAATGTAGTCCGGGCCAGACAGAAAGCCCCTGATTTAATCGAGCTTAAAGCTGAGTTTGATTTATATTTAAGCGCTACCAAACAGCTAGCCCAGATTTTTAAAAGGGTTGCACCAAGAGTTAACATCTACTCTCTTGATGAGGCCTTTATCGATATCAGTGATTGTCAACAATGCCTCTACTCTGATGTAGAGCAATTAGGATACGACATTCAGCAGCAGATACAAGACAAGCTTGGTTCGTGGGTGACAGCTAATGTTGGGGTCGGATCTAACCGTTTGTTGGCGAAAATGGCGGCAGAAATATCTGCTAAAGGCAGTGTTTTTGTTATTAATGAGGATAATTTAGATCCAATTCTAGCCAGCGTTGATTTTGATGATGTCTGTGGTATTGGCAATCGCCTGGCTGGAAAATTGGCTCGCATGAATGTTTATCACCCTTACCAGATTAGGTTTTATTCTGAGGAGGACCTACAACCTTTGTTCGGCCCTTTTTGGTCTAGAGAATTACTAAAGATTGCTTATGGTCAAGAGCCGCATCATTTACAGTTGTTGGATGATGAGTTTGCTAGTGATAATAATCAATTTGTGGCCTCAGGCACCAAGTCTGTTAGCCGCTCGATTACTCTCTGGGATTTGGTTGATAGTCAGCAAGCAGTTAAGCGGGTGTTGTATAACTTAACGCGGGAGGTGATTTATAAGGTGCGGCGGATGAATTTGGTTGGTCGACATGTTGGTGTGGGTTTGTATGGCAGTGATGGTTTAGCTTGGTCTAACCACAAGACCTATCAAGAATTTATTAACCATACCCAACGAATGTTTAGTCTTGTTTGGGATAAACTTATGGAGGGTTGGCAACAACAGTTTGCTCCCATTAAATTTAGAGTGTCGTTGGGGTTGTTGGAACCAGCTGATCATCACAGCCCTTCTCTTCTTCCTAGTTGGCGGCAACGAGAAGCAGTAGAAACGGCCTTAGACGATATCGCCAGTCGTTATGGCCTGTTTACAGTTAGATCGGGCCTGCTGCTTAATCAACAGCAATTAATTAAGCCAGAGGTAACTGGTTTTTTAGGAGATAAAGACTATCAGTTTAATTATCGCTAAATTATTGCTAACTGCGATTGAACAGTTTGGGTCTGGCCTGCTATTTCTCTTCAATCTCTACTGAGTTAATCACGATTGGTTTTACTGGTTTATCTCTTAAACCAGTTTGTGTCTGCTCGATCTCTTCAACAACATCCATACCTGCTATTACTTTTCCAAAATTAGTGTGTTTGTCATTAAGCCAAGGGGTGGCGTCAGCGGTAACGATAAAGAATTGGCTGCCATTGGTATTGGGGCCAGAATTAGCCATAGCCAGCGAGCCTTTTACTAACGGTGCTGGGTTGTTTTCATCTTGAAATTGGTAGCCAGGACTTCCGGTCCCATCACCTTTTGGGCAACCGGCTTGGATCATGAAGTCGGGAATAACGCGGTGAAAGGTTAAACTGTCGTAGAAACCTTGACGGGCTAAATAAATAAAGTTGTTAACGGTAATGGGAGTTTGATCGGCAAAAAGCTCCAGTTTAATTGTGCCTCGATTAGTCTCCATGGTAGCTGTGTATTGCTTGCTTGGATCAATACTCATTTCTGGTTTGGGCATGCTGGTTTTGTTGATATCACTCATATTTTCTTTCTGTGGTTGATTATTAGTGGTTGGTGTCTGGGGCTGATTCTGGTTGCTGTTGTCTTGTTGTTCTAATTCGAGATTAAACTGGTCTGATTGAAGCTGTTTGGAGTCGTTGCCAGTTATTGGCTCGTCAGTGAAAGATATGCCTTGGTTTGCTTGGTTGTTATTACTAGAAAAAATAATGATCAGGATAATGGCAATCAGAATTGAAACTACAGCAACAATGATTGCTAGTTTTTGGTTATTTGGTTGCAATGATTGGGTTTGAGTCATAGCAAATATAGTAGTCAGATTTGAGTTGGGTGTAAAGGGTTTGCTGGTTAATAACGATCGACATTAATGAGCTTAGAGATTACAGCTGCTTGTTTTTATGGTAGGGTTGATATTGTTCGTTTAAATTAATTGCATTAGAATAGTCTATCTATGATCGATCAAATCACCACTTTTGTAGAAGAACTAGCTTACGAATTACCGCTAACGATATTCGCCTTTATTGGGTCAATTATTGACGAGGTAATAGCCGTTGTTCCTTCTCCATTGGTGCCTTTAACAACAGGTACCTTGGTTTATGAACAAAATAAAGGCTTTTGGTTTTTGTTTGTGGTTGCTATCACTGGGACTTTAGGTAAAACGCTAACCACGATTTTAACTTATTGGATTGCTGATAAGGCTGAAGATTGGCTGACTCACAGTCGTATTGGTAAGATCTTAGGAGTAGATGAAAATGAAATTGAAAAATATGGAAGGTATTTAGATGGCACTAACAAAGACGAGATAGTAATGGTTGTTTTGCGTGCTCTGCCCTTTATCCCTACTTTGCCGGTTTCTATTCTAGCTGGTCTAGTTAAAATTGACATGAAGTCGTACATTCTTACCACTTTTGTTGGAACCTACATCCGTTTTATGTTTTATCTAATCGTAGCTTATGAGGGAGTGCGCAAATACAGTGGTTTGTTGGACACTTTAGATACCACTGATACCATTTTTAAAATTACTATTATCATCACTGTTATGGGTTGGTTATTTTTGTTCTTAAGAAAGAGATGGGATCGGATCATGAGCTTTCTCTTTAAGAAAAAAGTTACTGCTGAAATGACTTCAGAAGAAGAGTCGGAACAAAGCTAAAATTATCTAACTGTTTTTAGCCAATTTCTCTAACTGTTTAAGATTATCTTCTAAATTTTTTAAGCCCTGTTTGAAAAAATGAGGTTGACTAATATCTAAGCCAATATCAGCAAATATTTGTTGTGGGGTAGCTGAGCCGCCAGCTGCTAAAAATCTTTTAACATCTTTGATAGTTTCCGGTTGCTTTTTTACTCTTCTAATTAAGGACTCACTAATTAAATGACCAAATGCGTAAGTGTAAGTGTAAAAGAAATAACGGATATGAGACCAAAGAATGAAAAATTTACCGTCTTGCTTGGTTAAAACAAATTTTGGTCCCAGATAAGCTTGGCTGTGTTTGTTAAGTAATTGCCCGATCTGATTAGCGCTGAGGTAGCCTGTCTCTTGAATTTTCTCATGCAGTTCTAACTCAAAGTTAAACAAAGCAATTTGTCTAAAGATGGTATTAATATCATCTTGCAGTCTATTATGAAGGGCAACGATCTGTTCTTCTTGGCTAAAATCTGCGATCAAGCGTTCGAAGACAAACTGCTCAAAGAAAGTACTAGCAGTTTCGGCTGTACTGGTTGAGTATGATTGATAAATGATTGGTTGAGATTTGCTTAATTCAGAATGAATGGCATGACCCATTTCATGGGCTAAAGTGGTAACAGAGTTAAAATCTCGAGTGTGGTTTAGTAGCACATAAGTGGGATTGTTGGTGGAGCTGGAACAAAAAGCGCCACTAACTTTACCTCTTCTAGGAAAGATATCTAATTGGCCATTACTACTCATGCGGGACAGGATTTGTTCAAACTCAGGATCGAGTTGCTGAAAAGTTTCTGAGACTAAATCATAAGCTTCCTGAAAACTGTAGTGTTTTTCAAAAGTATCTAGCTTAGCTGCTCGATCGGCATATGTTAACTCTTCTAAATCTAGCAACTGGGCTTTAACTTGATAAAAGCGATGAGCTAAATCAAAACTTTTTGTTACCACTTCTACCAAACTTTCAACTGTTTCTAGGTTGTTTTCCGAGGCTAAAACAGTGGATTCGTAAGGAGTTTTGTGCCCCCTTAGTTCATCCTCCATTTGTTTATAGGTAATGATAGCGTTGAGCTCGGTTTCTGCGAAATCCTG
>CAZMMR010000057.1:0-1356 GCA_964567445.1 uncultured Pseudomonadales bacterium
AGTTGCTATTATGGATCCAAAAGTTCCTCCACATGATCTTGATGCTGAAGAGTCAGTTTTAAGCGCTGTCTTAATTGATGATGAAGCTATTATTAAAGTTTCGGATTATATTAAACCTGATAGTTTCTATAAGCACAATTATCAGCTGATTTATGACTCTATGGTTCAGCTGTATGAGAATCGGGATGCGATTGATGTTGTTACTCTCACTAACCAACTTAAAAAGAATAAAGCCTTACAAAAGGTAGGTGGAGCCAGTGCTATTGCTGATTTATCCAATAAAGTTTCGACGGCGGCCAACGTTGAAAGTTATGCTAAATTGGTCAAGGAATATTACATTAAGCGCCAGCTAATTTCCTTGTCGGGTCATATGAGTGAGTTGGCTTTTGATAGCAGTAAAAGTGCTGAAGATGTTTTGGATATGGCTGAGTCGAAGGTATTTAAGGTGGCCCAAACTCATACCGATCAGGATTTTATTCCAATTAAAGATACCTTGGTAGAAAGTTTCGAACGGTTGGATGAGCTCCAGAAAAACGAAGGGCAGTTGCGCGGCGTCCCCACTGGTTATCAGGATCTCGATGATTTATTGGCGGGCTTGCAGAAATCTAATTTGATTATATTGGCTGCTCGACCTGGGATGGGTAAGACTGCTTTTTCTCTGAATATGGTCCAGAATATAACGGTTAAGCACAAACTGAAGGTTGGCTTCTTTTCCTTGGAAATGAGTAAGGAAGAGTTGGTAGATAGGTTGCTGGTAGCTCAGGCAGATATTGATGCTTGGAAGTTGAAAACAGGCCGATTAAATCAGCAGGACTTTTTAAAGATATCTGATGCTATGGGTGTTTTGGCTGACGCCAAACTTTTTATTGATGACACACCGGGTTTGAATATTTATGATATGCGGACCAAGGCTCGACGTTTAATGGCTGAGCATGATATTGATTTGGTGGTAGTTGACTATTTACAGCTAGCTCATGGTCGCACAAGAGATAATAGGGTTCAGGAGGTAGCAGAAATTTCTCAGGGTTTGAAGAATATTGCTCGTGAGTTGCGGGTACCAGTTTTGGGCTTGAGTCAGCTGTCGCGCGCTATTGAAAGCAGAGGAGAGAAGAAGCCGCAATTATCTGATTTGCGTGAGTCTGGTGCTATCGAGCAGGATGCAGACGTGGTGATGTTTTTATACCGCAAAGATGAAGATATGCGCGAGCAGGTGACTTTAAGAATTTCTAAACATCGTAATGGACCATTGGGTGAGGTAGAGTTGTTCTTTAGAGGGGATAGGATTAGGTTTTATGGCATGGAAGAACGCTCGCCATAATACTCACGGCGCTGACATTGCTTGAGTTGGCACTCAGG
>CAZMMR010000057.1:1456-6902 GCA_964567445.1 uncultured Pseudomonadales bacterium
CACTGAAGGCTTGCTCGTATTTGGCTCGCTTCTTAAATTTAGGGTCCAGGTTTTCCCCTCAGGTCTTGAATGTTCTTCTCGTAATTATCTAGACTCTTTTTAGCTTTATTTGTATTGCCATAATACTCACGGCGCTGACATTGCTTGAGTTGGCACTCAGGCACTGAAGGCTTGCTCGTATTTGGCTCGCTTCTTAAATTTAGGGTCCAGGTTTTCTTCAATAATCAACATTTTTCATATTCTGTTAAGAGGATATGTCTTAAGCGCTAAGACCTTTGGTAATAACCAATTTTTTTCTGATATCTAATCTTTCCCTCTAAGAAGGAAAGATTTAATAAAAAGTTTCCTTGACAGGAGGAAACTTTTTCAGGATAACTATAAAGTTTTTAAGCCTTCAATTTACCGGTGCCAACCCAAACAGTAAATACAGTAGGCTAGAGGAGACGATAATAAAGAGGACAAAAAAGCCTAAGTAAGACTTAACATTTAAAGTAGATTCTTCTGGATTGGGATTATCCGTAGCCATTAAAATTAGCAGGCTCATCACCAGCCAAATACCTCCTCGTAATACTACTGACCAAATACTGTTAACGGAGAAGATGCTAACGGCAAGATTTTCAAACATATGCATCTTAACTATGAGCGATTTTTTTCTAAATTGCAAGGGTTGGCGGCTTATAGAGCCAGGTTGGCCCGCGTCTTTAATCTCACCCCAATTTAGCCTCTGCATGCTAGATTCTACTCAAAGCAAATGTTAAAATGCTTATTTCAACATGGCTGAATTACTTAACAATTGGTAGTAGCTTAGTCATAATTTTTGCTCGCTGCTACCAGCCTGATCTTAGTTGCGATACAATAATGTTGTCTTAAAATTTTTAAAGTTAATAAGCCACAGTGGCGGAACTGGCAGACGCGTGGGTCTCAAAAACCCATGAGGCAACCCCTCGTGTGAGTTCGATTCTCACCTGTGGCACATTTGTAGGTTAAAAACTTGTTTGACGTTAACAATTACTGCCCACTTTATGCTAGAAACACTTTTTGCTATCGGACCTTTTCAACTGCGGACTTTCAGCTTGTTTCAGGCTATCGCTTTTTTAAGCAGTGGTTTGGTTATTTGGCGCCGAGCTAAAGAAGAACACTACTCAGAACCTAAAGTTTTTGATGGCTTTCTATTGTCGTTCTTGGTTGGTTGGGCCAGTGGTCGTTTGGGGTATTTTTTACTCAATTGGGAAAAGTACGGCTTTGATGTTTTAAAGTGGTTGAATTTTGTCCAGTATCCCGGTAGCCAGTTGTTAATTGGTTTGGTTGGTGCCACTTTATATTTTTATTTTTATGCTAAGAGGCAAAAATGGGATGCTTTTGAGGTTTTAGATTGGTGGGCGCAGGCAGTGACTATGGGTATGTTTTGGCTAAATATTGGCTACTTTTTTGCTGGCATTCGCTTTGGCCGAGCCACTGATTTGCCTTGGGGCATTGTTTTTCCTGGTGTTTTTGAAAAAAGACACCCCATTCAACTTTATTATGCCTTGTTCCATGCTCTAATTTATAAGTATTTGTATTGGTTGGAATTTAATTATAGAACGCTTGAGTGGTATCGTTCGGGTAAGAAAACGGCCCAGACTGGGTTTTTGTTTAGCAACTTCTTAATTAGTTATGCTATCTTTTCCTTGGCAGTGAGTTTTTTCCAGTTACCCACTTTCTTTGTGGGTGATTTAGCTCTAGACTACTATTTGTATTTGGCTTTTGGCATTTTTGGGGGCTTTTTGATCTTAGGTCGGTCTAATCGCGTTCTGTTTTCGTCTAAGCAAGGTAAATTCTTTGCTATTAAAAAGTAGTTTCTTCAGCGTTATCAATTGTTATTGTTAAGCAAACCTATGGAGTCATTGCAAAACGCCGCTTTAGAGCTAGATGTGATCTACCAGGATGAGCAGATCGTAGTGGTTAATAAGCCGGCTGGGGTGGTGGTTAATAAGGCAAAGACTGTTGAGGGGCCAACGATTCAAGATTGGTTGGTTGATTTTCTTGGTGGGGGAGAGGAGCTTAAAAAAATTGCGCAATCAAAAAAAGAGTGGCAGTCGTTGGTGCCAGATGATTTTGATGATCAATACGGTAGTCCAGCTGAAATTTTTCTAAAAAGACAAGGATTAGTGCATCGTTTAGATAAGGACACTAGCGGTGTTTTGCTGTTGGCTAAAAATCCAGGTGCTTTGGTTAACTTGCTGCGGCAGTTTAAACAGCGTACTACTAAAAAGAAGTATTTATGCTTGGTTCATGGCGAGGCAAAAGTAGACTCGGCTGCTATCAGGGCTCCGATTGCTCGCTCCAGTTTAAATAGACATAAATTTCGAGCTGAGATTGATGGTCGGCAGTCGGTGACATATTATCGCGTTATTCAAACTTATACTGAGCTTAAGCAAGAAGCGATGACACCTCAGCAACAGAAGCAACTTAAAGATTATTGGAACTCTTACCAGCAGGGTTTTAGCTTACTAGAGGTGATGCCCAAAACAGGTCGTACTCATCAAGTTCGAGTTCATATGGCCCACATTAAGCACCCGTTGGTAGCGGACCGGACTTATGGCGGTAGTCGTCGCAGTCGCTTAGATCAAATTTGGTGTCCGCGTCAGTTTTTACATGCGCTGCAGATTCAGACTAAACATCCTCTCAGTCAAAAAAAAGTGGTGTACAGTGCTGATTTAGCCAAGGATTTAAAGCCAGTTATTCAATTGCTGCAGACATAAAAGCTACGTGTTATACTAGCAAAGAACAAGTAGTTTAATATCATGATTAACGCACACTTCAACTTTCAGACTTCATTTTCAACCTGTTAACTTTTGTTTATAGCTAGCTAGGTAGGCTGGCTTACTTATCTTTTCTTGGTCTGGTTTATAATACAATCAGTATCAGTATTTTATTCAGTAATTATGGAGACACATATCATGACACAACAAATTTTAAATTTAATTCAAAAAGAGGAGGAGCGACAACAGAAAATGATCGGCCTCATTCCTTCAGAAAACCATGCTTCGCCTGAAGTGCGGCAAGTCTTAGCTTCAACTTTATCTAGCAAGTATTCCGAAGGCTATCCTGGCCGTCGTTATTATGAAGGTAATCAAATTATTGATGACATCGAAAATTTGACACGCAGTAGAATCAAAGAATTGTTTGATGTCCCGCACGTTAATGTCCAGCCTTATTCTGGCTCGCCTGCTAATAGCGCTATTTATTTTGCTCTAATGGAACCTGGCGAAACCTTGATGGGTTTGTCATTATCTAGCGGTGGTCATCTCACTCACGGTCACCCTAAGGTTACTTTTTCTGGTAAGTATTTTAATTCGGTTCAGTATGGTCTGAACGATCAGGCTCGGATCGATTTTGATAAATTGCGAGATTTAGCTCATAAGCACCAGCCGCAAGTGATTGTAGCTGGCAACACCGCCTATCCTTTTGAGCTAGACTTTAAGCAGTTTAGAGATATTGCTGATGAGGTGGGGGCATGGTTAGTAGGAGACATTTCTCATATTACGGGCTTAGTAATTTCTGATGATCATATGTCGCCGATGCCCTATGCTGATGTTGTTATGTCTACCACTCATAAGACTTTCCGTGGACCGCGAGGAGCGATGATTTTAGTGACAGAGCAGGGGATGGACAAAGATCCAGATCTAGCAGCCAAGATTGATAAGTCGGTTTTTCCGGGGCTTCAAGGTGGGCCACACAACGAAACTATTGCTGCCATTGGTATTGCTGCCCAGGAAGCTATGAGCCAGCAGTTTCAGGACTATGGTCACCAAATTCGAGCCAATGCTGATGCCTTGGTCGCTGCCTTGCAGGATCATGGCTTAAAACTGGTAGGAGATGGGACCGAGACTCATTTAATGTTAATTGATTTAACTAAGCAAGGCTTTGGCTTGGGCACTCAAGTTGCTTATGCCATGGATGTAGCTGGTATATATGCTAATAAAAATACCATTCCTCACGAGCCGTGTTCTCCTTTTTATCCGTCTGGCGTTCGTTTGGGAACGCCACTAGTTACTACCAGAGGTATGAAAGAAGCGGCTATGGCTAAGATTGGAGCCTGGATAGCGCAAGTGGTGGAGCTAGTGAAAGAAGAGAAGCTGCCTCAAGATAAAAGCCAGTGGCAGGTTTTTATGACAGAATTTAAGGAGCGGTATCAGCAGCACCCGCAGTTATTAAAGATGAGGGTAGAAGTAGAGGAGTTTGCGAGTCGATTTAAGTTATTTGCTGATGAATATCGAGTTAGATAAGGAGCTTAATATATGAACAATGGTCATAAACTAAGAGTGGGTGGCCACGTCTCTATGAGTGGTGGTTTAGATAAAGCGGTGGAACGCGAGGCAAAGATTGAGGGCAACTGTCTGCAGATTTTTTCGGGTAGTCCTCGGATGTGGCGTCGTCGTGATTTAGCTAGTTTCGGCCAACAAAAATTGTTTGCAAAGCAAAAAGAATTGGATGTTAAACCAATCTTTACTCATGCTCTGTATCTAGTGAATCTGGCCTCGGATAAAGAGGAGCTTATCCAAAAATCGGTTCGGTCTCTTATTTTTGAGTTAAAGTTTGATAGTTTGGTCAAAGGTTCGGGTGTAGTGGTCCACTTAGGTAGTCATCAAGGTCGAGGCTGGGACAGTGTTAAAGAGCAATTGGTTAGTAAAATTAAACAGATCTTAGAGAAGACGCCTAAAGATAGTCATCTGCTAATTGAAAATGCTGCCAGTAAAGGTGGTAAGATCGGTGCAGATTTGTCCAATGTTAAGTGGTTGCTTGACGGAGTGAATTCTAAGCGTCTTGGTTGGTGTTTTGACACTTGCCATGGTTTTGCTGCTGGTTACTCCTTAAGTCCGAAATCTGTATTAAATGGTGAGTTGGAACAAAAGGATGCAATTACTACCATTACCGATTTAGGTTTGTGGTCTAGTTTAACTTGCATTCATGTTAATGATTGTAAATCTGACTTCAACTCTGGGGTGGATCGGCATGAAAATATAGGTGAAGGCAAAATTCCAATTAGGGACCTACAGACTTTTTTACAAGATGATAGGGTGAAGCAGCTGCCATTAATCACTGAAGCCCCAGGCTTTGATGGTAATGGTCCTGATGCTAAAAATATCAATCGTATTAAGCAGTTGCTTAAAGGAAAAAAGATATGACCGATTTTCCCATAATTTTTGATGGTTACCAGTTTGCCCAAAACAAAACAAAATTGTTAAAAAAGCAAGTACAAGCTTTGGCGCAGAAAGAGCAGACTATCACTGTGGCTGCCATTGTCTTTAAAGAGGACAAGGGTAGCCTACTTTATACTAATCTTAAGGCTGAAATGGCTGCGTATTTAAATATTGGTTATCAGCGTCATTACTTTTCTTTGAAAGATAATTGTGTCTCTAACATCACCCAACTTATTGGTACTCTTAACCACGACCCACAAGTA
>CAZMMR010000058.1:0-6863 GCA_964567445.1 uncultured Pseudomonadales bacterium
TAAAATCTACTTATGGCATCTAGACTTAAAATCGGCTTGGCACTTGGAAGCGGTGGTTGGCGCGGTTTAGCTCATATTGGAGTCATTAAAAGCTTAATCAGACACAATATTCCTATTGATTGCATCGCCGGCACTAGTGCCGGAGCCTTAATTGGTGGGCTGTATGCAGCCTTGGGTAGTGTCGAGCCTATCGAGCAGTTCTTTCAAGAGTTAAGTTACCGCAAACTCCTGTATGCTTTTTCCGACCCCAGGCCACGTAGCGGTTTATTTAAAGGTGATAAAGCTATTAAAATTTTAGATGACTTTTGTCATGGAGCAACATTTAAACAAACCAATATCCCCTTCACGGCTATTGCGGCTGATGTCCAAACTGGCAGACAGATCAATCTTAAACAGGGCAAGCTGGCACGAGCTATAAGAGCTAGTACATCAGTGCCATTGGTGTTTCAGCCGATTAATTATCAGGGTAAGAAATTGGTTGATGGAGCAGTAATTAACCCTCTACCCGTTAGAGAAACGCAAGATTTAGGCGCTGACATAGTCATCGCAGTCGATCTTTACAAAAATGTCTTTCCATGGCATCCAGATCATTACTCTCCTTTGCAGGTAGCCTTAAAAACCAGCCAACTAATGCTTAAGGAGCTGTCTCGCCGCAATGGTCGAGAGGCGGATTTAGTAATCCGCCCCGATATTAATGAAAGCTTAAGATACCGAATTTTTACCAAATTTGTTGGCAACCAAGAAACTATTCAAATCGGCGCTGATGCCATGAATAATAACATAGAAGCTCTGAATCAGATTATTGAGCAATAGATAAGATACCAATTAACTAAAATTTGTAACAAGTTTAGTGCACTAAAAAAGGCGGGGCCTGCTGGCCCCGCCTCTATACTTTTTACTCTATACTTTTCACTAGTAACTCAAGTTTAAACGTAATCTTCAATCACTTCACTCATATCAACTTTATCCTGCCATTGATTGGCAAGAATATCATCCTGCAAAGGTTCGACTTGCTCATGATAAGCTGGGGCATCCTCATTCTGATAGTAAATACCAGTGTAAATCTTGTCACGATCACCGCGACTAAGGTCAAAAGCAGCTTGCCAGTCAGAAGAATCATGATCTTCGGGCACATGCTCAATATGTTCTTTGTACCACTTAAAGTCATGAACTTTGTTAAAAGTAACACAAGGTTGCACCACATCGACTAAAGCAAAACCACGATGGTTCATGGCTGCTTCTAAAATTTCTTTTAGCTGTCGGTAATCATTGGCGAAACCTTGAGCTACAAATGTAGCATGAGCCGACAAAGCTAAAGTTAAAGGATTAAATGGTCTTTCGATCAATCCCTCTGGCGTGGTCTTGGTGACTGTTCCTGGTTCAGTTGTTGGTGAAGCTTGGCCAGTAGTTAAACTGTAACGCCAGTTGTTGTGGACTAACATGGTAACATCATGATTGCCACGGGCTGCAAACAAAAAGTGGTTGCCGCCTTCTCCGTACAAACCGCCGTCACCGCCAACTACTACTACCTTCTTGTCATGCTGAGCCAGCTTAGCTCCAACCGCAGTTGGTACTGGTCGACCATGCAAGGAGTGAATACCATAAGTACGGTTAAAGTCAGCCTCATTGCTGCAACAGCCAACACCGTAAGTCATAATGACATTTTCGTGTTCTAGCTCCATATCTTCATATGTTGCATGAAGAGCGCGCAGAATACCGAAGTCACCACAACCTGGACACCAAGTAGGCTTGATTGGTGATTTAATAGATTTTTTTGTTATTTTCATAGATGTTCCTTTGTGGAATTAATTAGCTCCTCCTTATTTTTGCTTATTAACATATTCTAATAAATCTTCTGCGTAGAATGGCCTACCATCGTATCTCAACAACATATCATCCATTTCAATGCATGTTTGTTGCTTAATCCAGTTAGCGCCTTGGCCATTGGCGTTGCCCTCGACCATCACTAACTTATTAGCTTTCTTAGCTAGCTTTTTAAATGCCTCAGCTGGAAAGGGATACATGCAAGGAATGTGAATGGCGTTAACTTTACCATCCTCGTCTTGATGAATTGTTTCTAATAAAACATTAGTGGTTGAGCCCCAACCGACAAAAGTAACATCGGCATCTTCAGGACCAAACATCTTAGGTTCTGGTAGCTCAGACATAATGGTTGCCATCTTTCTGGCACGCTTATCAACCGCTTTGCTGATAGTATCAGCGTCTTCAGTAGCAAAACCCCACTGATCGTGTTCATAAGAGTTAGCTAAGTGCAAACCATGTTCTTGTCCAGGAACGCTACGCTTAGAAATTCCATCTTTGTTATCTTTATATCTGAGATAACTGTCATCTTCCGGCAAATCTGCCTCAGCAACCATGTTGTAACGCTCATTTTCATAGACGTTTTCTGGTTTAGGCATGGTCTGGTGAGATTCCAGAATGTACTTATCGGACAAAATCATCACTGGTAGCTGGTATTTTTCAGCTAGGTAGACTGCATATTGTCCCAGTTCGAAATGCTCTTCGACTGTACCTGGAGTTAAAATTACTCTAGGAAAGTCGCCGTGGCCGGCAGTTAAAACAAACTGCAGGTCAGCTTGAGCTGTCCAAGTAGGAACTCCACTGGCAGGACCAGTTCTTTGAGCTTCTAACACTACTAAAGGAATCTCAGCTGTACCAGCAAAGGAAAAAGATTCGACCATCAAGGCAAAGCCGCCGCCAGAACTACCAGTCATGGCTCTCACTCCAGCAACAGAAGCACCAATTGCTTCTTGAATGGCACCAATCTCATCTTCAACCTGCTTAACTACAATCGGTAGCTTGTGCTTGTGCTCATTCATAAAATGCAACAAGCCAGTAGCTGGAGTCATGGGATATGCGCTGTAAAATTGAACACCAGCAGCTAAAGCACCCATACCTAAAGCTTCATTACCGTTTAATAAAATTCTATCGTCGTCTTTAACTGGGATCTCAGACAAGGGTTCATCGATTTCTTTTTCCGCCTCACTGTAACCCAAATCAAAAGCCTCTAAGTTTTTGTTCTTGATCTTTTCTTTACCTTCAAAGGTATTAGCAATAACTTCTTTGCAAACTTCAGGATCAAGTCCATGAATATAAGCAGCGATACCTAAAGAAACTACATTTGCCGCTAAAGCCTTGCCGGTGGTTTCTTTAGCCCAAGTAGAAATTGTCATGGAGTGAATCTGATTACCCCATTTTTTGACTACTTTCTCAGACAAATCACCAAAGTCAGAATTATAAATAATGACCGTGTCAGCGGTCATTTCATTCTCATGTATTTTGAAGCCTTCTTGGCTAAAAATTACGATAGAGTCAAGGTTTCGATGTTGACAGCTACCGTTGTCAAAGTCGGCGTAGACTTGACCAGTTTGGTGACCACCCCTAATAAGGGAGGGATATTCCAAATAATTAAATGATTGCATGCCGTGACGTTTAGCCATTTGTGCCATAAGTTTTGAGGCCAGCATCACACCATGTCCCGCTTCTCCAGCGATTTTCCAATTGAAGGAAGGTTTGGATTTAGACATAATCCTCTTTCAGAGAAACTAATTTGTAAATAAAGTGCTGCTACAAGATAGCAACACTGCTATATAACGAGTGCTTATACTGTACCCGTTACAGAGGGGGAAGTCAACCTGAGTATCTGATCAAAAAGTATCATAATATATCTAATTTAACATCGAATTTAACAGAGAAAAACTATCTTCAATACATATATTCTTACTGAGAGCAAGGTTGATAACACAAACCTATTCAACATAACGTCAATATTATTTAGTAAATTAATTACTGTTTATGAAACAACATCTTAAGTTTAATATTGCAACCTACTTCATAATTAGCTTGTCCATAACTACTTTAATTTATCTCAGCTGTTCTGCAAAGGTTTGGGCTCGCGTCATCATCAACGAAATCCTACCCAGCCCTGAGTCTGGACCAGATTTAATTGAAATAGTCTATATACCTGATAGTAATCCAGATCAAAAATTTGTTGATCTTAGTCGATACTCTCTCTGGGACAATACAGGTGAGATAAATCTTCAAACTCCAGACCAGCTTTATCAAGGAGAGTTAAGAGTTGTTTCTGTAGGCAATCGATTCAATAAAGGAGGTGATGCAATCAAATTGAAAAAAAACAGTGTAGTTATCGACCAGTTTTCATATGACGACACAGAGTTAGACACAAGTTGGTGGCGCTATAGCTTACAAGACGCAGATTTTAGAGAAGGCAATCCAAGTATCGGTCTTCCAAATCCAGACGCAATTATTACCATCCCCCCAACAATCCCTCCAACTATAACCCCTAACACTCATTTGCAATCAACAATTACACACACTCCACAAGCAACACCTACAATTGAACTTTACAACACAACACCAAGCCCCTCACAAGCAACACTTTCCCAAACACCAACTACAACCATAGAGGTTAAACCCGTGCAGCAAAACATACAAGAGAAAATTTTGCCGACTATTAGCTACCTGCGAAACTCGTTAGACGAACAAAAAAAGAAGAAAAAGAAACTCGCAACTCAAATTTTTTCGCAACCATTTCAAACAACCTTAGCCTATGATATTAGCCATCCTTCTAGCACTAATACAACCAGTGTTATAATCGGAGGACTGTGCTTATTAATAGCCAGCAAACTACTCTATGAAAACTAAAAGTATAGGCAGAATCATTAAGGCTTTTGCTCCCTCAACATTATGGGCGCTCATCATTTTTATATTATCAGCCCAGCAAATGCTGCCAGGTTTAACTCTCTCTACTATCGACTTCATTTTTAAAAAATCAGCTCATATGTTTGTGTACGCTGTATTATATTGGCTTTTAATTGAAGGCTTTAAAAAACTTGGTTTTAAAACCAGTCAAGTTTGGTTAAAAACTCTTTTTATTTGTCTGATTTATGCTATTAGTGATGAGCTTCATCAGTCAACTGTAGCCGGACGCTCGGCAACCCTCAGAGACGTCGGTTATGATTTACTCGGAACCAGCCTAGTATTTTTAGCAAAATTCGGTTACATTTAGATTGTTGGCTTTTGAGTAAAGTAACATCATCGGTTTTTTCTCTTATGCGTTGATCAAGCTTTTAACAAGTCGACGTCCCGCCCTCTTATTGCAGTCGTCTTAAAAATTTCATAGACATTTTTCCTTTACCAAAAAATTAACACTTGACTTGATACATCAAATCAATACACTTAATATCACAATTAATTAAAATTGTACGCTCATCTGTTCAGCAAAAAAAGCAACTATCCATATACACATTAATTAGAAAAAAATACTAACTAGAAAGGCAAATATGACAAAATCACAATTGGTTGACATTGTAGCCAAAAAAGCTCATTTAACCAAAAAAGCGGCCAAGGAAGCAATCGATGCTCTCTTTGATGAAATCAGCCGCACACTCGAGAAGGGAGATAAGGTTGTTATTTCCGGATTTGGCACATTCTATGTCAATAAGGTTGATGACAAAGTTGTCGTTCCTTTTGGCAATGAGGAAAACCGACAAGTAGTTAAGTCACATCGTGTTATTAACTTCCGCGTTGGCAAACCTCTACGCCGTAGAGTTTGGTAATAAGTTTAACTTATTACTTTTGCAAACACCCCACAAATAAAAGTTTTGTGGGGTGTTTGTTTGTATAAAAAAAACTACACTTAGGATAAGCCTTGTAGTAAGGCTCCCACATAATGAAGTCTGGAGTATTCTCACAGGTAAATAAATTTAAAGTCTAAACATTAGCTAGGAAAATAAGCCTTTATCTTATAGATAAATTTGACTTGAACTTTAGCGCTTTGGAGATTGACGCTGGCGACGTGCCTTACCACCCTTACCAGGTTTGCGCGTTTCCTTCATGCGAGGATCACGGGTTAGAAGACCCTCTTCTTTTAAGAAAGAACGTAATTTTGGATTAAACTCTTCTAAAGCTCTAGCTAAACCATGGACCACTGCATCAAGTTGAGCATCTTTTCCCGATCCTTCAACATGAACTGTAACTGCAAACTGTCCATCGGTCTTAGTAGCTTCAAAAGGAGCATTATATCTTTTAGCAGCAAAGGGAATGTCTGAAAAATAGTTTTTAACCAGTTGATCATTAACAATGAAATCACCATCCTCCTTATATATACGTACACGAGCAGTGGCCACTTTACGGCGACCCACACCCTCAGTATAACGGCCCTTTGGATAGTTAAGGTTTGCCGATTTCTTATTTTTACCCCGTCCATTCTTGCGACTGGAACGTCTTGCTTGTTTAACTGCTTGATTAATTTGTTGCTTGTGTTTCATGACTATTTCTTCGACTGTATAATTTGCTCTTGATAGGGATGCTCATCACTTGCATAGACCTTCAGCCTAGCTAGTCGCTTCTTTCTGTGTTTATTTTTAGGTAGCATATTTTTGACAGCACGCATAATTACACGATCAGGATGCTTAGCCAACATTTTTTTAAAACTCATCTCTTTTAAACCACCTGGGTAACCAGTATGCCAACGATATACTTTTTTATTTTCTTTATTTCTAGTTAAAGCCACTTGTTGGGCATTGATTACTACAACATAATCACCGCCATCAATATGGGGAGTATAAGTTGGTTTGTGTTTCCCAATTAATAACTCCGCAATGTCAGTAGCAATTCGACCCAAGACCTGATCATCAACATCAACTAGATGCCATTGTCTGATCACATCTTCTTTGCGCTGCATAAATGTCTTATATTGTTTCATGATATTCTTATTTTCCCTTCTTATCTTCAACCTGACCAAAAGTTCCTAAATTTTCAGGTTTTTTAACCAAAGCTAACCGCATCATTTTAGCATTATCGCCACGCCTTTTTCCTAA
>CAZMMR010000059.1:0-6849 GCA_964567445.1 uncultured Pseudomonadales bacterium
AGTCATTAATTGTATTTTATACTAATAAATCTGATAATTAAGCGTAATACTAATTACATCTTTTTAATCGCTAGTATTTACAATATTAGTATGAATAGAAAGCCACTAACAAAGCAAGAAAAAGCTATCATTGAGGATAAGTTCACTGAGCCATCTTTTAGTGGTAAGTACTATGACCATTTTAAACAGGGTAATTATCACTGCAAGCGTTGTGGCCAAGCTCTTTTTACATCTCAAGCCAAGTTCAACGCTGGCTGTGGCTGGCCGAGCTTTGATGACACAATTGAGGGTGCAGTTGACCGCCAACTTGATATTGATGGCCGGCGAACAGAGATTATCTGTTCTAATTGCGGTGCTCATTTAGGCCATGTTTTCACTGGTGAAGATTTCACTGATAAAAATATTCGCCATTGTGTTAATTCGCTATCGTTAATTTTTAAAGGTAAAACCAATGACTAAAAACAACCACGATCATAATAAAATCAGAGGCAAACAGCTGTTATAGCTGGTAGAGATGTACTTCGTTGTCGCTTTTAACTGGTTTTAAGTTTGGAAATTGGAAATAAATAGAAATAATTTTGACATTGTCTTTGGCTTCTTCTTTTAGTTTTTCTTCTAGCCTCTCCATAATGTAACCAATACCATAAATGACAATTACGTCGTATTGTCCTAAGTCATGTTGCCAAAAATTTGTCTGCTTAATGTTAATTTTATTTTCCAGCTTAGCTTTTTTAATTCTTTTTTGTGATTTGTTTACTAGCCAGGGATTGAGTTCTAAGCCAGTAGCTTGTACCCCCTCTTTTGCTAAGGCAATTAAGACTCGACCGTCACCAGAACCCAAGTCTACTACCCTGTCTCCGGTTTTGATGTCTGCTAGTTTTTTAATACTATCAATGCGGTCGGGACTAGTGCCGGCAAAGTAAGGGCCATGAAATAAACTCATGGTGAACAGAGAAAAGAAAACTCGGCTTAAGACATAAATTACAACTACCAACATCAGCATAAAAATAATAACAACAATAAGAGGCATAATGACTTTCATATTAAAAATTTACCTAATAGGTGCACGCTAGGATTTAGAAAGACGATGCCAAGGTTTAGATAAGTAGCTACAGTTACCCACAGCAAGTAAGGGAGGATTAACCAGGCGTTAATCTTGTGTCTAGGAAGTAATTTTATAAAAAGAGTTAAAAGAATGAGCCACAGAGGTATGATGATAATTAAAGCTGTTAGTGGAGCTTGTAGTCCAAAAAAGACTGGGCTCCATACTCCGTTTAATACAAGCTGTAACAGATAAAGAACTATTTTATCTTTGGTAATTAATCCCTCCCTTCTTTTAGTCCACAAAGAATAGAGATTAATGCCAATTAAGATGTAAAGAACGGTCCAAACTGGGGCGAAAAGCCAGTTGGGTGGGGTGAATGGAGGTTTGACTAAATTTGAGTACCAGTTATCGATGGCAGAGCTGGTGAAAAAAGAACCGGCAAAGCCAATTAAGAGCGGGGAGAGCAGCGAAATTATCAGTCTCATACCCATATTATGACAGATTTTTATGTGCAGTCTAGGTTTAGGCATGAGTAAAAGTTGGGATATGACCTTTGACTTCTAAGAGTTATAATACTGATATGCCAGCTTATATTATTCTTGCCGTAGTTTTGTGGTCAATCTACTCATTATTAGGATTTGTTTTAGGCTTGCTCCACAGCCGTCGCGGAAATACTAATGGCTTGTGCCCCCACTTTCTTTTATTAGGAGCTTTTGTTTGGGCTGATGCTGTCGTTTTTAGTTTGTTTTGGTTGCTTGTGACTTTGTTTGTTGTGATAGTGCAAGATTGGTTGCTGTTTTTGTTAGTGGTATCTGTTTTTTGGGTAGTTCGTAGTTGGGGAGAAGTCATTTACTGGTTTAATCAACAGTTTTCTACCCTAAAGCGTAATCCTCCAGAAAAATTCAAGCTACTGTTTAAACTCTTTCCTAATGATAGTGTTTGGTTTGTTTATCAGATTTTCTGGCAATGTTTGCTGGTTATTACTATTATCGCTTCTGTCAAGTTGTTTAGTTTGTGGTTATAACTAGTTGCTAAATTATAGTAATTGCTCTTACAGACTTTTTACATCTATATGTCAGAATATTCATAACTAATAGTTACTTATAAAATTTTATGTCTAACAACACACACCGCGTTAAAATTCTTATGAGTGAATTTGTGACTCATGATGTGAAACGCTTCATTATTGAAAAACCTCATGATTATAGCTTTGAACCAGGCCAAGCAACACAAGTTGCAATAGATCATCCGCAATGGTTTGATGAAAAACGGCCTTTTACTTTTACCTCTCTTAATGATGATCGGGTTTTAGAGTTGGTTGTGAAAGGTTATGACCCCGCTCTTTATCCTGAGCATCATGGCATGACCCACCGCATGCATCAGCTGCAGCCAGGAGATAATTTGTTAATTGAAGAGCCTTGGGGCACGATTAATTATCAAGGTCCTGGTGTTTTTATTGCTGGCGGAGTGGGCATAACACCGTTTATTGCCATCTTGCGCATGCTCAAGCAACGGAACGCTATTGCCAATCAAACTCTAATTTTTTCTAATAAGAAAAGCGAGGATGTTGTTTTAGAAAAAGAGTGGCAGGCATTGTTTGCTGATGAGGGGCAGTTGTATTTAACTTTAACTAGGGAGAAAGAGCCTAACCACTATCATTTTGGCCGAGTAGATAAAGCATTTTTGCAGAAAAACGTAGATGATTTTAGTCAGAATTTTTATGTGTGTGGACCGCCTGCTATGGTCAAGAGTATCAAAGCAGACCTAAAAGAGTTGGGCGCTGACAGCCAAGAGATTGTGTTTGAAGAATAAAATTTAAAGCGCACAGATATGGTATGCTAAGCACATGCTCTTTTATGTGGTTTTGCTTTGGCAATTAATTCTTCTCATTCTTTTTATTCGCCAGTTGTTTATATTTTCTCTGACCATTTATACCGAGCGCACGACCGATGTACCTTATCATCAAACCATTACTAAAACTGTTGCTTTAGTGAAGGATTTTTGTCAAAGACACAACCCAAATACTTTTTATGAATTAGGTTGCGGTCAAGCTTTGGTTTCTAGAAAAGTAGCTCCCTTTTGTCAAAAAGTGGTGGCTGTTGATCAAAACAGAATTCTATTATGGTTGGGTAAAATGAAGACTAAGTGGGCAGGTCTAGCACAAAAAATTACTTTTAAGCAAGCTAATTTATTTGAAATAGATTTAAGCCAGGCAGATGTGGTTTACCTGTATTTATTAACCGAAGTTAACCAGCGCCTGGTGCCCAAGTTAGAAAACGAGTTAAAAAAAGATACCTATGTGATTAGCTGGAAATTTCCTTTAGAAAGTCAGCAATTTACACTAATACAAGAGGATGGCAGTAAAGATAAGTTACGAATTTATCGAAAAGTCTAACGCAGCTTAGAGCTACTTTAGCTTTTTTGTCATGGTTGTTACTAGTTTATCCAGATTTTTTTCAGCTTCTTCATCGAGTGCATACTGAGTTCTAAATTGTGGCTCGAGCAACTCTAATTTGCTGTCCTGAGCAAACTTTTTTAAGTAGCGTATGGCGCCTCCAGTCCAGCTATAAGATCCAAACAGACCCAGATAGCGATTTTCTAAATTACGCTCATCTAGAGCAAGCAGTAAATGTTTGACTGGTGGAAAAAGATTATTAGTGTAAGTGCAGCTGCCAATAATCAGGCCTTGATACTGCCAAACAGCATTGAGCATCTCTGACATTGGGGTGAAAGCAGCATTAATTAATTTAGTGGCTATGCCTTGTTCTTGCAGTTGGCTGTTAACCTGTTTAGCCATGGCTGCGGTGTGATCGTACATAGAGCCATAAATAATAGTGGCACCAGGATTAGTTTGGTAATTGGCCCACTGTTGGTAAAGATTAAGGATTTTGCTAGCAGAGTTCTGCCACACTAGACCGTGGGCTGGCGCAATTACTTTTGGTTGTAAGTCTGCCACTTGTTTGAGGGCGCGCTTGGCCGGTCTGGTGTAAGCACCCAAGACAGTGGCAAAATACTCGCGAGCTTCATCAATATAATCAGCTAAGTCGTCTCTGTCATCAGCCAATGGTTGCCTGTCAACAGTTTTATAACCACCGAAGATATCATTGCTAAAAATAACACCACTAGTTTGATCGTAAGTAATCATGCTTTCGGGCCAATGAACCATTGGTGTTTGAATAAATTGCAAGTTGTGTTTGCCTAAACTAAGCTCATCACCAGATTTAATTTGCTGAACTTGATCCTCAGGGATCTGGTAAAAACCCTGTGCAAAACCGGCTGTTTTGTGATTACCAACTAAGGTTACTTGAGGAAACTCTTTTCTAATCAATTTAATGGTTCCAGAGTGATCTGGTTCCATGTGGTTAAGAATTAAGTAGTCGAGGCTTTGGCCAGCTAAAAGCTCTTTTAATTCTGTTAGTAGTTCTTGTGAAAATTTGCTTTCAACAGTATCAATTAAAGCCGTGCTTTGATCCTGGATTAGATAACAGTTATAAGAAACTCCCTGGGGGATGTCCCATAAAGCCTCGAATTTTTCGGTGGTGATGTCATTAGCACCTAAATAGTAAATGTCGGTGGTTAGTGGCTGATTTATCATATGTAATATTATTTTAAATGTTGGCGATGATTGATTTAGTGGCTATTGAATTTATTCCCATTCCATAGTTGCTGGAGGTTTGGTGGTAATATCATAAGCTACTCGAGAAACATCAGGCACTTCATTTACAATTCGCGTTGAAATCTTTTGCAATACTGAATAGGGAAGATGACTCCACCCAGCGGTCATAATATCCTTGCTGTCGTAAATTCTAAGACCAACTAGTTCTGCATATGCTCGCCCATCACCTTTTACTGCTGTGGTTTTAGCTCCGGTCATAACAGGAAAGCTTTGGAAAACTTTTGTAAAATGGTTAGTTTCTTTGAGGACTTCGATTACGATCTGGTCGGCCTGTTGTTGTTTGGCTAACCTCTCGGCTGTTACTTCTCCTAAAATTCTGATAGCGTGACCTGGCCCAGGAAATGGTTGGCGGTTAATGACTGCCGTTGGTAGATTTAGCTGCTTTCCTAGCTCTTTAACTTCGTCTTTATAAAAATTTCTGAGAGGCTCAATTAGTTTTAATGACATTTGCTCAGGAAGCCCGCCAACATTATGATGGCTTTTAATCTTACTGGCATGTTTGGAGCCTTTACTTTCAACAACATCTGAGTAGATCGTGCCCTGCATTAGAAATTCAACGCTCTCCAACTTCTTTGCTTCTTGTTCAAAAATATCGATATATAAATTACCAATAATGACGCGCTTTTTCTCAGGATCAGATACTCCTTTTAGTGCTTGTAGAAATTGCTTTTTACAGTCGATAATAACTGGATTGATGTCAAGATGGTCATGAAATATTTGCTGGATTTGGTCTTTAGTACCAATTCTCATGAGGCCATTATCACAGTAGATTGGAACCAATCTTTTTCCAACTGCTTTAGCAATGATGGCTGCAGCGACAGTTGAATCGACGCCACCAGAAACGGCGGCTATAATTTTACCCGTAGATTGAGCTAACTCTTTTTTTGCACTAGCAATAACATCATCAACATTAATCTTAGGAGCGGATAATTTTAGATGACAAATTTTTGCAAGAAATGCTTCTATGATTGTCAGGCTGTGTTCAGTGTGTTGTACTTCGGGATGGAATTGAACACCATAAATATTGTGTTTCTTATTAACTACGGCAGCAGCTTGAATGTCATCTGTTTTGGCTAAGTACTCAAATCCAGCTGGTAGTTTTTTAACTAGGTCTCCGTGGCTCATCCAAACAGTAAATTTTTGCTCTGGAACGTTGGAAAAAAGTGAACTTTTCTTGAGTATTTGAAGTTGAGCAGGGCCATACTCACTATTTTCCTTAACTACTTTTCCGTCCATTTTTTTTGCGATTAACTGCCAGCCATAGCAGATACCAAGAATAGGAACGTCGATGTCTTTAAAATCTAAATTGATATCGGGGTTGTTTTCTGAATAGACGCTTGCTGGTCCACCACTTAAAATTAAGCCTGATAGGTTTGGGTAGTTGTCTAGAGTAAAATTTTCAGGTTCAACAACAATGGAATTAATGCCAAAATTTTTAATTCTCCTGTGGATGAGGTGGGTGGTTTGAGAACCAAAGTCAATGATAACGATCATAGTTAGATTCGACAGTAATTAATAGACTTGTTGCGAAATAGCTACGCATCTTTATTGCCATTGACCCGAATTGGTTGCATGAATTTAGGAACAAAATTAAGCTTATTAAGTCTCTGTAGAATCTCTTTTTGTTCGATGCCTTGGTCTTTCCACTTTTTGCTTAAAAGCTCTGTCATCTCAAAAGGTTCAAAAGGAAAAATAATCCAAGCTTTAGTTTGGCCTCCATAATAATCTGGAGTAATTTTAGAATGAAACTTAGTGTATATGGTAGCAGTTTTGACTATTTTTGCTCCTCGCTGTAATAGATGTTCTTTGGTAAAAATGAGGGATTCTCCACTGTCAGCCACATCATCAAAGAGTAATATCTTTTCATCCTTAATAGAGACGGGGATATCCTGATAAATTTTCGGCTTGTCCAAACGCTGATTAATTCCAAAATAAAATTTGATTCCGATGCTAGCAACGGTTGGTATGTGTAAGAAGTCCACCAGCGATCTGGTCATGGGCCAGCCACCTTTAGCTAAGGTAACAATTCTATCAAACTTAATTCCGTCCTGCTTAATTTTTTGACTGACACTAAAAGTAAGCATATTCATCTGATCCCAAGAAGGACAAATATAGCTGGTGTCATCGT
>CAZMMR010000060.1:0-6585 GCA_964567445.1 uncultured Pseudomonadales bacterium
AACTCTAACTGGACCAGTAAACCCTGCTTAACTTCCTCATGAAAATATTGATCAAAAATAAAATTACCTAAGGAGTAAAAAATCTTTTTACCCTGATATTCTTCCACTTGCTGCACTACATGTGGGTGAGCACCTATTACTAAATCGGCACCAGCATCAATCATGTCATGAGCCTGGTTTTGGATAACTTGGTTGGCAGCAGTTTTATATTCCAAACCCCAGTGGGGATAAACCACCAACCAATCAACCTCTTCTTGTAACTGGCTAATTTCTGCTAGTGCTTGTGCTAAAGGCTGCTGACCAAACTGGTTATAATTAACCAAACCTAGAGAAAAACCGTCTTGCTCCCAAACAATACTAGTTTTGTTCCAATCACCATAACTTGACTCTGGACCCACCCAACCAAACCACTCAACCCCGCCAGCTTGTAAATAGCTAGCAGTCGTCTCTAAGCCCTGGAGACCAAAGTTAAGAATATGGTTGTTGCCTAAATTTACCACTTGCATCTGATATTTTTGCAGGAAGTTCACTACCGCTGGATCGAAAGTAAATAAGTAGTTATTGGGACTGCCCGGTTCGGTGTTAACACTAAGCGACTCATTGTCAGTAATCGGACCCTCTAAATTAGCCACCACTAAATCTTGCTGACTTAATAGTTGTTGCAAATCTTTAGATAAAACAAAGTCGTAACTAATTTGTTCATCAGCTAGATCACCGCCAGTAGTGGTAATTTTATCTTGACTAGCTTGTTGCGAAACTGCTAATCGGATGTTGCGGTCAAACATCATATCACCGGCAAATATTATCGTAATTGTTTGCTCTTGAGAGGAAATAGTTGGCTCAGGCGTCGGTTCAACCCAACCCTGTCCTGATTCCAAAACAGCTCGGTCCGGCCTAGACTGCCCCAGCCACAGATACAAAAAACCCAAACTAACACCAAGCAATAAAAAGAGAGAATAGCGAAGCCACTTTGGCATAATGGTTATATCCTATACCAAAGGAGGACAAGAGCCAACCAAAACAAGTTTAATATTAGCCCAAAATAGAAATGTTCGGTTTTAGCAAAGTAGAAATACTCAATTTTAGCCAAACATCAGCACTTGTGGTCTAAACAGCAGTAAAATACCAATGATTAGAATTAATAAACCACCCACTAAATTTGACATCTTGGTGTATTTACTAGTAATACCAGTTACCTCAAAAGATTTAACTGCTACGGTAAAAACAAACAGATCGTCAACCATAAAGATTAATGTATATAAACCTAAATACAAATAATACTGCCAACCTGGCAAATTAGATAAAGACAAAATATTGGTATAAATAGCAGGTAGACCAGCTGAGCAAACCAGCTCGATCATGTTAACCGATACAGCTAACAAACTAATGCCAATCAACGCCACCCACAGACTGCGCCGATGAATAACATTGTCGATCCGTTTCATAATCCGCGATCGTTGCTCTTTATTAGTAACACTGCAACCCGTTTCCTTTTCATAATAGTTTTTTAGATGCATGATGCCGCTACCAATCGCTACTACTCCTACCAACAAACGAATCCAATAGACATAGCCAATAAACTGGAAAAGATTAAACCAAGCAGCTAGAAAACCAAAGTAAACCAAGGCGGAAACAAAGATGAAAGTAAAACCCAGAGTAAATAACCGTTTTTTGTCCTCAAGATTAAGAAGCATGGTAATCAAGAAAACTAGAATCCACATGGCACAAGGGTTAAAACCATCCAAAAATCCCAAGAGCATAGTTAGGACTGGTAATGATAACTGTTCTAAATTAACGTTTCCAAGAACAGGAACAGCTAAAATAAAGTCATTGTCATCTAGATTTTTACTAGACTTATTATTGTCTGCGAGCTGTTTGCCATCCTGCTCTGTCTTGGTGGGAACCGGCGTGACAGCAATAACTTGTCCAGTTAAGCCAGATTCATCGACAATTTCATCAACCTGACTCTGACAGGCTGTTTTCTGGCAATCATCAATCAGCTCCTTAATTTTACGACCAGTAGTGGCTGCTGAGCCAAAACCAACCACGCTTTCATCTTCTACAAACAACAAAGGCACTCCAGAAACATCTAAGTTAAGCTTGTTACCGATTTGTTCCATTAAGCTGGCGTGCTGAGGATGATAGTAAACCTCAAATTCAGTAATTGTAATTTGATCCTGATATTCGCTTTTTAACTTCTTTAAAAATTGTCGTTCCGTTTTGCAGTGTGGACAACCTTCCCCATAAAAGAGATACAAGTGTACAAGATCAGCATGTGTATTTTCTTCTACTTGTGTTAACTCTGAAGAAGACTCATTTCCAGGTGAAGTAGCTTGAGTTTGAGCCACTACAGTCTTTGACCAAAGCAAACTGCTGCCAATAAAGACAAAAATTGCCAGTAAGAATATTAGTAAAAACCGACTGTGCTGAAACCACTTTTTCATGTTTTGTCCTTTCAAGAACGATTTTCAGTAAAAATTACTGCCCACGGTACTCTGTAATTTTGTTTACTAGTACTTGCTTGTCATGCTCACCAGTCATGCGCTCCAATTCTTGCCCATCCTCATCTAGAAAAACAAAAGTGGGCACATCTTCTATTTCATACTGTTCTGCCATATCTTTATCCTGATCTACATCATAATATTCTGTTTCCAACCAATCGTGTTCTGCTTCGATTTCTTGCCAACGAGGCTTCATGATAATACAACCATTACACCAGACGGCACCAAATTTTAAGACTTTCATAATATAAAAAAGTAATTGATATGGTGTAAACTAAGCTCGCCAAACAACCAAAAAAGTATCAATTCTGCCACCTAGTTAGTTTATTAATAATTATTCATTATTTATTCAAACTCTAAAAGAAAAAAGTTTCAAGTGGAGTTTGATATTTAAAAAAACTGCAACAAGCCTTTTCTTATCAGGTTGTATTTAGGTCAATTCTCCTATTTCAACCTTAATCATTTCCCAGAGATCATCAACACGCTCATCAGCCAACAATGCCAAAGCCTGATCTGGATAATGCAACATATGCCCCCCACGCTCCTCATTAGACCAGTACTCAGGACCAGAATTTAAATGTTGAAGTTGAGACTCAACTTTCTCAATAGCATTAACTAGTCTGGCCTCCAAAGTTTCCTTAGCTTCAAGCTCTAAATATAGAGCCCAATACTGATCTTTGATTTTAGCTGGTAATTCATCAAAAACTTTCTTAGCATTTTTGTGCTCAGCAGTCCGGTCATTCTCAGTTTTTTCAAACCCAGGCACATCTCCTGCTACTAATTCAGGAATATCATGAATGAGCATCATTTTCACTGCTTTCTGAAGATCTATTTCAATTTTAAACAAATCAAAAGCCAATACTAGAAAAACAGCTGCCATCCAGGTGTGCTCAGCCACGCTCTCTTGCCTGCCAGTTCGTGTCCAATTATGTCTGAGTGTAGATTTGACTTGTTCAATGGTGCTTAAAAAATTGATGAGCTGTTGCTTCATAGTGTCATTGTAACAATTCTTTTACTCTTTTCCTTTACCAACCACTCGCCTACAATATTGAGTATGACTCTCCAACCCACCATTTTATTCACTTTATTATTTACTGCTGGTCTCGTCATTGGTGCTATCGATTCAATTTCTGGTGGCGGTAGTTTGCTGATGGTAGCTTTGTTGTCCTTAGCTAACCTATCACCTCTAGCAGCCATTGTCACTATGAGACTGACCACCTTGTTAGAAGAATCTGTGGCTGCTATTAATTTTGCCCGTAAAAAAACTATCGATTGGTCACAAGCTCTACTATTGGGATTAGCTTCATTCTTTGGTAGTCTAATTGGCGCCAGCTTATTAACTCAAACTAATATCAAGACTATTTCTTTAATCATGGCTGGAGCTATGTTATTACTCTTGCCATTAATCCCACAAGTTAAAAAAGAGCAATTATTTTTTCCCATTAAGTGGTTTAATCAGCTTTATCAAAAAATATTTCGGCCAGAACCAGAGCTAACTAACAGCAAACTGAAATTAGTACTGCTTACTTTTTTCTGTTTTGGTCTAGGAATTTATGGTGGATTTTTAGGAGCTGGCTTTCAAACAATTTTACTTATTGTCTTTTCGCTAACCACACAAGCTAATCTGCTAACTGCTGCTGGTAATGCCAAGCTAATTTCTTTCATTATGTCTCTGGCCGCTAGCAGTGTTTTCTTACAAAGTCATTTGGTAAATTGGCCAATATTAATTCCTCTGGCCACTGGCAGTATGATCGGTGCCTGGAAGGGGGTGAACCTAATTCAAAAAATTGATAGCAAGTATTTGCGCTGGATTCTATATTTAGTAGTAATAGCTTCGGCAGTGAAGTTACTGCTAGCAGTGTAATTAAGGGTAAAAAAATTCTGTAAAAGCTTGTTTAAGCTGGCTGCCAACTTATCACTAACTTCAATTTCCCCTTTTTTCAAGTTCTTCTGTCTTTTGTAGTGGGACTCCAACAGCAAAAAACTAGCAAATTTGTTCTAATTCTTTCGCAGCAAACATGAAGGGTAGAACATAAACTGAAAAAAATTAAGCTTAGAATGATCCAAGATCTCATGAGTCGGTAGTGGTAAATGCCAAAACTAACCAAAACAAAACCTCCGAGATGGAATAGTAAAGCAATACCCTGTCTTAACTCTGGGTCAACACCACTTAAAAAGATGATGACAATCCACACTAAAAAATACAAAAGCAAAATTTTTAGACCGCGCCAAAAGCCAAGAAAAAAAGGCTTAAGTTTTAAATATGCATCCTTTTTCATCCTACTTTTTTCTAGCTGCATAAGCAAAATGATTAAAATAACTCAACCACAGCTCATCGCTGGACTGATACTGGTTTGAGCCGGCAAAATAATCGACTAATGCCTCTTTCGTTCTGGTCAATTCCTTAAGTTTGGGATAACCCTTAGCATCCTTAATAGTAAAAGCCATTAATTCTAAGGCCCGGTAAAAGGCTTTGCGACTATATTCTTTTTGGCCTTTATTTTTCCATTTGATGGCCCGAGAAACTTCACTACCAACATTGGCCATCTGCTGGCAAAAGTTGAGTTGTTGCCAGCGGCCGTTAGCTAAGGATTGATGTTGGTAGTTTGCCGTTGTTTGCTTCATTTCACCAATTTTTGAATAATACTGAAGATTTTTTGTTGAATTTTTTCATCATCCACGCTTCTACTAGTATTACCCCAAGACGGTCTTAGATTAATCATTGAATCAAATTCAATAAAATCAGCGCTGTCTTTTAGTTGCGGATAAAGGTTAATGCCCCACAAATCTCCTTGCTGTGAACCCATATCAAGTAATTTTGCTTCTTGATCTGAGTGTAATTCAGCATCAACCACCATAATTTCTTGCTTAACATCAACCACCACTTTCACCAAATCCTCAAACATTCTCTGAGACATTTGCTCTAACTCTTTTACGGTGATTGGGTCATTATCTGTGACAAGTTTCATAGCTTGATTATAACAAAGTCATTGGCTAGTTTTATTAGAGAAAGCTAGGAATTTTTGAGTTTAAACTGTTTAATTTTAGCTAGATGCTGACCAGCGCTATACTTAACCTTGAGCCTAACTGCTGTTAACACCGGAAGTTGTTGACAATCAGCTACCCAATTCTTTGTCCAAGTTTGACCATAATCAGTGCTACCTTTCCACTTAACCTGATAATCAACAAGATTGTCTGCCACGATGTCTATACCCTCAATTTTAGTCGGCTGCCGGAAACGCTGAGAGAATTCAGCCCTAGCAATCTGGCCTGCCTTAATCTGGAACCAATCATCATTACTCATAATTAAATTTTGTTGAGTGCGCAAACTAATGTCAGAAGCAATAAATTCAGTTTTATTTGGTTGAGATCCAGCTTGATAACTGGTCTTCAGCTGGATCGGATAGCTATCCACATCAATTTGTTTTAACACCAAATGAGTTTTTAAATTAAGTTGCTCATCACCATCTGCCACATCAAGATAGTAAACAGTGGGTTTTAAGAAGGGATGTATCTTTAACAGCCAATCGGTTAGAGGTAGGCCTTCACCCTCATATTGCCAATAAGCATGGGTCACATTGCTTAGATCTTTATAACGAAAAAGGTTGTTCCAAAAAACATAAGTTTTGCGTAGTTTAGAGAAAATGTAGCCATGAGCCACATCAACACAAGGCATATTTAAAAAGTACACGTTGGGCTGCTGACTTCTCACAAACCGCCCCATCTTTTTTTGCCACTGATTATTTTTTAAACTGCGCACCGCTCCTTGCTGTTGGTAAGAAGTATGAACATGACCAGTAATATGAGCTACTGGAGAAAGCTGAGTAAAAAGCTGCAAAAACCGTCTGCTAATATCACGCCAAGCAGGATAATCATTAAAGGCCCAAACATCGGAGAAAAAACTAGTACCAGCCACTGGGCTGTGACTTAAAACAAAAACATTATGACTGCGCTGATATCTCTTTAGAAATCGGTACAAAAAATCAAATCTCTGACTGCTGAGAGTGCTAATAATATCATAACCAGCATATTCAGGATTATGTTCCTCCGATAATAAAATAAAAATTAGATTGCCAACTTTAAT
>CAZMMR010000061.1:0-6299 GCA_964567445.1 uncultured Pseudomonadales bacterium
TGTCCGGGGTCGGACAGTCAACTCTTAGCAAATTTAAAAATGATATATGCTTATAACAAATAATAGAAGACTTAACTATAAGATATAAATTAAACACTCAAAAATTATAGTAAATGCTATTAATTGATAGCTGATGGTAGGGTAAATTTGGTTTTTGATCACAATCTGTACAGTGCTTTTATCATAATGTTTCGTTTCGTATCAAAAAAATTGATGTGTTTATAATTAACGCATACATGCTTAGTTAGCACTTAATATTACTTAGCTATATTTATAATATCGCATCAAAAGCAGTAAATATTTTCTACCCGAAATTAGCTATTTTTTTAGGTATTTTTAACAGATGAGTTAGTACTTGAGGGATTAACTGTTGGATAAAATTAATGATTAACAACGGCTGTCATTAACATCTTACTTTTATATGTTATAAGGACGCTTGTTTTTACGGTAAAACCATTAAATTAGCACTCTTTAGTACCAGTCTGCTAATAAAAAATATTAAGTTAAAAACAATGATTAATCAAATATTTACTACTTTCCTATCTATAATGGCTTCGTTAAAAGCTTGGTTGGAATATTTAAAAAATATTAAAAGCTTTATCATTACTGCAAGTTCTGCCGCAATTGGACGCAGCCGTACACAACTACTCAACTCGCTCATATTTGGGTCTGCCCATCCTCTTAGTAATACTTTACATCGTAACTTTCAAATTATGGGGATGTTGCATTTGTTGTCTGCGTCCGGTTACAACGTGGGTTTAGTTTTGCAGATAGTTAAACCGTTATTTAAACGCTGCAGTAATCTGTCGCAAAAAACAAAGGCCATTTTAACAGCTTTAAGCGTCTTGCTCTTTTTTTACTTGAGCAATGGTGGCTATTCTTTGCAGAGGGCAGTAGTAATGGCACTTTTTGCAATTGTTGTTAGGAGACTTTGGTATAGGCAGATTGCTAGTTTGAGGCTACTGTTTTATGCCTGCTTATTAATTGTTTGGTTAAACCCAGAAGGTTTGCAGTCTTTATCTTTACAATTATCAGTAGCTGCTACTGGCGGCATTGTTTGGTTGTATCCGATCCTATCACGATGGATTAGCATGAGAAAGGATAGCAAAAAAACAGGCTTTAGCAAGCTAATTTCATTAATTAGATCATATTGCCGGCAGGGTTTGCTTCTGTATTTATCAGCACAAATTGGAGTTTTACCGATTCTAATAAATACCTTTGGCGAAATCAGTCTTTTAGGTCTTATTACCAATACCTTTTTAGTTGGTATAGTGCCATTTTTAACTGTAATTGCGGTTTTGTGGTTAGGAGCTTGCGGCTTGTTTTTACTGATGGACAGACTTAATTTAAGCATACTACTTTTTGTTAAGCAATATTTAGCTGTTGCTACCATGGCTTGCCTTGATTTGTTTCTGACAGTTTCTGACTGGTTAGGCCAGGCAAATAGTTGTCTGTGGACGATAAAGAGTTGGCCGCAATGGTTGGTAGTTACTTGGTATGGGGTTTGGTTTGCAACTGGTTATTATGCTAGAAAAAAATGGATAAGAAGGAGTAAAAGTAAGTATCAGCTTATTAGACAATTAGTTAAAGAGCAGCAATGATGACAAAAGCTTTTAATAAAATCTGTACATTTTGTACTATATTGGCAATAATTTTGCTGATTGTGGTTGTTAAACAATGGCCCGACGATCTGCTTCATATTGTTTTTTGTGATGTTGGCCAGGGGGATGCAATCTTAATTAAGTCTGGATTTTATCAGGTGCTTATTGATGCTGGGCCAGATGATAAAGCACTAACTTGTTTAAGGAAACATATCCCTAGTTGGGATCGACAGTTGGAAGTTGTGGTGGCAACTCATCTAGACCACGACCATGTTGGTGGCCTAGCAGCAGTTTTGACCAACTATCAGGTGCAAACACTATTTTTAGCTGATACAGACGACTCAGACAGCTTCAAAAAAATGGCCAAGGCTATAGAGCAACATCAACCATCAACTATGACCATTGAACCCGGAAATAGCGGCCAAAAGCTACGATTGGGAGATAGCGGAGGCGAAATATTATTTCTGGCACCAAGCAACTCTAATTGGGTTCATACTAGTTCCAATTTGGACAAAATAATCAAAAAATACTCCGCAACCGAAACAATGTTATCGGATAAAAAAGCGGCAAGCGATGAAGAAAAAACCACAATAGAAGAAGATAGGAATGACCGTTCTATAGTGCTCTTATTGCGACTTAATCACTTCTCAGCTTTACTGATGGCAGATGCACCAGTCCAGCAGGAATTGGCACTAATCAAAAAGGGGTTGATAAAAGATATAGACCTATTAAAAATAGGCCACCACGGATCAAAAACAAGCACCGGCTCTGATTTTTTAGAAATTTCTCAACCCGAAATTTCCGCCATCAGCTGCGGATTAAACAATATGTATTCTCACCCCTCACAACAAGTACTTAACAGGCTGCAGCAACAAAGTGTACAGACTTTAAGAACTGACCAACTTGGGGAAATTGAGTTGATCACCAATGGTTTCTATTATTGGACAACAACAGAGAAATGAGTGTAACGCGAGAGAAGTAAGTGCTTCTCTGGAAAATGATTGTAACTTGAGAGGAGTGAGCGCTTCTCTGGAAAAAATGATTAAATGAATTATTAAAGTTAAAGCACTAAACATGGCATGAATCCTAGTAAATAAGATAATCATTTTTATCGTATACTGATTAACAATTTGTTAATAAGTAGTTTTGATTGTTAGAAACCGATGGCTGTTAAAGAGCGGTTGCGCTTAGTATTTTTTTTGCTAATTTTGCAGTAATTAGCAAATTAACAATTTGGTGTTTGCTGTTTAACCACAACAGTAAAAATGTTTGCCAAAATTATTAAAGACAACTATAAATACTAATGTGCCACAAACTAAATAACGTTGCAAGTAGGAATTTAGTTTTTTGAATAAAAATATACTTTTTCTTTATATTTACTCTAGACAAAATGTGTTCAATCTTAGTAAGACCGGGGAGTGACACTCTTTATATAACTAATAAGTAATAGTGATTTTTGGGTTTTGTTTTGTTGGTAACAAGATACCCTACTTGGCTAATAGGAAGAGTCGGGTGTTAACGATGGCGGTCTTTTAATAGTAAGCAGCTATTTTAGTAATTCTGGATATAATAATTGTCTCTAGTAGAGCATGAATAGCGGAAGCCCATGATAATTAACTTCGAATAATAATAGTGTTCAATCTATACGGGTTAAATTCGTATTTTAACAATGTTTAAAATTATGTACTCTGCGATTGTTTTACATTGGGATTGTTTGTTTCCAAATGCTAAAAGAAATTTAAAATAGACAAAATATACAGTAAGGAACTGCTTCCTTATTTCGAGTCCTCTTTTTTAAGATATTATTGTAGAAAAAAGAGCTGACACGAAAGATGTATAGCTATTTCGCAACAAGTCTATTACATTTAAGCTCTAAAAGCGGAACTGTTGTTTCTTTGTTTTGGGATAAAAATGGTTTTGTTGGCACGTGTTTTGTTCTTACCCAGCAACTGGTATACTACTTACCATTCTTACTTTTACTTTTTCTAAGATTAAGTTTTTTTAGTTTGGCTAATCAATGCACTTTATACTTTATGTTTCAACACCAACTTCAACAGCTAGATAATGACTTAATAATTATTAAGACTCCAATGCCAGCTGTAAAATCAATTACAGCTATGGCGCTCATTAATACTGGTTCTCGTTTTGAAAAACCAGATGAGTTGGGAGTAGCTCATTTTCTAGAGCATTTGGTGTTTAAAGGTACTCGTAAGTATCCCGATCGTTTAAAACTAGCCATTAAGCTTGATAGTGTTGGAGCTAGTTCTAACGCTTTTACTAGCAAGGAATACACTGGTTTCTATGTTACGGCCGCTAGTAAGCATCTGCCCTTAAGCCTTGATGTTTTACAACAATTAATTTTTGCGCCCCTGCTACGTAAAGTTGATGTGATCCATGAGCGGTCGGTAATCAAAGAAGAAATTAAAATGCATCAGGATAGTCCGAATGATTTTATTGCCGAGGAGTATGAGCGTATGGCTTATCAGGGCAGTGGTTTGGAACATCCTATCAGCGGTTCTTTGGAAGCAGTTAGCCAAGTTGAGGCGCAAGACTTATCTTCCTTCTTAGATCAGTGGTATGGTTTAGGTAATATGGTTCTGGTTTTGGCTGGAGATGCCAAGTATTTGCAAGAGTCTGATTGTAAAACAAAGGTAGAGCGAGTGTTTGCTCGGCAACCAGCAAGCAGAGAAGATCATCGCCAGGAAAAAATTAAGAGTTTTTTAGGGGCAGAGCCTTATAGTCAAGAACGGTTGCTTGTAGTTAATAAAGAAACAGCTCAGGCTCATTTTGTTCTAGGCTGGCCCGCTCTTAAGAGAAACGATCCACAGCGTTATGTTTTGAGCGTATTATCTACAGTCATTGGTGGTAATCGCAGCTCCCGTTTATTTAACGTAGTCCGCGAACAAAGGGGTTTGGCCTATTATGTTTACAGCGACATCGATCAGTATCATGACGGTGGTATGTTGGGCGCTAGTGCCGGGGTAAATGTTGATAAGGTTGAGGAAGGTATCACAGCCACCCTAGAGCAATATCAGCAGCTAGCGAGTGGCGAGCAGTCGGTCTCTGAATCAGAGCTTAAAAAAGCTAAGGATTATTTAACCGGACGTATTTTGTTGGGTTTGGAAGATTCGCGGTCGGTGGCCCATTATTATGGTTTAAAAAAGATTTTACTTGATAAGATTGAGGATCCCGACCAAGTAGTGAAGCAAATTCAAGCAGTTACTTTCGAGCAAGTACAGCAGTTAGCAAGTAAGATTATTAGACCGGGGCAAGTTAAGTTGGCAGTAGTGGGACCATTTAGCGATAACAAACAGTTTAAAAAACTGTTAGATTAAAGTTAAACTGTGGTTGGCGAACTGTAGCGGGTGGTAAGAACTTACTTTAAAATTTTATTCTTACTGCAACGACTTACTCTAGAACCAAGGTTGTTTTTCACTTATAATCTGGACATAAAAATATTAATTATTAAAAGATATTATGAAACCAACAAGAACTGCAGTCTTAGTAAAACCTGATGGCTTACAAAGAGGGTTAATCGGAGAAATTATTAATCGCTTTGAGAACAAGGGTCTAAAATTAGCGGGATTGAAGATGACTCTGATGAGCGACCACATGCTTGACAAGTGGTACGAAGAGCACAAAGGCAAAGATTTTTTTGAAGATCTGAAGGGCTTTATGGGTTCTCAGCCAATTGTAGCCATGGTTTGGGAGGGGATAGATGCTGTACCAGTGGTTCGCAAGTTGGTCGGTACCACTTTGGGTCGTGAGGCAGAAGCTGGATCTATCCGTGGTGATTTTGGCATGAGCCAACAACTTAATCTTATTCATGCTTCTTCTGAATTAGACTCAGCTAAGCACGAGATTGATATCGTTTTTGAAGAGGATGAGATTTTTGATTACGAGTGGCCAATGGAAAAGCTAATTTACGCCGATTTTGAGCGGAAATAGACTTGATAACAGTTGTATTCAAAAAGCTGCTTGGACAATATTTGTTTTTAAAAGCCGCCTGGAAACAGGCGGTTTTTTAATGGGTGAGAATTGTACCTCCAGAGGGAATCGAACCCACATTGTCGGTTCCGGAAACCGATGTTTTATCCGTTAAACTATGGAGGCGAAAGTTAGTCCATTTCTTTCTTGCTCTCATCCCTTGAGCTAGTGCTCAGGGTCTGAAGGCTGCGTCAGAAATGGAGTAACTTTTTTTAATTGCCGCTGTCTCTTGTGCTTACACTTCGAATTTAAAGACTTCAAAAGAATAATTTGTTTACAATTTTTTTTCTATATTTTTCTATCGTTGACATTCCTCGAGTTATTACTCGGGTTATGAAGACTTCAGAAAATTAGGTTAATATATGCTTTCATTATACTTTTAGCTTGCTCTCATCCCTTGAGCTAGTGCTCAGGGTCTGAAGGCTGCGTCAGAAGCAAAGAACCTTTGCTTTAGTAAATCTGAAGGCTGCGTCCAAAATGGGGTAACTTTTTTAAAGTGCGGTTGACTACTCTTTTCATTACTGATGTCTTTTAAGCTTGTACTTAGGCCTAAAGACCGCAAACTGTAAGGAATTTTTTTCTTAACAAATTTGTCTTTGTTTTTCTTATGTGCCCCCACCAGGAATCGAACCTGGATCTAAGGTTTAGGAAACCTTTGTTTTATCCGTTAAACTATGGAGGCGAAAGTTAGTCCATTTCTTTCTTGCTCTC
>CAZMMR010000062.1:0-6142 GCA_964567445.1 uncultured Pseudomonadales bacterium
GTGGGTTCGAATCCCTCCCGGCGTACACATTTATGAAAATATTTGCAAATATTTTCATAAATATATGATGTAAGTTGGGATGTGGACGAGAAGCTGGCTGAACAAAGTGAAGCTAGTTCTGCCGCCAAGTTAGCCCGACTGAAAGTAGAGCTAACCTGGGTAATCCAGCGAATCTCTATCAGAGATGAGTCGGGGAATCCCTCTCGGCGTACATATAAGTTACAGTGGCCAAGTTTTTAACAATAAGTTTATTATGGTGGTAGTAGCTCAGTTGGTTTAGAGCGTCCCCCTGTGGAGGGGAAGGCCGCGGGTTCGAGTCCCGTCTACCACCCAAATCAGTTTAAATATATGAAAGATGTAAATTTAAAGAAACATACTTTTCAAACTTGTAAAATGAATTTTAAATCTTTATTATTGACGCAATTATTTTTTTCGCCAGTATTTTCATTATTAACATCCTGGATATTGTTAGTTAGATGGCAACGTTGTGAAATTGGTATCAACGCTGGCGCAAATGGAATGTTTTTGTTATTTATTGTTTTTCCATTACTTAGTTTTGCTTATTTTATTTTATCATTGTTAACTCACTTAATTATATGGAAATTTTTTAGAAAAGTAACCAAGCATCGTTTGTTAATTTCTTTAGTTTTTTATGTTCTTGCCATTATTTTGGTGAATATATTGGATTTTTATTTAACAGTTTCTACTCAATATCCTACAACTTGTGGTTTATAAATTAAATTGATAGTAATACTGATGGGATGATATAGAAAAGAGAAAGAGTTCTAACGCAATTCCTTACTCAGCCCATTTTTTCCTTAAAAGCATCAATATGCTAATCAAGATAATTTTCTGCAACGGGTTCGAGTTTAATAATTTTTTACTATATGGTTGTTTTTGCTCAATTATTTGTGCTTTTCTTTTGCTGAGCTTTCTGTGATTCAAAACTTTACTTCTATTGAGAAATTGAAAGTCTAATTTTATTTAATCTAAGAACTATAAATCTCAACTCTACCGCATCATCAAACGCTGATAGAATTCGGTTTATAAACTCCTCTGCTCTAGTACTTATAAGTCTAGGTGAGGGATCCATTATTCCCTTCTCAAGCATTTTTATTCTCCATTAATTATTAAAATTTTGATAAATCAATCTTTTTTTAGATTAAATACTTTTGATATTTTTGTTTTCAAATAGTATAATTAGAGCATGTACAATTGGAACACAGATACTACTAGATTAAAGAAAAATCCCGATGAATATCATAAATTTGTATTAGAACAGAGAATTAATTTTGGTTTAAATGGTGAGAAACTTTCTAGAAAAATGCTGCAAAAATATTGGGATCAGCTCAATATTGATCTTTCAAAGAAAAGCTATTTACAAAAAATTTTATGGCCTCAATCTTAACTCAGCAACAAAAGCTGGCACTCAGATTAATTGCAGAAACTAATCTTTCGCCTCAGTTTTATTTTTCTGGTGGTACTGCTCTATCTTGCTATTACTTACAACATTGTAAGTCTGAGGACTTAGACTTTTTCTGCGAAAATGAATTTGATCCTCAACAAGTTGCCATCACTCTCAAGAGTATTCAAAGGAAATTGCGCTATAACAAGTTTGATTACCAAAGTAGTTTTAATCGAAATATGTATTTTTTAAGGTTTAGTAATGATTATGTTTTAAAGCTTGAATTTACTTACTATTAAAGAAATTGAAAAAGTAGGCATAGCTGAAGGAATAGATTTTGGTGATGAAAATGTTGTCGAAGCAAGAATAGAATTAGCAAAAAAATTGGGCAATTTCAAGCCCTCTACTCTCGGTGATGTCGAGAAAGGAAAACCAATAGAGTTGGATGCTTTTACTGGAGAGGTAATTCGTTTAGCAAGAAAGCACAATATTAAAGTTCCTATTAATGAGATCCTTTTTTCACTATTATCAGTAAAAACAGCTCAAAGATAATTTTAATGAAGCAGGGTATCGACAACGGGCTTTAACACTGGATACAGTTAGCTACACAGAAATACCAAACGCTGATAAAATTCGATTAACAGACTCCTCTAATCCAGTTGTTTTAGTCCTGGATAACGCCATTCTAAATTATAAGTCCGATCGACTGTTTACATTTATACTTTTATTATACAAAATAATTTTCAGTACAGAAGCGAGTAAAAAGAGAGTTAATAATATGAAAATCACACTATCGCCAGTTAGTCCTAATGACATTGATTTGTTATTAGAACTTGAGCAAGAAGCTTCGAGCAAGTACTACCATGCGTACACAAAAAAAGCAGATATCCAGAACTATATTGATAACAGCAATATATTCCTGGTAAAAAACAGCAATGAAGTTTTGGGAAGCATCTCTTATGAAGATAAGGGTTCTGGCAAAGCTTATTTTGATGGTTTGATCACGAGGAAAACTCAAAGAGGTAAGGGCGTGGCTAGTAAAGCTATGGAAAAGTTATTTAAGATGCTTGACGACAAAGGTTTTCAGTCAATTAGTTTGTTAACCCATCCCCATAACTCTGCAGCGCTTAGGCTATATTTGAAGATGGGCTTTGTTGTGCAGTTTTGGGTTAATAACCCATTTGGTGACGGTGAACCCAGAATTAAATTAGTAAAAGAATTTAAGGATTGAGTGCGAAGACATCGAATCTCATTTATCTGTGGAGAAAACATCTATATTTTATCTATCCTCTCTTAAATTCTCGGCTTTAAGGTCTTAAGAGTCTTTTTATTTGTTACAATTGTCTCATATGAAAAACCCCAAACCCTTTAATCAAAACTATCTGCCCAAACAAGATGGCCACCAAGTCTTTTTTGCTCAGTACGGCAATGAAGACGGTCCTGCTATTGTTGTTTGTCACGGTGGACCAGGAGGTCAATCTAAACGCAAGTATGTTAAAGGCTATGATTTGGACAAATATCACGTCATTGTTTTTGATCAACGAGGCTGTGGACAAAGTAAGCCTTCAGGAAAAATTGAAGCCAATACCACCGACCACTTGCTATCTGACATGGCTAGGCTGCGGCAGCAACTAAAGATTAAAAGTTGGTATGTGGCTGGTGGCAGTTGGGGTTCGACTTTGGCTCTAGCATATGCCCAAAAACGTCCTGGCTTAACACGTGGTTTGTTGCTGTCTAGTATTTTTCTAGCCAATGATGATAGTTTGGCATGGTCATTTAGTTCAAATCAGGGCGTAAAGCAGCTATTTCCTGATGTCTGGCAGGAGCGAAATCGTTTCTTAGATAAGTTTGATACAGATGTTAGCCATGCTGCCCAAGATTTGTTATCCATCTTAAAAACTGGTGATGAAGAACAGGTTAAAAAAGTTGTAGCTGGTGTCAGTAATTGGGAAGCTAATTTATTGACTGCACAAAAATCTGTTTCTTATACTGATCCGGAAGATGTTGAAGAAAGTGATATTGTTTACACCAAAATTTTTCTGCATTATGAAGCCAACCACTTCTTTTTAAAGCCTAATCAGCTGCTTGAAAACTTAGATAAGATCAAGTCTATTCCTGCGGTATTGGTCCATGGTCGTTATGATGTCTTATGCCCATTGCAGCAGATGTGGGATTTAAAACAGGGGTTGGATCGGGTTGAAACAGTTATTTTGCCGTCTAGCAATCATAGGTTAACTGCTGAGGGTGAGATTGCTAGGAAGCTGGCCTTCAATTTGTTTTTACAGAAACAGCGGTAGGAGACAGCTTTATTTATGAAAATTTACCGCCAAAAAATCAATCTCCGCTCTGTTTTTGACAATTTAAAACGACCCCGCCATGTTTTAATTGTTTTGCAAGACCAAGATGGTGCATATTTGCTGGCAAGCAACCCAAATACTATCTGACCGGCATTTATCGCTTTGCCGGTGGTGGGGTAAAAACCGGGGAAACACCAGAGCAGGCTGTGATTAGAGAGTTTCAAGAAGAAATTGGCTTTGCTCCACAGAAAGCCAAACTCCACTCTCTAGCACAAATTATTACTAGCGGCAAATTTAACAACAAACATTATCAGAATACTACCTATTTGTATTCGTATTTGTTGGCGGATAATGAACAAGTTATGCCGGGTGATGATATTACTGATTTACACGTTATTACTCAGGAAGAGTTGCAAGACTTAATTAATCATTACTATAGTTTGGGAAAAGATGATTGGTTGTTAGAAAAAGGAAGTAAAATTCATTGCTGGTATGATTATGGGCAAATGTATGGCTTTATTCACCAAGTGGCATTAGATTTAACTGGATAGCTGTGCTCAATTTTTAGCTTTCAATAATTGTAGCCAACTTTTTCTACAACTGCTGCTGATTATCGCCAATCGCTTTTCCTTGTGTAATTTCTTGAGCAATGCTGAGCTTTTTGTTTTGCCTGGCAATTACTTCTAAGCACGGAGATTTTTTATTAGTTCCTTGCGATTTATGCAAAAAGTGGCGCTTATCTTCGGCTTTAATTAAGTGTATGTTTTGGCCATCATGATAAGCGTAATGTGAAATTAAATAGATGGTGCGATCCTCTACTCCATCCATAAGACGCAACCAATCTTGTGCTTTTAGATAATGATTGCATTGCTTCATATTAGTACCAGGAAAACCATTTAAAGCTGGAATTGCCCAGGTATCATCATTAACCAGTAAAGGTTGCTGAAAGGCCCGAAAAGCTTGCTTAGCTTTATCTTTGGCAATCTTAGCTCCGGAAGTGGTTTGAATTTCTTGAGTCTCAAAAGATTTATGAGATAGCTGAATACCAAAAGGTCTTAAGTTGCCTTGGGCTTTAGTAAATTTATGTTTGTTGGTTGGACTGCACCCCTACCATTACTCACTTAAGCGTGCAGTTTGATCATAATTTTTAATATTTTTTTCTTGCCAATAATTCTGTTCAAACTCACTAGGAGGCAAGTAACCTAGTGATGAATGTAATCTTTCTTGATTGTAAATGTCACCGATGAATTTGAATAGGTTTTGTTTTGCCTCGTAAATATTTTGGTAGTCATTTAAGTAGACCTCATTACTTTTGAGAGTCTTGAAAAAGCTTTCAACAAATCCATTTTCCCAAGGAGAACCAGGGTTGCTCATTGATATTCTAATACCATGAAAATCTAGTAGATTAATGTAGTCACTACTGCAGTATTGAACTCCTTGGTCAGAGTGGTGGATTAGTTGTTTGTTGGCATTAGTAATTCCTCTTTCTTTGATTGCCATTTTTAAAGCTGTAATAACTAAGTCAGAATTAATATGTCTGCTTAAGCAGTAACCAATTACCTTCCTGCTAAATAAATCAATAACGACTGCTAGATAGGCGAATCCTTCTGGTAATTTGATGTAGGTAATATCACACACCCAAACCTGGTCTGGTCTAGTAACTTCAACACCTTCTTTTTTAATGATATTGGAGTATTTTCTCAAATTATGAGCTGAATCAGTGGTATTGATAAATGATTTCTTGATCTCACAAAGCAAGTTGTTTTCTCGCATGATTCGCAAAATTCGCTTGTGATTCACAAATTGGCCATTGATTTGAAAGCCATCTCGTCTGAGTTGTTTTGTCATAGGTCGATAGCCGTATCTACTACTAGCTGGCTTGTTAATCAGTTTTTCAATTTCATCTCTGATTAGGTTATCTTCAATAGCTTTTTGTTTATTTAGAGGTTGGCTTACACTTAGATAGTGATAATATGAGCGGCGGTTAACATTAACAGCTTGACAGCTGATTTGAGTATGATGGTGTTTAGATAGAGTGGCAATCACTTGGTAAACTTTCTCTCGACTTGAATTTTTTTTAACAACTCATTCGCTTCACGCAAAACCTGATTTTGATAGGTAGCTCTACCAAGTGCTGCTTCTAGCTCTTTAATCTTAGCTGATTGTTGATCGGTATTAGCTTGCTTTGATCTACTCCCTGGGAAACAATTAACTGGATCTTGTCTATACTGCTTCATCCACTGACTGATTAAACTAGAACCAATCATGTGTTCACGACTGGCTTGAGCCTGAGTCTTTAACCCAGACTCTACTTCTTGACAAATTTGAATTTTAAGCTCCCGACTGAAGCTTCTTCTTTTTAGTTTCATACACTTTTCTCCTTTTGTTTAGTGTATCAAACTACCTAGCTTGTAGTGTGCAACTTTGGGGGTGCAGTCCA
>CAZMMR010000063.1:0-5930 GCA_964567445.1 uncultured Pseudomonadales bacterium
ATTTTCCGTGTGCCTTACTACCAATTACCGTTTACAATGTTGTGAAACTTGACAAGTAATCATTTTAATTTACATCCAGAAATTGTAACTAAATTAGTATTAGCAGTTGAGGCTAGCATTCAACAAGCACTAGGTGCTACTGATGAACAGAGCCTTCCTGAACTAATCAGGGAAGCAAGCAAAAAGCAAGATCCTTTGCATGATTTTTCTTTTGATGTTTGCAGAAATGGCATGGTGGATGTGATTATTAAACACTCAGACTGGCCTAAACAAGAGACCCAATCTTTAACTAGTAAACTAGAATCAATGGGCTTAGCTGTCGAGTCAAGAATTAAAGAAACGCTAAATAATCATCTTCAAGCTATTCAAAAGCAACAAGCCAGGTCATATTTTCAAAGATTAAGAAGTCAAACTATGTCGGATATTACCTTAGAGCTTGCTACTTATTTATATGAGAGCCAACAAGAAGATTTAGTGGTTTCAGAAGATGCCAATCAGGTATTACAACACTTACAATCTTTTGGTTTAACACAGAAAAGACTAAAACAGATTCTTACTTCATGCACTTCTTTAAATAATGCCCAGCAACGCCTGATAGCGATTATTGGTAGCAAAAATCATTCAGAGTCTTCTATATCTCAGCTAAATTTATTAGATGCTAAACAAGGGCGAGTTACAGAGCTAATTGAACGAGGATTACGTAAATTAGCAGCTAAATTACCATATTTAAACGAAGATCCCTCAGCTATTGAAAATGGAATTGATTGTGAGATGCTACAAGATTTACAAACACAAATTGTTGATAATTGTGCAACTGAGTATTTTATTGAAAATCTAAATTTATCACAACCTTTGATAGTCTTGGCGCCACAAAATAAGCACCCCAATAAGACCAAACCTAGAGAATTACCAAGCTATGATCTCACTCCTCACAATCACTCTGCCCAAATAAGCACAACCTTCATTAGGCTAATGCGATTATTAGCTAACAAACGAAAAGATGTAAGCATTAAGACAACCACAGTTGATTTTTGCCAAGCAACAGAGATCTCAATCCGAGGTAATCAAATCATAGTTTTGAATAATTTATCTAACTACAATCATACCGGTCAGGCATTTTGGCTTACGTTTCACAAATTACACAAGCAAGGAGTTATTCCAAATATAGATGCCTGTCGGTTGATCACTCTAATCGACGACGATGAACTAAGATTAGGCGAATTTAAAGGAGAAGACAAACTATCTGATTCTAAAAATAATGGCAAAACCAGCATCATTGATTATATTGGCAGAGAACATCCTTGTCTTAGAATTGGAACCCGAACCTTGTTAGATCATGCTGACCGCGCTTGGGCAGCTATACAGCCTTTTTCAAAGACAGCTACTGGCAGTATCGAAAAATCCTACTCTTTATCCTTACAAAAATTAATGTGGATGATTTTGGAGGAATAATGCAAGAGTCGACTCAAAACCATATACCCAACTTCAGTGTTCACTGCGATCTAATCGATTACAATAAGTGGGGGAATAAGGATATCGATTCTGAGCAAATGGCAAAGTACTTTCTTGCCTTACAATTTATGAGCTTAGAAACGATGTTGAAAATTGGTGTAGAAATTGCTGAGTCAGTACCAGTGCGTGTGGGCATTGATCTAAATGATGCCTGCGCTGGTTCTAAAAATAAATTTGGGTTAAGGTGTCCGTTGCAGTGTATTACTTGTAAGGGAGCTGATTTAGACCAAACCGCACTCAAGTCAGGACTAATCATTCAAGAATGTAACGGGCTTATTTCCTTAAGTAAACATATAGACCTACTTCTTAAGAATGGATTTCATGTACAAGAATTTGTCATTACCGGTTTACCGGGTGAACCTTTTTTGTATCAAAAATCTGGCTTATTAGCACAGGTTATTAGATTAATTAGAGTTAAGTCTGACATTCCTATTAGAATAAATACCTCGGGGGTTATTCCTGTTTTAGAAAATGACTTAAGGCAGCTAAAAACCCTTGGTGTTAATAGCATCGCAATCTCACTTAATGCTTTGAGCGAAGAGAGTCATCAACTGTTTACCCAAACCGCAGCGCCTATGTTTTCATCGGCAATTAATTTTATTAATCGAGCAATTCAAGTTTTTGGGGAAGATCAAGTTATCATCAGCTTTTTAGGTTTGGCTGGTATGGAAAATCTTGCACCAGATCGCTTAACTTTAAAGGAATGGCAATCCTTAAAAATTACACGCTCGCAAGTAATACAATTTATAAATCAACATTGGCCTGATCAGCCACCTCGTTATCTTTTTCGGACTGCCTTATCTATAAAAAATACTGTTGGTATTTTTGGGTTACCCACTCATGATCTTGGTATAAGTCCCATTGAAGCTGATAGAGAAAAATTACATCAACAATTCAAATCTATGATTTACTAGTAAAAAGATTTCCCGACCAAATCGGACAATACGATTTACACAGTTTTATGAATCTTATTTTTAATAAACAAAGAAAGTTAAAAATCCATAAACACGGCCAGGTTCTTACAATATCATTCACTGTTTACAGAATTAAAACTACAACTACCATTGACGAACAAACCAAAGAAGAAACTATTGTTACTTATAACCTAGAAACAGCAAAGCAAAAGCTAGCTGAGGTAATTGATAATTTTACTGCAGTTATTGAAAGGCGACCAATTCCGATTGAGTCGCGGATGGAAGCACATGGGAGTTTGGCTTGGTTTTTAGCTGATGAGAAATCCTCAAAATTTCTCCAAAAGATCTATGAAGAACGACTTCAAAGAAAAGAAGCAAAAATTAGGAATGTTTTATCTTCTTTCTTAGTTGTTCTTGATGAATTAGACATTGATATAAATACAGAAGTGATTGAAAGTCTCTTATCGTTAGAAAAGATTGATAAAAGGCAAATAGAAATAAACATAACTATTCCATCATGCTTTGGTAAGCGTGACATAAAAGCACTATTACTGCTGGATCCAAATGGAGTTTCTTTTCATATAACTGCCCCCAGTTGTCTTAAGAATAAGCATAAACAATTTTTTAATGAAGATTTTTACTTGTTTTGTCCTTTCAAACATTCAGTTGTAGAAAATGTTGTAACATGGCATTATAAAACTAAGTTTAATAATTTTTTAAAAGCAGGCCTGTTACATTTAATGCATTTAAGAAAATTAGTTTTTGCTGCAATTATTCAAGAACCCAGTAATACAATCCATGCAAATGTTGCTAGCAATCTTTTGCAACGTCTAAATAGTGGCGGTCATATTACACGTAAAGATCAAATATACACAACACAAACAGAGCTCCTAGACCCATACTTAGCATGCAAAAATGGTGAGAGAGCTTTTGGAGTAAGTTTTCAACCTACAATAAGACGTTTTGAACCTGCGATTGCTTTGCATCAGTTTTTAGAAAGACATGGACTAATAAGTACTAAGACATTCACACCATTCTCATCTTCATCTTGGTACAGGTTAACTCAATTAAAACAATCAAGTGACGATATAATTTCGAATCCTGCTCCAGTTGTTGAAAAAATTAAATCAAAAGCAATTAATCGCAATCTATTAACTGTACTCAAGACTGCTAGAGATTGGGCACAACAATTTGGCAGATCATTTCACTTAAAACCCACCTACCAATTATCTGAGCTTAAATCCGCTGATTGGAAAAGTTTAAGATCTGTCAGTCATGATTTGGCATACAGTGTCGATAGCGCAGAAAATAATGTAGTTACTGCCATAGAGGAATGGCTGAGTTTTTTACAATGGATGGAGCTGGATTTTAAGCAACAAAACGTCACGGCCACAATTGAAGTTGCAAATAATCAGGCTAAAGCAACACCAGTAATAGAAAAAGTGTCAGCCATACTAAACAAAAATGGAGTAAAAAAGATTAAGGCTGTTAGTAACAATACTACTCTCACAATGGTACAACTGCATTATCGAACGGATTCTGGTCAACTTACTGTAGCCACCTTGCAATTTTCAGACACGACCATTACTGGATCTTATAATGTAGAGGGTGTTTCTGTTGCTAGCGAACAATTTCATCAGCCCCATCATTATCCAGCCTTTGCTACTGCTCTCGGTATTTTGCAGCATCATGTTAACCATGTTAATGCACATGATTTTATACCTGTGATAAATTTTAGCATTGCTCTTACCAATAGTATCTTTAGCAGTGAGTTAGATCTTGGTCACCCTAATTTTAACTTTAAACAAGCTGCACATATTCTAGCTAACATGATAACAAGTATTTGCATCTCAGCTGAGAGTAGCCCTGGTCCAATAAGAGTAAATACTAGATTAATGCTTGATAATCTTTTCAGGTTTTTGGTTAGTCATTATTCTCATTTTTATCAAGAATCACCTGACTATAGTGATATATCGCAACAAGAAATAGCCAATAGAATCTCATCACAGGTAAATCGTTATTTATTTTTATAGTTTGTTTGTCACAAGTTTGAATTTATCCCTGTTATAATCTGATTATGACTTCTCAATCAACACCTTCACCCATATTGACAATTCTGTCTTGGCTTAAATCCCTCTCTACCAAATCCGCTGGCCTCCGCCAGTCTGTCATTAACATGGCCAGTAGTGCCACCGCTTCAGCTTTAGCGGCTGTTGCCACTATTTTAATTTCCAGAGTCTTGGGTCCTTCTGGTTTTGGCCAATTTAGCACTGCCTTTGCTTTAGCTTTAATTTTAGTTAAGCTTAATGACTTAGGTTTTAGCACTGCCACTGCCAAATTAGTTCCCACTCAGCCAGATTTAACAGAGAAACAGCAACTACTGCAAGCCATTACTAATTATCGTTTGTGGCTATCAACCATCATTGTCGCTCTGGGGCTGATGTTAACACCACTTTTTTCCAGAGTCCTAGACACCAGTCCTATTTTAATTGCTTTGGCTGTCATTTTAAGCTTAGCCACCACCTACTTCGAACACACTTTATTATCGCTGCAAGCTTTGCATAACTTTACTCGGGCTGCTGTCATTAATATCTTGCAGGCTGGCTTTAAACTTATCCTGACCGTTTTTTTTGTGGTAGTGGTTGCCAGTCATGATTTAGGCTCAGTCACTCAAGCTGGTTTAATCTTTAGCCTCTACATGATTAGCCCTTTTTTGCCTGTTTTGTTACTGGCAGCCATTAACCCCAAACAAATTCCTTTATTTCATAAGGTTAAGTCTCAAACTCTAGAAAAAAAATTTCACCTTCGTCTCTTTAGTCAGCAGCTATGGCCAATAGTGAAACATGCCGGCGTTGGCTTACTGGCCGCCGGTATAATTGAGAATATTGATATCCTATTTGTGAAGGCCAATCTTAGTGCCTATGAAGCCGGCTTGTTGGGAGGAGTGTCGCGCATCGCTTTGCTTTTATACGTTCTAGCTTATGCTTTAGGCAATGTCTTAAATCCTAGGGTAGCTAAATATGAACATCAACCTCAGCATTTGCAAAAGTTTTGGCATAAGGCTTGGTTGGTGCTAGGGGCGTGCATTTTGGGATTTGTTTTTAGTATGTTTTTAGCTAAGCCGCTCATTACTTTAACTATTGGCTCAGAATATTTACCTGCTTTGGCCATTATGAGAATTTTACTAGGGGCAGGTTTTATCAGTATTGCTGTCATGCCCTTTATTGCTCTCTTTTATGCCTTTGATGCGTCCTGGTATTTCTCTGTTAGCGGCATAGTGCAATTGGCGATTGTCTTAACAGGTAATATCTGGCTAGTGCCAATTTATGGCTTAGAGGCTGCTGCGTGGACCAGGTTGGTTGCGAGGGGAGTGTTATTAGTGTTAACGATTGGTTTGGGCTGGTTGCGGTTTAAAAATTTTAAAAATGTTGCTGACATCAAACAAAAACAAAGGGTCTTGCCCAGTTAACTAGTTCTAAGGAGCTCCTTTAAATTATCAGAAAG
>CAZMMR010000064.1:0-5484 GCA_964567445.1 uncultured Pseudomonadales bacterium
ATTTAGAGAGGTTGGTTACAAAATTGCCTATATTCCAGAGGTAGAAATTATTCATCATAAGTATAAGTCTGGCATTAAAACCGACTCCGACTTAACCTCAGGCCAAGCCAAGCGCCATTTTTACGACACCATGCTGCAATATTATGATAAGCATTATCAAAATCGGTGCAGTTTTTTCACACGTTGGCTGATTAAAATCTTCATTTTTATCAAAAAGGGAGGTATGTAGTGCTAAAACAAACTAATCCTTTTACCATTGGCATTGACGCCAGATTATCTGGGCAAAGACACGCTGGTATCGGCCGCTATATTGAAAATCTCATTATTCATGCCATTGCTGCTCACGAGGATAATCAAAAAATAAATTGGATTATCTTTTTTCATGATCGGCAGCAAGCCGCACCCATCCAAGCTCAGTTACAACAAGAAAATAATGTTAAATTTGTCTATGTGCCAATCCGCCACTATTCATTGCGAGAACAGTGGCAGTGGCCGCTTATTTTAAACGAGCAGAATTTAGATTTACTGCATGTTCCTCATTTTAATGTTCCTCTGTTATACCAAGGCCAAATGGTAATTACCATTCATGATTTACTTTGGCATCAGCAGATTGGACCTGAGGTTACAACATTACCAGCTTACAAATACTATGTTAAATATATTGCCTATCGCTTAGTTACTAATTTAGCTGTTAAAAAAGCAAAAATAATTTATGTACCAACTCAAAGTGTGGCTCTAACTTTAGATAAACACTATCCGCATATAAAAAACAAAGTAGTGGTGACAGGCGAGGGGATTAGCCACATTTTTCAGCAAGAGTTTCAACAACAACATAGCAATCCTAAATCGGCGCTAGACCGTAAACGACAGCAACAGCTCATCTACGTTGGGTCGCTATATCCTCACAAAAATGTTAAAGTCGTGCTCCAAGCCCTGCAACAGCTACCGAATCTCAGTTTAAAAATCGTTGGAGCTAGAGATGTATTTGTAGAACGAACTAAAAAACTAGTGGCAGATTTAAATTTGCAACAGCAGGTTATCTTCAGTGGTTTTTTGCCTGATCAAGATTTAGTCAACGCTATTAAACAGTCTTTAGCTCTCATACAACCCTCCACCTCGGAAGGGTTTGGTTTAACCGGCTTAGAAGCAATGGCTTGTGGCACTCCAGTTCTAGCAGCTGATATCGATGTTTTTCACGAAGTATACCAGCAGGCACCTATCTATTTTCAACCACATCAACCTCAGGAATTAGTAGCAGCTATCAACAAGCTTAAAGATCAAGACCAAATTAAATCTGGTATTCAACAGGGATACCAGCAAGTTAAAAAATATTCTTGGAAGCAAATGAGTCAGATAGTCAATCAACATAATCTAAAACTTGTCACTGCTAATGAAAGATAGCTCTAGATTAACGACTGCAATCACTGACAAGCAACTTAAAACTGCTCTTGTTTATGACCGAGTTAACACCAGCCATGGTGGTGCTGAACAAGTTTTATTGGCTTTGCAACATTTATTTCCGCAAGCTCCACTTTACACTTCTGTCTATGACAGGCAAAAAGCCAAATGGGCCCAATCATTTACTGTAAAAACCAGCTTCTTGCAAAACTGGCCTGGTGCCAAAACTCATCACCGTTGCTTTTTACCACTCATGCCACTTGCTTTTGAGCAGTTGGATTTATCTGATTATGATGTTGTTGTTTCTGTCTCTAGTGCCGAAGCTAAAGGTGTCATTACTAAACCTCATCAAATTCATATTAACTATATGCTTACCCCTCCACGCTACCTATATTCTCATAAGAAAGAGTACTTGCAATCTAGATCTTGGTTAAATTTACCAATCATAAATGGTGTTACTAGGCAGTTGTTGCGCTATCAAACTTGGTGGGATCAAGTGGCAGTATATCGACCTGATGTTATTGTGCCTTTATCTAAGCTCGTTAAGGCTAGGGCTAAACAGTATTATCAGTTAGAAATAAACGATCCTATTTATCCTCCAGTCGATATGGTTAATTTTAACCTGACTTTAAGTAAGCACCACCAACAGCAGCTTAAAGCTTTTGCTTTGCCAGACAAGTTTTGTCTGATTGTAAGCCGTTTGGTTAACTATAAGAGAATTGATGTAGCCATTAATGCTTGCGACAAACTAGGTTTGAACCTGATCATTATTGGTGAAGGCCCAGATAAAAAGAGATTAAACAAACTGGCACGTACCAAGACTAATTCTACCTATATTAAGTTGATCGGTTCACAACCACAAGCAATAGTTAACAATTTAATGAAGCAAGCTATGGTTGTTTTATCATTAGGAGTAGAAGATTTTGGCTTAGCACCACTGCAAGCCAATTTACTGGGTACCCCAGCCATTGTTAATGATGAAAGCGGAATGGCCGAAGTAGTTAAAAACAACGGAGCAGTTAAGATTAAAGATCTATCAGCTAAGACAATCATTTCAGCTTTGCAAACAGTTGTTGATCGAACCTGGAATAAGACCGATATGAAAATCAATGCCCAAAAATATACTCGCAATCGCTTTTTATTTAAATTTAAAAATGTGTTAACCTCATTAGTATCTGGAAAATCTTAAGCTATATTAATTAGCAACTCATTATGACAAATCACGATCATACTTATGCAATCTTATTAGCTGGCGGTGGTGGCACTCGACTCTGGCCTAAATCGCGCAACAAAACCCCTAAACAGTTTCTAAAGCTGACTGGAAAAAGAACCATGATGCAGGTGACAGCAGATCGTCTACATCGTCTCATGGATTGGAATCATATGATCGTAGTCACCAACAAAAACTACAAAGACGATATACGAGAACAGCTACCAAAAATTCCAGAGGAAAATATCATAGCTGAACCCGCAAAGAAAGATACTGCTTTAGCTATGTTAGTCGGAGCTCTGTATGCCAAATCTTTAGACCAACAAGCAGTTATTATGAATGCTGCCTCAGACCACACCCTGACTGACGAAGACGAATATGTGCGAGTTATGCGTAAAGCAGTTAAGATAGCAGCTGACAATGATTATTTGGTGACGATCGGCATCACTCCCAGCGAACCCAATACAGGTTACGGCTACATTAAAGCTGGAGATGACTTAAAACGGATTAATCATGGTCTATCATTATTCAAAGTTGATAACTTTACCGAAAAACCCAACTTGCCAACAGCCATTGGTTACATCTCTACAGGAAAATACTTTTGGAATGCCAACATGTATGTTTGGTCCGTTGATGCAATTCAAAATGCATTTGCCACACATATGCCTGATCTATACGAACTAACTAAAGATTTAGTTAACATGGATCACGAACAGTTCCACCAGACCTTACCCAAGATTTATAATCAAGCAGAAAAAATTTCTATTGACTATGCTATCAGTGAAAAAGCAGATAACCTGGTATTAATTCCAGGAGACTTTGGCTGGAACGACGTTGGTTGCTGGAAAGTGGTTTACGATTTAGGCACCAAAAATGCCGATGGTAACGTCCTGGTTTCTGATCAAAAACAAAATCAAACTATAGTTGTTAATTCTAAAAATAACTTAGTACATGCAAATAACAGGTTGATTGCCCTGCTTGATGTTAACGACATGGTGGTAGTGGATACAGATAAAATCTTGCTAATTGCCCCTAAAAAAAAGAGTCAAGAGGTAAAAAAGATTGTTAACAAACTTAAGGATGAAGAAAGAGACGAATATCTATGACCTATGAACAGAAAAAAAGAATTCTAGACTTAATTGTGGCCGGCGGACTGATTATTCTCTGGCTACCTTTCTGGATTATTGTTCCCTTACTAATCTTACTCGACTCAGGCTGGCCCATTATTTTCAAACACAGACGTATTGGTAAAGACGGTCAAGAATTCATGATCTTAAAATTCCGGTCGATGGTCCCTAATGCTCAAAAACTGTTGCATGAACAATACCCAGAGTTGCTTAAGAAGTTTAAAGACGGGGATTGGAAGATTGAAGCCAAAGATGACCCTCGTATTACCCCTTGGGGTAGGTTTATGCGCACTTTTACCATCGATGAATTTCCACAGCTGTTTAACGTCATCAGTGGTGATATGAGTATGGTTGGCCCCAGAGCTTACGTGAAAAAAGAACTAGAAGAGCAAAGCAAAAAATATCCTAAAACTAAAGACTATATTGCTGATATTTTATCGATTAAACCAGGAGTCACCGGCGTCTGGCAAACCAGTGGTCGTAATGAGATTCCTTTTGATGAACGGGCTAGAATGGATGCTGAGTATGCTCGCCATAAGTCTATTTGGCAGGATATTGGGATCTTGCTTAAGACTCCGAAGGCCATGTTGTCGAAGTGGTAAAAATTGAAATAGTTGGATTTAAACTAGCAGCCTCATCCCCATCATAAATTTTTTGTTATACTATAGTCTATGAAAGACAATCCTGCCACCAATCCTATTAACAGTACCAGCCATAAAACTAGTGACTCAGACAACGAATCCTTGGAAAGCATCTTTGATGAGCAAGACTCAAAGACCAATACCGATCACAAAAAGCACAGACTAAGACTTTGGCCCAAAAAAAAGTGGGTCCAGGTTTTAGTAGTTCTTGGTCTGTTTTTACTGGTAATGACATCCACTTTAGGAGTGGTTGGTTTTCATACATATCAGGTCTCTCAAGACTTAAGAAATCAGGTTTATCAACTTAAAGCCCAAGCCGACAGTGCATATGGGGCTTTCAAAAATCAAAATCTACCCGAGGCGGAAGCGCAGTTAGCCACAGCTCAAAAACAAGTAGAAGAAATTCAGACCACTTACCAGCAACTTCAATTTTATCAAAAAGTTCCTTTCGTTAAGAAATACTACATAGATGGTCAAGCAGGTTTAAATGCCGGCCAGCACGGTCTTGATGCTGCTTTGGTTGCAGTGCAAGCTATTGCTCCTTATGCCGATGTTCTTGGTTTTGAAGGAGAGGGGACTTTTACTGGCGGCACTGCCGAAAATCGTATTAAATTAATGTTAGAGACTCTAGATAAAGTCTCGCCGCAACTAGATAAAATTGAAGAGCATTTAGCGCAAGTTCAGACTAATTTAAACGAAATTAATTCTGAGGATTATCCTCAAGAAATTAGAGACGTGCAACTTCGCTCGCAAATTACCCAGGCCAAAACCATGACTAACCAAGGTATTAATCTCTTAACAGATTTTAGACCTGTGATTGAGCAGTTGCCAAATATTGCTGGGGCTCAAGGCGAGCGTAAAAAATATTTAATTTTATTCCAAAACGATAATGAACTGCGCCCAACTGGCGGTTTTCTAACGGCTTATGCTGTCATTTTTATCGAGGATGGTAAGGTGACCCCAGAAAAATCAGATGATATTTACGAGCTAGATCAGAAATTTACCAAGCGCATTGAGATTCCAGAAAGGCTTGGTCGTTATTTAACGACAGAACAGTACTGGCATTTGCGAGACATGAACATCTCCCCAGACTTTAAAGAATCGATGA
>CAZMMR010000065.1:0-3327 GCA_964567445.1 uncultured Pseudomonadales bacterium
ACTTTCATCACTGGCCAATCTGCCAAATGGGTAAAATGTATTTTAGTATTTACTTGGCTTCCCTGGCTCTAACTAGACAAAACCGTTAACTTTTTGCATAATAGATTAATGTATATGCCCAGGAGAAAACAAAATCAGTTCCTGTCCAGATTAAATCATTTCTTTACCCCGCAGCGGTCAAATAACCACCGACCTCAGATCCTACACCCAGATTCTTTGCTGGTAATTATATTTGTTGCTGTTGGCTTTTTTGCTTTAATTCAAACTGTTCGTTTTTTCCCTTCTTTAAAAAATTCAGTTTTAGGTTTTTCATCCTCAATTACAGTTGAACAAGTTGTTAGTCAAACGAACAAAGAGCGCGCTAAACAAGGGTTGTCAGCTTTAAACCTTAATCAACAACTTAGTGCTGCTGCCTTAGCTAAGGCTCAGGATATGCTTGAGCAGCAATATTGGGCTCATACCAGTCCTGAGGGGAAAAAGCCCTGGGATTTTATGAAACAAGCCAGTTATCGTTACCGAGTGGCAGGAGAAAATCTAGCTCGAGACTTTCATGGCACTAATGAAATGATGAAAGCCTGGATGGCATCTCCCACTCATAAAGCTAATATTGTTAATGGTCAGTATCAGCAGATCGGGGTGGCAGTAGTCGATGGTCGATTAGAGGGATTTGATACAACTTTGGTAGTACAAATGTTTGGTACGCCGTCTACTCAAACTGCACAAATTGGGGAGCAAGCTACTTCAAATCAAGATGAAGGCATTGCTTTCAAAGTGGCAGAGCAAGTTAATGCTCCTGCCGGCAATCAACAGCCAATGCAAAATCCGATTAGGGCTGTAGAAGAGGAGACTGATGACGATCGGTCCATACCAGATGATGAGCAAGCTGCTCAGGAGCTGGTGGCAGTTAGCCCCAATCAACAAACAGTACAGACTGATTCTGGTGTTTTAGGATCTGCTATCGAGCCTTTAGCTAACTTGGGAAAATCAGCTATTTTTACCCCTCTACAACTTACTAAAATATTTTTCTTGGGTGTGATTATGATGATTGTTATAACTCTTAGTTACGATTCATTTATTATTGGTCATCGCAAGAGTATGAGATTAGTTGGCGAAAATCTAGGGCATATCATATTATTTTTCTGTGTTGCTTTTCTGGTTATTTTGTTTAAAGGAGGTATGATTAAATGAGACAAGAGTTTCTACATCACAAAATTGCCTATTTAGTATTAATAATTTTTTTAGGCTTAATTTCATTTTTGTATTTGGCTGCCTGGCCGGATATTATTTACCAACGCTATCTGATTTTATTGATGGCGGTTTTCTATTTTTTCTGGGGAGTGATTAACCATTTTAAAACAGATCGGGTTAACAAGAAGATCATTTTAGAATATTTAGGTATTTCTGTCTTGGCAGGATCACTCATGTTTTTAGTTACAATTTGATGCGTTGATAAAAAATGGAGCTTGGTTTGTGTTACACTGTCGTTCTTAATTAATTAAGTAAAAATAAAATAGAGGGATTTATTTATGAAAGGAATTATCTTAGCCGGCGGTCGTGGCACTAGATTGCAGCCGCTTACAAATGTCACTAGTAAGCAGTTGTTGCCCATCTACAATAAGCCCATGATTTATTATCCGCTTCAGACTTTACTTCAAGCTCAAATTGAAGACATTCTAATTATTGTGGCTCCAGATCATGCAGGCGACTTCCTCAAACTTTTAGGCAGTGGTAGAGAGTTTGGTTGCGATTTTACTTATGAGATTCAAGAAGAGCCAGGCGGTTTAGCCCAGGCTTTTCTCATTGGCCAAGATTTTATTGGCGATGATGACGTCACTTTAATTTTAGGAGATAATCTGTTCGAGGATGATTTTAGTCATGCCATTCAAAGTTTTGAATCTGGGGGTAGAGTTTTTGCTAAAAAAGTACAAGATCCTCAAAGATTTGGTGTGGTTGAGTTTGATGATAATCAAAAAGCTTTATCTATAGAGGAAAAGCCAACTGAGCCTAAATCTGAATATGCTATTACAGGTTTATATATTTACGATCATAGCGTAGTAGAAAAAGCACAAGCGCTAGAGCCTTCGGACCGCGGTGAGTTAGAAATTACTGACATCAACAATCTTTATTTACAAGAAGAAAAATTAGATGTGGCTTTTGTTGAGGGTCGCTGGTTTGACACCGGTACCTTCGAATCGATGCATCAGGCTACTGAGTTTGCTAGAAAAAGAGAAAAAATAATGGTTACGGGAATCGACTAAAATTATAAAAGCAATTGGATGCAATGATCTTGTCACATATTTGTAATTTGTGCTATCGGTTGTTTACATAAATCATTATTAAAACTACACCGAGGTAATGTCTAGATAGAAAAATCTCATCATTATTTCTTGAGTTCTCTTTTTTAATAAATCAGTCAGAGTTTGTCTGTCAAACACATATTTTCGTTGTAGTTTTTCGGTATGTTTTTATCTTTTGCTTTACAAGTTAACTCATATTTGAACTACAGCCTTTTTTCCTATACCTTCGTTTGCCACACCCAATTCCATTCTTAGTAGTGTTAAGTGCCCAGTATTTGTGCGTCTTGTGTGTCGTTTTTAATCATCATTTTTTTAATTATTGAAATTAATTGATAGTTAGTTTTAATAAGCTAATTCTAAGGACGCAAAACTATAATTAAGCTTAAAATCATAAGTTTCCTACTTTTTGCGATTGTCTTGAAGTAGCAACTCCAACTTGTATTAACTCATAGTATTTTGTTATAATGTATACTTATATATTACTTATTATATAAAGACCAACTATCAACAGTATTTTTGTAAAAAAAATTAATTATTAAAGTAGTTATGGCTCCAAGAAAAGAAGATTTATCAAACTTAAGTATTAAAGATTCGGAGCTTAAAGCACTCTTGAGAGGAGAACCGATTGGTCGAAGGTATTTTTTGAAATGTCTTTTTTTAAGTACAGCTACAGCTCTGTCACTTGGACCTGGATGCGTTCCATCGGAAATGCCAGTAACTGCTGATAGACTGTTAGAAGTAAGATCACCTCTAGAGGAAGACTTTCAAGTTCAAGATCTATTTGAGACTCTTCGTCAGTTGTTGAATGAAAGCAATGAAGCTTTAGTAGATTTGGCTCCAGTTATAAATAATCCTGATACCAAATATCAATTTCAATATATTTTTAAGACTCTACAATATTTATTCCACTTTTATGGTACTTCAATTCCTGATAAAGGTTTAACTCAGCTTACAAGTAATAAAGTTTTAAAAATTTTTGTTTATTATTTTGACGTTATTGTTGGTTTAAAAAATGCTAGTATAACTCGCC
>CAZMMR010000065.1:3337-5404 GCA_964567445.1 uncultured Pseudomonadales bacterium
CATCCTAAAATGGGTAAAGAGATTGAGGCTGTGGCTCAAGACTTGCTAAAAACTCTTATTTTTAGCAGCTACGGTAAACTAGTAATTAGTCATTTAATGGGTGAAGCTGATCAAAGTCAGTCGCAGGCAGATGCTCTTGAGCGCAGTCTTGAAGAAGCTGGCTTTACAGAAAAAGAAGTTCAACTTTTCATTGAGGGTGTGCATTTAACTGAGGCAGAACTTGTGACTTCTAAAGAGATTGTCGACGCTATGAAACAAGCTTTCACGGATAGCGTCGTACATCAGGACAGAATAGATCGTTTTAGCGTTAGGGCGATCCATGATCGTATTAAAAGAGAACAAATTGAAGCTGGTAAGTCAAAATTGGTAGAAAAGGATGCTTTAGCTGATGCAATAACGGAAGAAGCATTTCGAATCTTGTGGTTGCAATATTCTGAATCAGATGATGGGGAGGGTATAAATCTCTATGAACAAGGGAAAATTGATTGGTCCTCAATGGGTGCCACTCAAGAAGAAATTAAGGCTGTATATGCGCGGCTTACTCGGAATTTTGGAGAATCAGTTGATGCTGAAAATTATTTATTCTATAGCATGAAAGAGATGGTTAGACGTGCTGTAAAAGCTATAGTCTACAGGACCATTTGGGTAGGTCCAATTAAAGAAATGAGAATAGGACCGAAGAATTTAATTACACAAAGAGTTAAAGATCCTTATAAGGTAGAAAATGAATATAAACCTGGTACTCCTTTACATTATCAAGTCCCTGATAATGATGATACTGTACATATCGATATTAGAACACACAATCCTTCTTCACAAGGTTGGTTTGGAGAGAATGCAGGTCTTGATAACACAGTTTTTAAAATTCCCCAATGTAACGAAGTGGTAAGTGTTCACAATGCTTTAGTACGAACACCAACTGGATATATAGTTGAACCAGTTTTAGAGCTAAAAGGTTTCAAGATCAAGCCTATTCAAGTATTAAACAATAGATTAGAAAGAATTGAACAAGAAGTTGATCAAGATCCAAATTGTTCTGTCTACTACCGGCCTTTGGCGGGATTTAATGAATCTAGTTATTACACAGAGCAAGATTTAACTCGTGACTTAAAAAAACTGTCTTTTCACACAATTATACTATGTGATTTGTTGGAACCTGGTTATTATGATCGCTATACCCTAGTTGGTTTAGAAGATGCTATAAAAGAACAATTTAATTCTGGCTCAATGACTCCTTTCGGTGCTTTATCTGACTTTGCTAAACAAGTTCTCGCTAGTGCTTTGTCTGATGATACTAGATTTAAGCACTTTATTTCTCGTCGTCCAGAGTTAACGGAGATTACATCATTGGCAAATACTTTAGAATTAGAACGATCACCTAATTTGAGAGCGCGTTTTAGAAAGCCTTCACTTGACGCAGGTCTTTCTGAGCTTATGGCTGACGGCTTGAATCATTTATTGAGTTTTTTACAATCTAATTATGAAACTGAAGAATTTGGAGTGGATTTAGGGGTTGCTTCGTCTTCATTATTGCCTGCTCGTGGTCATAGTTTAAGGGGTGGCTTTTCAATAGGTGCATTAGGTTACGATCCCGACCTATCCCACGAATCGAGTGTTGGTGGTCCTAGCTTTCTTAAATCTTGGCTTAAATTTTTAACTGGTGGTGTAACTTCTGACGATTATAGTGAAATTGCAGTGTTTGTTGCTGAAGAGGATTGTTTACAATGGAAACTTTCTAATATAGAGCACTTGTTATCGATCATTGCCCCTATCGTATTAAATTCTCTTAAAGTGGCTGTTACTGAAAAGTTTCTTATTGCTACTATTGGATCGGTATTCGGCGCTCCGGCTGCACTGTCTATTTGGAGTATTTATGTTAATTTTCCTTGGGAAGCCTTTTTATTGATATCATATATCCAGTTACAAGAGATCAGATACCAAATAGAAGTTGAAAAAAGTCAACAATAAAATGAAAGATATAACAAAGTGAAGAAGCTAAAAGAGTTGATACAAAGATCAATATTTGAAGAATTACAAGAAACTCTAATTTGTGATGAAGTCGATCTA
>CAZMMR010000066.1:0-5394 GCA_964567445.1 uncultured Pseudomonadales bacterium
CGGTAAAATCTCGAAAAGTTTTTAAAGAATAAATATCCTGATTGCTAAGCGTGAGGTTGCCTAGTTCTAAGAAACGCTCTTGATAATAGCTGGAATTATGATTTTGTGCAGAGGGGAAGAAGCTGTAAAGAGGATCTCCTTAATTTTACCACGTTGAGTCAAGAATGCAGCTCCCTTTACTGATGTTTCTTTCGGGACACCTGGCAGAGCAGATGTGCTTCGGTTTTACTTTCGGGTAGATGGCAAATATGTTCATAATTACTAACTTGTTTTACACAAGTAATTTTTTTATTGCTACAATGTGTAAAACTATATAAATTACTCAAGTATTTAGTTAGAAATGATGTTATAAGATTATAAATTACAGCCACAAGTTATATTATAAGACAATAAAAGACTGGAAATGGAGTTATAATTGATTTATAATGGTAAGACTCGATTCGGCTGGTGCGGTTGTGGGCAGGGCGCATCAGCTGAACGAGTGTTTAAAGATGAGAGGCGTTGAGTAGAAGTTCGGTGGTTGGGCAGGCCTGCCTACCATATGGTAGGCAACCGAACTTCTACTCAACGCCTTTTTGTTATAAGCACTCACTTTTTTAATGTTCTTTAAAAGATCTGTGGGTGGAAGTTTGTGGTTGTTTAATTGCTAACTAACTTTAGGTACAAGTTATTCTTTTGATGTTATTTCCATTAGATTGGAGGGTTTTGATAGTTTTAGGGGTTCATAAACCGTCTCGCAGGATTAACTCGTAGCATCATCTCCCAGAATCGACTTGTAGAATTGTCTCATGGAACAGTTTTAGGTTGTCATAATTATAGTTATAAGATATAATATTAACTCCTTATTTTTAGTGTTCTTTTTGTAGTTAATAGCCAAGGCAGTCTATATATAAAAAGTTAAGCTTATGTCAAAAGTTGAGTTTCAAACTAACTCTAATTTCCTTGCAGATAACTTCCCCTTTCTTAAACAAGGGCTGAAGGGGGATTGGCGTCTGCAGCGACAAGTCGCTTCACCCCGTTATTTAATTGAGCGAAACGTTTTCCGACAGCCTGTCTTAGATTTAAGTAAAAACTTACCCAGTAGTCCCTCACCAGTATTAACTGTTACTCACTCCGCTTGTCAGCAACCTGCTTTCTGGAACACGGTACTAGATGTCTTTATGGGAATTATAATTGCCTTGGCTGTGGTGGTTTTGGTAGCAGTTTATGGGCCCAAGTTGTACTACATTGTTTTTCCAGGAGAAACAATGAGTGCTAATAATCAAGCAATTAACCAAGTTGAACAGGAGTTTGTTGACAACTCTAAAGCGCAGCAGCAAGTGTTGTCTAATAAAAGCAATCACTTAGAAGATCAAAAAGAGAGACGGTTGCCGCCTAAGGACGATGATTTGCCAGTAGGAGAGTGGCTAATTATTCCTAAGATTGGTGTTAATTCTCGTCTGCAACGCACTGAAAACGAACACGAAGCATTGAATACAGGGCTATGGTGGGTGCCAGACTTTGGTGAGCCAGGAGAATTGGATAAGCCAATGATTGTGGCAGGTCATCGTTTTGGTTGGAAGTGGTGGTGGCAGAGTGATTATTGGCAGCAGCACTCTTTTTATCGTTTACCAGAGTTACAGCCAGGTGACACGATCGAAGTTGTGTCTGATCAGAGAAAATGGCACTATCAGATTTACCAAATTGAAGAGGGGACAGATATTACAGATTATGAGGCCGATTTAATTCTTTATACCTGTAAACATCTTAACTCTCCAATTCGTTATTTTCGTTATGCAAAACTAATGCGCGAGCAACATTGATTATCTGGAAATAGCAAATTATTTATCTGGAAATGGCAACTCGAGTTGACACTATCGACTTCTTTTGCCATAATAGCCATGTCTTCGTAGACGTTCCTGAGTCTTTTACAGTTGTTTGATGAATCTTTTTATTAGACCTTGTTCATTTTCCCAGATAAATCAATTAGAAGATAATATTTTTAAATCAGTTTATGGCAATCAACAAACAGAGTGCTTCCGACTTAGTTGGGTCGCCAGACAAAGATAGTCCTCAAAAAAAGACTAAACCTAGGCCCCAATCTCAGAAAAAGAACTCCAAAGCAACTGCTCCTGAACAGAAAAAACGAAAGAAGAAATCAGGATCTAAGAATACTAATAACAATAATAAAGGAAAAAGTATGCCTCAAGATAAAGCAAAACGAGGGCGCAAGTCTTCTAGTAAAAAAACCAGTAGTAAAAAAACCAAAAAGTCGCAAAATAATAGTAACGGGCATCTTAACTCGTTGCCGGATGGGGATTTACCCACAGAGACTATTAAAGGTATATTGGACACTTCGCGTAATGGCCATGGTGTTCTTCGCATGCGTTATTCTGGAGGAGAGCGAGATGCTTACATTTCTAGTTCTCAAATGCGACGATTTAATTTAAAAAATGGTGATGTAGTTGAGGGGCCAGCTCGTCGTCCTAAGGATAATGAGCGCTACTGGGGTTTGTTGCAAATCGATACCATCAACGACATTAAGGCTGAAAAGTTTCGCAAATTAGATCGACTCAAGTTTAAGAGTCTAACTCCAGTTTATCCCAACGAGCGGATTAAGCTGGAGATCAGCAAGAACCCGCTGTCTTTAAGGATTATTGATATGGTTGCTCCAATTGGTAAGGGTCAGCGTAGTTTGATTGTGTCTCCGCCTAAAGCGGGTAAGACTACTTTGTTAAAAAATATTGCTACCGGTGTGGCTCACAACTCTCCCGAAATTTACCTAATGGCAGTGCTAGTAGGAGAGAGGCCAGAAGAAGTTACCGATATTAGAAGACATATCGCCCGTATTACTGATGGCGAAGGTGAAGTGGCTGCTAGTAATTTTGATGAGTCGGCTGAGGACCAGTGTCGTGTCGCTGAACTGGCTTTAGCTAGGGCTAAGAGAAAAGTCGAGATGGGTGGAGATGTTATGATTTTGTTGGATTCGATTACTCGTTTAGCCAGAGCTTATAACTTATCGATTCCTACTTCAGGACGAACTTTAAGTGGAGGCTTTGATCCAGCCGCCTTATTTCCGCCCAAGCATTTCTTTGGCGCTGCTCGTAACTTTGAAAACAAAGGCTCGTTAACTATTATTGGTACCACTTTAGTTGATACTGGGTCTAGAATGGACGATCTAATTTACGAAGAGTTTAAAGGCACCGGCAACCAAGAAATCCATTTGGATCGCCGTTTGGCTGAACGCCGTATTTATCCAGCTATCGATGTCCAACGCTCTGGTACTCGTAAGGATGAGCTGTTGTTAGATCAGATGACTTATCAGTCAGTGGTTACTCTACAACGTATGCTTGATACCTTTAATAAAGAGGAGCGAACTTCTACACTACTTGGTCGGCTGAAGAGAACCGATTCCAATAAAGAGTTTTTAGCTAGTTTAAAAAACGGTTGATCTTTTTGAAAGGGTTAATCGTTTTAAAAAAGGGTTAATAAAAAAGAGTTGATCTTTTTGAAAAACAGTCTCCATAAGCGCTCTCTTGAGAAACCCTCGACAAAGAGACTCATTTATTTACTCCAGGCTTACCAGGCGGAGGTCATCATTGATCCCTTCTAGGTAATTAGCTATAATTGTTCCTCACTTGGTTGATTAAATTAAGTTTTTCTTTTGTTTTTACTGATAAATAAGGTAGAATTAGCAAAAATTGTTTAATTAAATTTTTTTGCTAAGATAGGATCAGAGTTGATTTTCTGATTAGACTTATTTCGCAACAAGTCTATAAGACTAAGCCAAGACTTTATGTCACGAATCACTATTGAGTTTAAGACACCAGGCATCATTAAGGAAATTGGAGAGTTTTTCCAATTTGTTCGCCACTACATTAAGCTTCGTGGTTATGGTTGGTTTGAAAAATTCGAGATCTCCAAAGATTTTATTGTTGATATTCTCTATAAGAAAAGAGGTCGTTATGCACGACCATTTTTGCACTTTGGTATGGTGGGCTTAATTGCTTTGGTGGTGACTGTTGGTCCGATTGCTTTAAGCCAAGTCGATCAAGAGCAAAAAAAGCAACCCCAAGCTCCTGTATTGGCTACAGCCACTGCTTACGCCCCTGATTTTTACACTTATCAAGCAGAGGAGGTTCGACAATACCGAGGGGGAGAGATTATTACCCACATTGTTGATGAAGGAGAAACAATCTCCACTATTGCGGAAAAATATGACTTATCTACGGATACTATTCTCTGGGAAAATGATTTAACCGAAAAAAGCAAAATCAAACCAGGCCAGGAATTAGATGTCTTGCCGATTGACGGTATTCGCCATAAAGTAAAACATGGTGAAACGATTTACTCGGTTGCTAAAAAATATGGACTGGATCAGTCTCAGGCTCAGATGGTCGTTGACTATCCCTTTAACGAGTTTTTGAATGATGAGACTTTTGAACTCGTGGCTGGACAGTGGTTGATGGTACCCGAAGGGGTTAAACCAGAAGAAAAGAAGCCAGCGGCCACTCAAAAATCTTACATTGCTGCCACCACTCCTGATGCCGGCAGTGTTACTGCTCATGGTAGTTTTGTTTGGCCAGCAGCTGGCCGCATTACTCAGGGTTATCGTTTTTACCATAAAGCAATCGATATTGCTAATAAAAGTGGCGGTCCTATTTTAGCTTCAGATTCTGGGATTGTTACCCAGGCGGGTTGGCCTAGTGGTTGGGGTTATGGCAATCGGGTAGTTATCGATCATGGTAATGGCTTTGTTACTTTGTATGCTCATTTAAGTTTGGTTCAGGTAAGAGTGGGGCAGCGGGTTAATAGAGGTGACGTTGTTGGTCAGATGGGTAGCACCGGTCGTTCTACTGGTACTCACCTGCACTTTGAGATCCGTAAGGGCGGGGCACTAATGAATCCTCTTTCTTACTTGTAGGTAAGAGTCTTGTTTTAAAACAATTTCTTTCAATATTGTTATACATCTGTTTTAGGTTTGGGTTTTATTATGTTCAGCTTTGTTTTACAATTAGAGCTTAACTGTAATTGCTAAAACTTAAAGACTTAACAAAGGTCTTTTACAAAATACAAAATGTTATTTTAAACAAATAGTACAAAAATGATTGATTTAGTTCAACTAACACTACTAGCAGGAGACGGTGGTCATGGCCGGGTGTCATTACACCGAGAAAAGTATCGACCTAAGGGTGGGCCGGATGGTGGTGATGGAGGTGATGGTGGCGACATTATTTTACAAGGTGATCCTAATTTAAATACTTTAAAAAATTATGCTGGCTCTAAGGAGTTTAAGGCCGGCTCTGGTCAGATTGGCAATAAAAATAATAAACACGGCAAAAATGGTAAAGACTTAATTCTTAAAGTTCCCTTGGGGACAGTTGTTTGGTTGGTGCAGGAAAACAAGATTAGTCA
>CAZMMR010000067.1:0-5185 GCA_964567445.1 uncultured Pseudomonadales bacterium
TTTGATTTTGCTCAAGAAGCAAGTCCTTATCAAGACTTGCTTACCAACGACGATTTACAGGATAAAAAACAACAAGAAGTTGATGATCAAGAGAATAAAAAGCAGGACAAAACAGATGAGCCTTTTAACCCTTTCCGTTTGCAAGTAACTTTAAATAAAGATGAAGCTAAATTCGAAAAATATTTTTTAAATGAAGAGGGCGAGTCAATTCCTTTTCGAGCAGAAGACGATTTGCAACCTTTGAATTTTAAACAGGAGACGGTGCCGACTAAGAGATTTTCAGATTTAGATAAAATTTTAGATAGTGAACAATCTACTACCAAAACTATCAAATTGGTAGAAATTAGAGAGAGTGGGCAACAGGTTGTTCTGTGTCAGGGTGGTCTGGGTGGTCGAGGTAATCGTGCCTTTCGCAGCTCTACCAATCAAACGCCTCTGGAAGCTCAGTATGGCACGTGGGGTGAGCGGAAGAAAGTTATTTTTGAACTGCGTTTATTGGCCGATATTGGTTTGGTCGGTTTTCCCAATGCTGGAAAAAGTACGTTGCTCTCTAGATTAACCAAAGCTCATCCTAAAATTGCGGACTATCCTTTTACCACCTTGGAGCCCAATTTGGGCATTATTACCACCGCCGATCAAGAACGGGAATTAGTTATGGCTGATATTCCTGGTTTAATCACTGGCGCCAGCCAGGGTAAAGGTTTGGGTGATAAGTTTTTACGCCATATCGAGAATTGCCGGCAGATTATGTACATCTTGTACGTGCCTCAACCAACCTTATTTGATCAAGAGTTAACTGTGTCAGAGCAGGCGCAGAAAGTATATCAGCAATATCAGCAGTTGCAGCAGGAGCTGCAAGAGCACCACAGTCAGCTCTTGCACAAGCCAAGTTTAGTGGCGGTTAATAAAACCGATCTTTATTCGGATCAGTTGCAAGCAGCAATCGAGCAGGTTTTTGCACAAAAACAGGTGGCAGTTTATCCTTTTAGCGCTGTTACTGGTGAAGGTCTAGATGATTTAAAACAGGAGTTGTTTCGGTTAAAGTAAGCGGTTTAATATAAGTAACCCACTAATATAAGTAGCCCAGGTAAGCAATTCTTTCCTCAGTAAGGTCAGGCTTCCCCAATAAATCTATTAGTTAGTTTCTTCTTCCTGGGTTTCCTCAGTAGTGTCATCAGTGATTGGCTGCTGTTCTGGATTTTCTTCTTCGTTTAGGAGTTGAGCGTCTTCTTTATTTAACTCCAAGGGTTCGCTTTCAGGCTGACTAACAGAGCCTTCAGCAGCCTGTTGCAAGTTTTGGGAAGTGATGTCTGGCAACTCTCTTCCAAGCGGAGTTTGACCGGACTCAGTGACTGCTTGGGCGCTTCCAGCTTGTGTTGGGTCTGTTAACCCTTGAGCTTGGGCGGCGGCCGAAGCCTGCTCGATTTCTTCCTCTAAGGTTGCCATTAGCTGTTGCAGCTGTTGGTAGTCTTCCGACTCTCGATCGAGTAATTGCAAGGCCTGTTGCCAAGATTGCTTGGCTGTGTCTAACTGTTTGCCCGCTCGTAAAGCCTTACCAAGATGGTAGTAACCAGCAGCAAAGTCTGGTTTTAAGTTAACTGCTTGCTGGTAAAGATTAACTGCCTGCTGCACCTTTTCCTGATTAAAAAGAATATTACCTAGTTGAATTCTCAGTAGAGGATTAGAGGGGCTGTTTTGAATAGCTTGGACATAAGCGTTAACTGCCCATTGATCCGCCTCTTCGGCGCTGCTAATTAGTTCCTGATAAATTTGGGCTAGAACACTCCAGTTGCGATAGTCCTGAGGATCAATTTGAGTAGCACTATTGGCCTCTGTTACCGCCTGCTGAATTAGTTGTGACACCTGTTGTTGTTCTTGCTCTGTAATGTCAGTTTTGTTAGACAAAGCTGTAGCTAATTGCAGATTGGTGAGGGCATAGCTGCGACGGTGTGAATCGAGATAAGGATTAAGGAACACGGCTTGTCTTTGAGCGTTATAGACAGCAACACCATCATTCTCTAGATAGGCTTGATTGGCTTGGTATATACGATAGAAACTAAGCCAAGTTCGACCTAAGAGATAAGTAACTAACACTAAACACATGGCTAAAATGCCATTAGTGATTAAAGTAATCCAGCGATTGGCTTTAGTAAACGATTGGGTTTGTCGGCGGCCACCATCTACTTGAGCGTTAAGCGCTCTTAATTTTAGAACAGAAAATTCATCTTTAAACTCAGCAATCCAAGCTACAATGAGAATGGCTTGCAAGCCGAGCAAGACATAGCTAGGAGGAAAGATTAGCTGTAGCAAAAAAGCTGCACCCAACATCCAGGAAATGGGGCTGTCTTTAAATCTTACTTCTTCGTTTTTGTTAACAAAGAATTTAACAGCAATCATCAACCAAGAAATTAGACCAATAAAGCCTAATTGCACCAGCATGGTAAGTGGTAAACCGCGGCCAGCGCCAAAATTAACTTGCCAGTATCGGTCGCTGTTTAACCAATCTGGGCGGAAGCGGGCAAAAGTGTTAACGTATGCTTCTGGGCCTTGACCAATAAGGGCTGAGCGTGGTGCTCGTAAGCTATCCAGAGCCACAGACCAACTGGCAGAGAAAGGCGCCAACACCATTTCTGCTACTTGCCCTGGCAACATTGACCAAATGTGCAAACCCAAACCTAAGACTAAAACGGGTAGAGTTAAGGTATCCAGAGTAGTTATTTTCTTGCTTTTGATAATTTTAATAATGACGCCTAAAGTAGCCAAAGCAATAAATTCAGTGGCAATTAAGGACGATCCGCTTAAGTTAAAGAGCAAACTGCTGGGTAATTCAAAGCCAGTGACGGCATTGATTAACTGAGTTGGTCCATAGCCCACCATTTGTAGTAGGCTGCTCAGGCTTAATAGAGCACCAGCAATGGCAACTGTTGGAACCATCATCCGACTTAACTTTTTATTTGCTAAAGCGCCACCCAACAGAGGAAGTAGAGCAAAGCCTAAGTAAGCGCCACCCATACCCACCAGGTTTTTAACCGGGTAATTTTGGGTTAAAAAGGTAGAGCCTAAAACTGCCATAGCAAAGATAAATAAAGGCAGAGTAAGAGGAGATATGACAACTTTCCAACTTTGTTCTTTAAAGGAGTTGAACAAAAATAGACCGGCAGTGCTAATTAACATAATAAAAATTAGCAATAGCTTGGTTTGGCCAATGAAATTGCTGGTGATGGGTAAGACCAATAATGGTAAAAGAACTGTGAAAACAACAAGCAGCCATGAGTAAATGTCATGAGCTAAGTTGGACTGTTGGTTGGTTGATTGTAAGGTGTTGTTGGTTGCAGCGTTTCTGTTTTCGATCATAAGTAAAAAGCCTAGTTGGCAAGTTTAAACTAGTTAGTAATAATGTTGTGGTAAATATTGGGTGCAAATATTAAGTAGTGCTGTGTCAAATATTAAAGATATTTTAAAGATATTAAGTAGCGTCGTTCTTGAATTAGGCGCCCATTTCACGAATAAGCACAGATAAGTGTGAAGCACAAATTGTTTAATTAAAGAACAACTTCTGCTATGATCAAATTATGAACAAAAAGCCAGTACGAAGCAAGGGGGAAAGAAAGAGCCTTGTAACTTTAAGACAAATTATTAAAAACTTTATTATTTAGATGCTACTAAATCGCAAACTTATGATGACTAATACCACATATCAAAAATCTGGGCGCTCTGGTTTTACCTTGTTAGAAATATTAGTGGTAATGATTATCATTGGTATTTTAACCACCATTGGGATTCGTGGCTTTGTTCAGTCTCAAATTAAAACAAGAGATGCTCAGAGAAAACATGATCTAGAGCAGGTTAAGCGGGCATTGGAATTGTATTACAATGACTACGATCAATATCCAGCTGATAGTGGGGATGGATTAATAAAGTTGGCTGATGGTACTGAGCTTGATTGGGGAAGTGAGTTTACTGATAGTAATGGTACAGTCTATATGATTAAGCTACCGCGAGATCCCAGAGGGTATAGCTATTATTACGAAACTCTAAATGATAACAAATCGTACTATTTGTATGCTTATTTGGAAAACGATCAAGACAGACATCTTACAGCCGAGGAAGGTCACGCGTCTACCGACTGTAATTTAAGTGGTTCTGATCTAGATTGCAACTATGCTGTTAGTAGTGTTGATTTACCTCTGCCAACTGCAGAGCCAACGCCCGAGCATGAACCGGGTGATGAATGCTGGGGTTGTGATACATCAGGTGTTAATTGCTTCGAAGGCTCTCCAACTTGTGAATATAATGAAGGTTTAGAGTGTGAGGCTGTTTGTTCTGGTGGTGGCGACGAATCATAGATGTAAATTAATCACTTATTATTAATTTAAAGCTATGTTAAGCTGATGCTTAAGAGAAAAAAGTGCTAAATGAGCAGTAGCAATTATCAAGACTAAATTCTTAACATTATGTACATAAAAAATAAAAAAAACCCAAACAATATTAAATATTTGTACAAAAAAGGCTTTACTCTTATTGAGTTATTAGTAGTAATTTTTATTATTGGTGTTTTGGCAGCTTTAGTTATGCCTAACTTAATGGGAGCCAGACAAAGAGCGGGCGACTCCAATAAAAAAGCAGGTTTGCGCGAACTAAAGAATGCACTGCGTCTCTACTACAATGACAATCAAAATTATCCCGAACAAACCAATAGTCACATTGCTGTTCAAGACCCAGATTCGTCAGACGAAAAAGAGATCACGACAGGAGAGGTTTTTGCTACTTATGATGGTAGCACGGTTTATATGAAAGAAGTCCCTGAGTATAAGGCCTACAAGGTTAGCACTACTGATTATGAAGAGTACATCTTAACTGTAGAGCTTGACAATGCTTCTGATCAAGATATTCAAGCTAGCCGTGATAAGTGTGCTGGCTCAATTAGTAAAGTGGATGGCAGTTATGATTTTGCTGGCGATAATGCCAATGACTACGTGGTGTGTGAAGATTAATAGTTAAACCATTCCAATTTAAAAATTGTTTGTATTTAAGAGTCTGTATTAAAAATAGCTTGTTACGTGCTCTTGTCATAAACTTCCCCAACCCTCTCTTGCTAACTGTCAGCAAAATGACAGTTTTTCGTTTTTTTAATGTTAGGGTGTGACTGGCAATAAGTCTAATGGCTGCGATTTACCAAGACTGC
>CAZMMR010000068.1:0-5078 GCA_964567445.1 uncultured Pseudomonadales bacterium
CATTATACAGGTATTAATTACTAATTAAATTCCTGTTAACTGGGCAAGACCCAAAAATAATATTCATCTGCACAGTGACTATATTAGCCAGTTTAATGCTAATCATTTAGAGATCATTAGATGCATGGAGCCCAAACTTAAGTGGGATCATCTTGAAGTTTTACAATCTATGCTAGGTATAGATAAAGAAGTGATGGTTAGGGCTCTGGTTGATCTCCCGATAGCACTTATCTGGGAACTAGAAAAATCTCAAACTCAATAATCCTTCAAGAATTTCTTTAATGAATTTTCAATAATCTCAATCTGTTCAGCTGTCATGGCATGATGTGCCCCTAATAAAAAGCCAGAAGCCATGATTTGATCAGCTTGCTCAAGATCATCATGAATTAAATGTTTGTGTTTTTTTATGACTGGATGACGAGTGATATTGCCACTAAATAAAACTCGTGTTTGGATGCCGTTATTTTCAAAGTATTTGAGCAATTCATACCTACTAAAAGGAGCAGTTGAAGAAATCGTCAGAGGGAATGCGAGCCAGTTCGTCTCTGCACCCGTAATTAGTTCAGGTAAGTGAAAATATTTCTGGTAAGTTGCAAATAAATCAAACAACTTATTCCAGTTTTCTTTTCTAGTTGTTAGGAATTTAGGTAGTTTCTTTAATTGTTCTAGTCCAAATGCTGCTGCTGCTTCATTCATTTTAAAGTTAAAGCCTAGATGAGAATAAAGAAATTTGCCGTCATATGGAATATCGTCAATGCTGAAGTTAAATCTTTTATCAAACTCTTCCTGATCATTGCCGACCCGACCCCAATCGCGCATAGTAATTGCATTTGCTTTAATTTCTTCATCATCTGTCAACAGCATCCCTCCCATTCCAAGAGTAGTAATAATGTGAGAACCATAGAATGAAGTTGTGGTAATATCGGAAAAGCTGGCAACTTTTTTTCCGTTGAGGGTTGGAGCAAAAGTATCACACGAATCATCAATAATTTTAAGGTTGTATTTTTCTGCCAGAGTTTTGATTTTATTCATATCACAGATTCCACCAATTAACTGTGGAACCATGATGGCAACGGTTTTCTCATCAATGGCGGCTTCGATTTGGTCTTCATCAATTGTATATCGACCAATAACTCCATCAACAAATTTTGGAACCAGTCCGTTGATAAGTAAAGGAGAAACGGTAGTTGAAAAGGTGAGAGCTGGTGTAATTACCACACTATTTTTAGGAAGATTAAGTGCAGCTACTGCTAATAAGTTAGCACTTGAGCCACTGTTCACGGCCACTCCGTATTTTTTACCAAAATATTTAGCGATCTTCTTTTCAAATTTTTCAACTAGAGGGCCATTTGCTAGCCATTGGTTTTCTAATGATTTAACGACTGCCCCAATTTCAGCCTGATCATAACTGACCCCGGCATATAAAACTTTTTTTTCTATTCTGCACTTGCTATTAACTATTTTCTTTTTCATAAATTCTTCTGATAAAAATTAATTGTTTTGGAGATGCCAGTTGTCAAAGATGTCTCAGGTTCCCAGTTTAAAATTCTCTTTGCTTTTGAGTTATTAACAAACCAGTTTTTGGCTTCAGTAGTTCTTTCAGGAATGGCTCCGTACTTTATTTTTGATTCACTAATAGTTTGATTAATGATAATTTTTATGAACTCAGTTAAAGTGGAGCTTGCTTCATGCCCAATGTTAAAAATTGAGAATTTCTCTGGCAATTCAACATCGGCTGATTTTAAAATAGCTTTAACGGCATCTTCTACATAAAGATAATCCCTTTTGTTTTGTCCAGAATTAAGAGCAATCGGGTTATTAGACAGGGCAGCTTTAATTACTTTATGAAAAAACTTGTTACTTGGCATGTTTGGCCCATACATAGTACTCATCCTCAACACAATTGACTCAAGCGAGTACTTTTTAGCAAAGTATCTTAAATAGTTCTCAGCAGCCACCTTACTGATGGAATAAGGGGATGGTGGCAGTGGGGCTTGATTTTCTTTATATGGAGGAGGGTTAGAACCGTACACTTCTTCTGAACTAATATAGATAAATCTAATCTGAGTTTTATCCTGGCACGCTTCTAGGAGATTCATGGTTGCAAGGAGATTGTTATCTACACACTTAATCGCAGTTTGGTAGTCTCTAGACAGATCTACTAAGCTAGCAGCATGAACAATGGTTTTGACAGACAAATTTTTAAAAAAAGATTTTGTTCGCTCAAGATCTGTTAGATCCAAGGCTTGAATATTTCCTCCCCCATTTTTGCTGATACCAATATAGGGGATATCTTTTTCATCAAAAATTTTTAGAATATTTTTACCTAAAAACCCAGTGGCTCCAGTGATCAATATTTTATTTTTCATTCTATGATTTGATTTCTTCCTTAAGCAAATCTTCAATAATCCGCACCACCCCTTCAGTTCCCTTTTCACCGAGGTTAGAAAGGTATTGATGAGCCTGAGTCACCGATGAAGGAGCCCACTCATCTACTGATTGAATATATTGATTTAACCTATCGCCTATTTTTTTTCTCACATCAGGCGATTTTTCAAAGGTTCTCAGTTGTTTCATCACTGCTTGCATACTTTGATGAGGATCTACATTTTTAATTTTTATGTTCTTCATAAAGTCATCAAGTTGGACAGAGGCAGGAGCTAAGGATAGATTTCTCAACTCAGTCAATAACAAGTGATGACTGTTGTTGGAGGAAGGTAGAAATATAGTTGGTGTTTGGAGATTAAAGGCAGATTCAGTTGTTACTAACCCAGCAGTAGTCAATAACATTTGAACTGATGACAACTCTTGGATGAACTCTGTCTGAGAATAGTGCTTGAATTGAAAAACTGAATCAGGATATTTATTCTTCAGTTGTTGAATAATTTTTTCATTAGTGGCAATGGTTACTTCGTCAAAGTTGGACCATTCAATATGGTTGGCTAGAACTTCAGTCATGACGAAGGGATAATTGGTATCTTTTCCCACTTTGTACCAGTACTGTGCTTCTCCCCCACCGTATGAGATTAGGACTTTATTTTGTCGCTTGTTCTTAATTTTTTTATCACCGATAATCGGTCCAACCGTATGAAAATTTTTAATCTTATCTTGATAGGCAATAGTGTTTTTAGAGTCATCAATGGTTAATTCCCTGATATATGCATCTACATCAAAAACTAGTTCTGGAATTTCTTTCCAAAACCAAAAAAGACAGTCTACCCAGACAGTGGGTATGTCTAAATAATTGGCTAACTTGATGGAATTAAGATCCATTGAGCTCACCAAAATTTGACCTTGATCAATAATTTTTTTTAGCTCAACTTGATTTTGTTCATCATCTGTATCAATCTCATAAATTTCATTGAAGGGGAATTTTTTGGCTAGCTGTAATGAAGTTCCATACCCAGCAAAGATTAGATAATGATTTCTTTTTTTTAACTCTGTAGCAATAAAAAGAAGTTTGCTAATTGGACCAAAAGCAAAATTTTCAGCGGTGAGTATGATTTTTGCCATATAAACTTAGCTCGTTGTAACCTCAATATTTTTTTTGATATAATTAAGTTCCGAGAGTTAAAACCTTCGAATAACCGTTAAGACATTATACAATTTAGAGAGAAATATGTCTAAAAATATCAACAAAATACTTTTGCAACACAGTAATGATTACTCTGATTTAGAAGAAGAGTTCCAAAAAAAATATAAAAAAGAATTTATTTTTGATAATGTCTTGTATGATGATTTAGCCGTTGAAACTCCCTCGTTAAGTGCATCTGTTGTTATTCCAGCATGGAACGCAACAGATACTATTCTCCAGACACTGGTAGCTCTTGAAAAAAGTAGCTTTAATCAAAAATTTCCTCAACAGCTTCAAGTAATTGTGGCAGATGATGGTTCAACAGATGACACGTATTCGGTAATAAAAGATGCTAATCTTGATCTTAATTTGGTTGTTGTCAGACAAGATAATTATAGTCAGGGTCCTGCGATGAATGCTGGGATTAGTGTTGCTGAAGGAGATATTGTTATTGAAGTTGACGCAGATACTGTTTTGAATTTTAATGCTTTAGAAAATTTAATGGTGAGACATGAATATCACCAAAATCTGTTATTGACTGGCTTTCGTCATTACGTCCAGCCTAATGATAACCGAGTGACCTTAGATTACTTGCAAAAAAATGGACCAGATGCTGGCTTCTACATTACCAATGACGAGCGGATTCAGTATTTTGAGCCTGGCTACCCTGCAAACATGTGTTTAGCCAGTGATCATTACAAAAGGTTGGGTCACTTTAACGGTCTGTGGATGCCAGATAACGAAATGTTTAAAGATCCTTGGTTGTTGGCTGATATGGTCTTTGGCATGCTTTTTAGTGCTCCTAGAGAATACTTTAATCTAGTCGGTGGTTTTGATGATAGATTTGAAGGCTGGGGTTGTGATGATGGTTTTGTTGGAGCTAAGTTAATTGCTGAAGGATTGCAGGTCATTCCAGTTTATGCTGCTAGCGGTCTGCATATTTCTCATCCGTTTAGGACCCAAGACAAACAAGCAGAGTACGATTTTAATAGAGAGTTCTTTTTTGAGTTCATAAACGCAACTGATTACGCTGGTCACCCAGATTGGATTAAAAAAGCAAAAACAAGAATAAAAGAAAAACATGTTTTTAAATCCAGGGTAGATTCTTCAAAGAAAATTAAGATTAAGCCACAGTCAATGACTATTTCCCAACTGCTTGCTGTTGGAAAATATCAACAAGCCCTGAATTTGATGAAAAATCAAAGGCAAACAATGACCTATGATTATTCAGTAGTACTGTTTGGCTTAGGCAAATATCAAAAAGCAATTGAAACTTTAACACTCAACGGTCAGGAGAAAATGGATGATGTGAGCGCATTGTTATTGGCTCGCTGCCTCGCAGCCTTAGGTAAATACAAGCAAGCAAAAAAAGTCCTGCTAATGATTGAAAAACGAAATCCAAGCTTCCCTGAACTTAAATATTGGTTGCATCGAGATCCGAAGTTAACTTGCTACATTCGCAATGGAATCCGAACACCACTAATTTGTAATTCTTCCTCAAAGG
>CAZMMR010000069.1:0-5063 GCA_964567445.1 uncultured Pseudomonadales bacterium
ATTCAGCGATATTACTCTAGCCAGATATCGGATTTACTAGAGCCCAATCGAGCTTTGGTCATTTATGGTCCGCGTCGCGCTGGCAAAACTACTCTTATCAAACGTTTTTTAACTAATTATCCTCATCGCTATCTTTTAACAAATGGCGACGATGCTCAACTGAGAAAAGTGCTTGAGAGTCAGGAATTTTCTAAAATCATCCCTTTTTTTCAGGGTTATGATCTGGTGGTGATCGATGAGGCGCAAAAGGTTAACCAAATTGGCCAAGCTTTAAAAATCATGGTTGATCAAATTGAGGGTATTAAGGTGATTGCCACCGGATCTTCTTCATTTGAGTTGGCTAACCAAGTTGGCGAGCCGCTGGTTGGCAGGAAGAGAACAATAAATCTTTTTCCTGTTTCAGCTTTAGAGCTTAAACAAAATTATGGGCCATTTAAAATTAGTCAAAACTTAGAAAATTTGTTAATTTATGGCTCTTACCCTAAAGTGTTATCAGCAGAAGATTTCAAGCAAAAAGCAGATTATTTAGAGCAAATAAGAGATTCTTATTTGTATAAGGATATTTTGCAGTTAGAGCAGATCAAGCATTCTAAAAAAATATTAAATTTATTAGAGCTAGTTGCTTTTCAAATTGGTCAGGAAGTTTCCTTGCAGGAGTTGGGAACGCAATTGGGAATGAGTAAAAATACAGTGGCTCGTTATTTAGATCTTTTGGAAAAAAGCTTTGTTTTAATTAATGTTCGTGGCTTTAGTCGCAATTTGCGCAAAGAGATTAGCAAAACCTCTCGTTATTACTTTTATGATAACGGCGTGCGCAACGCACTAATCAATAATTTTAACTGGCTGGGCCAAAGAGATGATGTTGGTCAGTTGTGGGAAAATTTCCTATTTATTGAAAGACTAAAATTTCGCCACTACACTAAGCTGAGAACTAACCAGTATTTTTGGCGAACTTGGGATCAGCAGGAAATCGATTTAGTGGAGGAAAGAGGTGGCAAGCTTTTTGGCTACGAATTCAAGTGGGGTAATAAAACTCCCTCAGCGCCAAGCCAGTGGTTAGAGGCTTATCCTCAGGCTAGTTACCAAGTAATTAATCAAGATAATTACTTGCAGTTTATTACTTAGGTTTCGTGTCAATAAATCCATATTACAAAATCAATCAATTTTGTAACATCCATATTACAAAATTGATTCTGCTCGAGATATGAGCAAGCAGGAAAGGAAAATATATGCCAATCAAATCAAAAAATAAACCAAACTGTAATGGCGTATTCTTTTATGCTAAACTAAAATTATGTTCGGATTAAACCGCCCAAGCAAATCAAATCAATCTAAAAAAGTTATTATTTCCATTATTCTAATCCTCTTTGGTCTGAGTTTGGGTTTTGGGGTTACAGTCTGGGCAGAGCAAAGCGGCTCAACACCGGAGAGCGGAGTTGATTCCAGAATCAAGGCCACCTACGATGCTTTAGTCAGTCTGTCTCACGGTAGTGAAGGTAGCGGTAGTTGGGGTGATTGGGGCACCTATTGGAACAGAATTCGCTCCGCAGCCGAGTGGACTCCAGATGGCAGTAGTGATGGTGGCGATGCTGCCGCTGCCCAAGACGTCCGCTCAGGAAAAAACTTTTATGCAGATGGCACTCGCACCCAGCTTACGGGTAGCGCTGAGTTTGTAGATTACAGCCAACAGTCCTTTCAAGAGTTTGATGATTTCGAAAATGGCGACGGTTGTGAGGATTCAGCTGGTGAAGAAACCGCCTGTGGCGAGGGTAGCACTTGGATCCAAACTAACTCCAACAGTGGTGAGCAAGAAGTGTGGCAGGATACTAGAACTGGTCTTTTTTGGAGCGCAAAGCAGGCCAGTGGTGTTACCAATGAATTTCCCGATCAAGATCATTCTAGCTGCGACTTCTTTACCAGCAGCGACAGAGGTAATTATGATGGCACTGCTGAAAGCTGTGGGGTGGCCATTCATACTTGCGGTAGTTTAAGTCTAGATGCCAATGATGATGGCACGCCAGAAACTGATTGGTACTTGCCCACTCAAAAAGAGCTACAGCAAGCCTACATTGATGAGATTTACAATAATACCAGCTCTTCTTTCGCCACGACTTCCAATTACTGGTCGTCCACCGAGCATTCGAATCGTCCAGACAGAGCGTGGCGGGTCTCTCTGTACAGTGGCCTCACGGGCAATAATGTCAAGACTGGTACTTGCGCTGTACGCTGCGTGCGCCGGGACTAATTAGACTTGCTGCTAGATAATAATTTATTGATTTTGTTAGAATTTTGTCTTATTTTCAAGGCGCTGACGACGATAGTGTCATTAGACACTTGAGAAGGAAGCAACACAGAAAATAAGCAAAAGACTGACAACTTGACCTTTTTTCTTAATTTATAAAAATAGTAAGCATTAATTATCATTTAGCAGCAAGTCTATATATCTCTAGACTTTTTTACTTTTTTCTTTTATCTTTAACTTAGGCAAGATACTAACATCTCAACCTTAATTTAGGCCCTGGATATTAGTCGCAGCCCAAATCTTAGTCCGTTCTACCACGCCTATTAACTAATTTTTAGCTTTTAATTAATAGGCCATCACCTGGGCAATTTTTTTTTGAACCAGGTTTAGGTTTGATTATCGCAAGTCAGGAAAATTTTTTAGGTGTAAGTCCTAATCAGTTTTTCAAAGAAGCTGGCTAGCCAGCCAGCCAGCAAGTTGGTAGACCCTTTCGCCACGACTTCCAATTACTGGTCGTCCACCGAGCAATCGAATAATCCAGACAAAGCGTGGCGGGTCAATCTGAACAATGGCAACACGAACAATAATGTCAAGACTGAAACTAACGATGTACGCTGCGTGCGCCGGGACTGGCATTTGGGCTGAAGCCGTTTGGCTAAAAAAACTCTTATTGTTTTCATGCTTGCTTTTGCGCCCATCTTTTCCAACCAGCCAGCATTTTACCGATTTCTTGACCTTGTTTAATAATGTGACCTAGTTGTTTATGAGAAATTAGTTTTAAGTCATGAGCCATTTTGACCCGATTCTTAAGTTGATCAAAATAGGTGCTAGCCTGAATAATGCTCGCTTTTCTTTGCTTTGGCGGTAAATTATTTGCTTGGTAAACAGCGTCCATAGTTTGCCAGCCTTTTTCAAGCAAGCTACCGCCTAAATCATATTTATACTCCTTGCGAAAATTGTGAACTACTTGGTGAAGATAAAGCTGCAAACGGTAGAGTTTGTAGCCTAAAGGGAATTTTCGTTTATCTTGAGTCATACCTTATAAAGTGGCGATAATTTTTAACTGGTTTTAAGTACTGTTGTAATTGGCCAAAGTGTTCTTGGTAGAGATGCTTTCTTAAATTGTAGCTGTTGGCTTGCAAGAAGTGGCCGTAGCAAGAATTAATACTCATTAGTAGATATTCAAGTTGTTCTTGTGTTGGTCTTTTACCTAAAGCTACTGCTTCTTGCCTAGTATTATTATTAACCCACAGCATACCTTGATTAAAGTATTTTAATTGTGTTTTCAGTTTAGTTACGGTTCTTTTGCGAACATAACTGCGATTTTTTGTAATGATATACCCAACAAAATTAATACCTTGGTAGATGGACTTTAGTTTGGTTTTACTAGGGTTAAGCTTGAGTTTTAGTTTTTGCTGTACAAAAAGATTAATTTGCTTATGCCAAGTTTTCAGTTGTTGTTTATTCTGACTGAGTAAAATTAGGTCATCTGCATAACGCAGATAATATTTGACTTTAAGTTTTCTTTTAGCAAATTGGTCTAATTTGTCTAAATAAACATTAGCAAAAAACTGAGAAGTTAAATTCCCAATGGGTAAACCTTTATATTTTGGTTGATTAAAAAGCGATTTGTGTTTAGGTACTTGGCGGTGAAGATTCGGACTGCCGTTAAGTTGATAATTACTAGTAGGATTGTGAAACACAATTTTTTTAATCAACCAGGATAATTCTTGTTGTAGTGGTTGTTGATGTGCGTAGTGCTGATCTAGATAGCGCTGCAAAATTTGGTTTAAAACTCGCTGATCCAAGCTGCCAAAGAAGTTTTTCATATCAAGCTGCAAGTAAAAGCCGGGTTGGTTGAAATTGGCAGTCAGCTGCCTTAAAAATTGTTGCAGTCTGCTGAGTGCTAAGTGTCCGCCCTTGTTAACTCTGCAGGCACAAGAGTCATAAATAAAGCGTCTTTCATAAGCTGGTTCAAGTTGTTTAACTAGCAGGTGGTGGACTACTCGGTCTTTAAATTCAGCGGCAAAAATCTCTCTGAGCTTAGGATACTTAACCGCAAAACAGATTGATTTACCAGGTTGGTAGCTTTTGTTCTTTAGAGCTTGGCTTAAACCATTAAGGTTTTCAAATAAGCAGTTCTTAAATTTGAGTGCATTTACTGTTTGCCGTTTGTGTTGTCGGCAAGAGCAATAAGCTTGGATTAGGTTGGGGAGGGTGAAAAGAGAAATTATTTGTTGTTTGTTGTTACAAAATCAAAGAAATTATCTTGATTAATGACTTGATAGTTAGCCTGTGGGTAATTTTGCTTCCACTCAGTTGGTGCTAAAGGAGCTTTATTACCCCACTTGAATTCGTAGCCAAAAAGCTTGCCTCCTCTTTCTTCCACTAAATCTATTTCCTGCTGATTCCAAGTTCGCCAAAAGTATTGGTTAGCTTTTAGGTTTGTATAATTTCGGTATTTCACTCTTTCCATAAATAGGAAGTTTTCCCACAGTTGGCCAACATCATTTCTTAATTCTAGAGAGTGGTAGTTTTGTAAAATTGTATTTAAAACTCCATTATCATAAAAATAGTAACGATTCATTTTAGTAACTTCTTTACGTAGGTTGCGGGAAAAACCAGAAACTTCTTTGATTACAAAAGTTTTTTGTAATAAATCCAGATAACTTTTAACTGTTTGCTTGCTAATATCCAGAGATTTGCCCAACTCATTGAGTGAGACCTCATGTCCAATTTGGAAGGCAATTAATCTTAGTAGTTTTGTTAAAATTTCGGGATGGTGAATTTGTTTAAATTTTAAAATATCCTTGTATAGATA
>CAZMMR010000070.1:0-5053 GCA_964567445.1 uncultured Pseudomonadales bacterium
TTCTAAAACCAGACTATTACGTCACTGTCAAAGAAGCCTGGAATGAGGGCTATCAAGATTCCAAAGAATACCAAACAATTACCGAATATGGTGGCCAAGTTGAGCTGGTGGAAAGACAGTCACCTTTTATCTCAACTACTCAGATTTTAAAACGAACTGTCAGCGCCCACCTCAATGAGGTACTCAAGGATTATATGGGTGTTGCCACTGATCCTCTTAAAGAAAAATAGCTATATTACACTTACATCATGTCTGCTGCTCAATCTCAAGATCAACATTATAAAAAGAATGCCAGAGTTAATGGCCACTACAAACAAATCTGGCAAAACACAGGTAAGTGTGTTTTCTGTGATTTAAAAGATAAATATATTCTTCTTGAGGAAAACGGGGTTGTTCTAACCATTAATATTTATCCCTATATCGATGGCCAGCTCATGGCAGTGCCACGCAAACACATTCGCTCTCCAAAAGAACTCACTCCTAAACAGTGGAATACCATTCGCAAATTTAACTATCTAGCCAAAAAACTAATTAGAAAAACCCATGATATCAAGGGCATGTGGACTTTAATTAGAGAAGGTGGAGTTGATGCCCAGATGAGCGTTACCGATCATCTTCACGTTCACTTTATACCTTTTGATAAGGCGGATTTATGCCAGTGGAACTATAGAGAGCTGAAACAAACTCCGCTGGAAAATGCTCAAAAATATCGTCAGCAAGCCCCACATATCAAGAAGCTAATTAAGAGATTTAATAAAAAATATAATAATCCAAGTGAGTAAGACACAGCCACCCCAGATTAAACATTACGATTGGGAGCAACTATCCAGCTCAGACAAAAAAAGCTTAAGTAAAAAGCAACCCATTCTAGTTTTGGGCCCCAGAGATATTTCAAAGCAGCGCATTCAGCAGTTAACTAAAAAATTAGTAGCCCGCCGGCCTTTAATCTGGGGCTGTTTAAGAGACCAATTTATTCCCGGTTTAGAAAATTCACCTCAATTTAAAAGCTTGCCATTAAATAAGTTAAGTCAGAGTCTAAAAAAGTCAAAACCAGCTAAAAACAGTATTGCCATTCTTTCTTATCGCCATCAATATAGTCAATATTTGTTGAAAGAAATTAGTTGGTCTGCGGTCATTGCTGTCTATGGCTCTTGGCATAAGGCTTTTCACTACCGTCCAGAATACTACCAAATCAATAAGCAACAGTTGTCACACAAGCTTGTGAGTGGTTTTACGAATGAAGCTGAAGCTAAAGACTATTATCAGACCATTAAACCAAATTTGCCAAAAGTATCAGCTAAACAAGGCGAGCAGTATTCAACCAAAGAGCTGTTTGCTTTTAGTAAACAGGCAGCTCGTTGCTCTTTTGACTACACCTATCAAACCGGAGCTGTCTTAGCTAAGAATAATCACTTTTTAGGGGCGGCGCACAATCGCGTCCTGCCCTACGAAACTTACATGCTGCACCAGGGTGCCAGCAAGGAAAAACACCTAGCGCCGCCCCACGACCTTAACCACTTTGATACCAACCATGCCGAAGTTGAACTCATCCTCCAAGCTCAGCAACAAAACTGGAATTTAGCTAACACCAGTCTCTACATTAATCTCCTACCCTGTCCCATCTGCTCCCGCATGCTGACTCGCACACCGATTAAAGAAATTGTTTATCAGCATGATCATTCCCAGGGTTATGGCTACCAGCTTTTAACTCAAGCTGGCAAAAAATTAGCTAGAATTCATCAGTAATAATTATTCTCATTCCATGCAACAATATCTAGACGCTCTCAAACACATTCTAAAAAACGGCAAATCCAAAAAAACCAGAGGTATTCACCACATTAAGAGCACATTTGGCTATCAAATGCGCTTTGATTTGCGTCGTGGCTTTCCCATTTTAACCACCAAAAAAATGCCGTTTAAGTTAATGTTAAATGAGTTACTCTGGTTTATTTCCGGAAATACTAATATTAAATGGCTAGAGGAACATAAAATTAACTACTGGAGTGATTTTGCTGATGAAGAAGGAGATTTAGGCCCCGTCTATGGCTATCAGTGGCGCAAGTGGCCAGATTATGACGGTGGCCATATTGATCAATTAAAAAACGTCATTCAAGAGATCAAAGACCATCCCGAGTCTAAAGCCATGTTGGTTTCTGCTTGGAACCCAGCTCAACTAGATGAGATGCGCTTACCTCCCTGCCACACTTTTTTTCAGTTTAATGTCACTAAGGGGAAGCTGAGAATGCAACTGTACCAACGTAGCGCCGATGCCTTTTTAGGTCTACCGTTTAATATTAGTCAGTATTCGATGCTGCTAGCAATGGTGGCCCAAGTCACGGGCCTAGAGGCGCGTGAATTTGTACATACCATTGGCGACCTTCATCTTTATAAAAACCACCTAGAACAAGCTAAGGAACAAATTAAAAGAAAGCCTAAGCGCCGACCTTTATTATGGGTTAATCCGGAAGTAAAGGATATCGATGGGTTTACTGCTGAGGACCTAAAACTAATTAACTACGAGTCACACCCACATATTAAGGCTGATTTGGTGGTGATTTAACCAAACACTACTCCGGTTCGATAAAATTAAACTCTTCTTTAAACTCTTGTTTGAGGTCTTTGTCTAAAGTAACAATAGTTTTAATTTCCTGTAACCGAGCTTGGGCAATTAAACTGCAATCGGTTAAGGACAAATTATTGCTCCACTGCTTGCTAAAAATGCCATAACTCTCCTGCCACAACTTCTGGCTTAAAACGGTCACCTCAACTTTTGCTGCTTCATCAAAGAAAAGAAAGTCAGTGATGTTAGTGGCAAACGATAAATCCTTGGTAAGCAACAATAAAACTGTGGCTACTTCCTCAACCACCAATCGATTGGTTTGCAATTTATAATCTTGACACTGCGCTAATAAACTTTTGGCTAAAAAATGTTGATTATTGTCTTTGATATAAGCCGCAATCAAGACATTAGCATCTAATAAGCAAGGATTAGTCATGATTTACATCCAATCCATTGTTTGCCAAATAAGCTATTTCGTCAAAAGTTTTGCCTTGATGGTATACCTTGCCTTGATGCACATTGTTTTTGATATGCTCCAAAAGAGTAAGTTTTTGGGTTTGGCTAGAGCGAATCATTTGCGCCTGCTGAGTAACTCCTTTTACAAATCCCTGGCGGATAATACTAGCCATAGAACGGTCAGTTTCTTGGGAAACTAGCTTTAGATCTTGATAAACTTGAGGATCAAGTTTAATCGGTAGTACTTTTTTCTTTGTTCTAGCTGACATGGTATATACCATTTTACATTTTCGTATATACGATAGCAAGGAAAGACCAGTGGATTGTAAGTGTTGAGAGTTTTGAGGCTGAGTGTGCATAGTGACTAACAATCACTATCTTAAAAATTAAAACTGACGTTTTGTTGGATGCTGAAATTATTAAAGTAAGGAGAAAATAGGTTATCAAATAGTTGCTGATCACCAACTACTAATAAGCTCTCACGTCTTTCTTCCCCTAATAAGATTTCGCATTCCGCTTCTAAAATTACACCACCTCCTACCTTTTCTTTCATGTTCAAGATCTACAACAACCACAGTAATGTCATCACTATCTTTAAGAATGCTTCTAGCAGCTTGTGTGATATATTCAGAAGCTTGAGTGACATCAATTTTTTCATCGCTTAACCGATGCATAATTTCTTGCACTTTTTGGTTGTATTTAGCTTGGTCTGGAGTAAGATTGCTATCAGCAATCAAGGTGTTAGGCTGAAATCCGTCTGTACCAAAAATTAAATAACCTGCTTGTAAGCTATCCCTTTGAATAACTTTTGCGCCGGCCTCTTTATTACCATCCCCAAAGGCATTCGTAATTATCGATGATTGTGCAGATGTGTCCATTCTTGCAGTATCCATACTACTCATATCTCTAACAGATTCAGCTATATTATGAGGCTTCGTTAGTAGCTGGAAAGGGACCTTATTTGCTAATACTTCACCATCCAATCTTTTCTTATTAAAACCTCTATCAGACCAAGCCACGCAAGCAGCATCGCCACGCCAAGTCAAAGCAATTTCCTTTTGGGTTACATCTGCAGCAACTATGGTGCCATAGGCTTCTTTGTCATTAAGAGTTTGGTGAGCTTGCTCAACTACTTCAAAAATAGAGTCTCCTCTTTGGCAAATCCAATCAGCTGCTTGGCTTAGCTCTTTAAACACTGTTGAATCCCATTCAGCTCGCGGTGTCTCTGCCTGCTGACCACCACCACCAGCTCCATCTGCAACCACCACCCTTACTATAGGTCGATTCCTCTCGTCCTCAAGACCACCGACTTCTAAAGTGTCGTGGTTTTCATGCCAAGATTCATCTCGAAGATTGTTGGGCATGGAGTGACCCCCAACTCTAAAACCTCCGTAATTCCAATTTTTCTTCTTGTTTCGTAGCCTTCTGTCAATTTCATCGAGTTTGTCAAATTTTCTTTGCTTAATTTCTTCAACAGAAGCATTAACCTGCCATATCCTTTTCCTAACATCATCAAAGATAAAAATAACATGTGTGTCCTCAAAAACATGACCGCCGTAGGCTAGCTTACCACTTGCTGTTCTTGTCATAAGAAATTCATGAAGTTCAGACTCTGTAATAATAGACCTGTCAAATTTTCCTGTTTGTCGATTCTTTTTTGGATGTATAATCTCCACTCGCAAGCTAGAACCACGCTTTACAAAAAAGAAATCTTTAGCATGTATCGGAGGCTTCATCAACTGATAGTTCCTTATTAACTCAAGACTCCTACCCGTTCTTTGGGCATGAGATGTAATCGCTCGTCCCTCGATTTGATCTAGATTCTCAAGAGTAAGTGTTTCGCTTAAAGCAGATGCTTTTGTTTCTGAGCTGCCAGAACTTATCGGTTTTCTGCATTTTTTACAGAAGCGTGCATCCAACCTCTGTGGTGTACCACATGCAGGGCAATTGGGTCCTGCTTTTTCTGCTTCTAACATATTAGTTTAGGGTCTTGCCCAGTTAACTAGTTCTAAGGAGCTCCTTTAAATTATCAGAAAG
>CAZMMR010000071.1:0-4928 GCA_964567445.1 uncultured Pseudomonadales bacterium
ACGTTTAATGAAGATTCCTATCGCACCCGTCACTAAGGTAACAAGAATTCCAAAGAGTTGGCATCGTTATGACCAGTAATTCCTCCTTCTACAGGGCAAGGATTGTCGCCACCATTACCACCGCCTGTTTCTAGCGTCGCACATACACAGTATGAGCTATTGGCGTCATCACAATCATAAGCATTGCCAGTTTTTGGGTCTGTAGGGGCACCGCCAGGAAATATCTCTTCACTAACACCAGCGGGCAAATTATCACTATTTCTCATATCTGCACAGCTACCATAACTACCATTATTTAAAGCATAATACTGCTCAAAACCATTATGCAAAGCTTTGATATCACCTCTGCGTTTGGCATCTCTAGCTTTCTGCTGGGCAGTAGAAAACGCAACCACACCCAAAGCGAGTAAAATACCAATAATCGAAATTACTACTAAGAGTTCCAGTAGGGTAAATCCTAAAGAATGTTTTTTAAAGATGAGGTTTTTTTCTTTCATAAGTTCTATTGTTTAGTTAACTTTAATTTTTATTTTATTCTGCAGAGTATCAACCGATCTAACCCCATTGTCTTTAAAAACCATTAGGTCAGCGGTGTAATTGCATTGACTTTGGGCACAGTGATACTCATGAACAATCTGGCCACGCAAGCTATCAAACTTTTCTCGTTGCCCATCACCATAATCTAAAACTACTTGCACTTCATTTTCAGACTTTTCTTTTCTAAAAATAGACTCGATAGTGGCAATCGCTTTTTCAATTCGATCATCCTCATCAAAATAACCTATCAGCACTGGCTCTTGATTAGGAGAAACAGTAAAAGAAAATGTGACTGATTGGCCGCTGTTAATATTTACAGTACGATTGAGCTTATCGTAGTACGGTTGACTGCTAAAATTAAGCACTAAAGGCCGGTCCTTGCAATCAATATAACAAGTTTTAGGACAATCTAAAGCAGCTGAAATTTGAGCACCATGACCTTGTTGAGAGTTGGGATCACAACAATTATAACCATAGGCCCGACAAAAGCTTGGTGGTCCTATCTTCGAATCCATTTGAGCAGGTTTAAGTGAGCTATGAACCACACCCTCAATGACACTCACCGAAGCAGTCCGATTCCAACAGTTAAAATTAATCGCTTGATCTTGACCCCATCTAAAACCAGAATAACCAACTTCGTGATTAACAAAAGGTGGCAAAGACTCATCTGTAATTTCGATTGGATTATGCTCCCGTCCATTGCAAATTACCTCCACCACATAGCTGTCAGGCTTAATGAACCTTAACTGAGTATAATGTACTGCACCCAGTTGATCGCGACGGCTACCTTTACTCATACAGTCAGTAGCATATTGTTGATTGTTGTTGATGTCACGAATCCACTTCAAACTTTGCTGGACACGATTGGTAGCCATCATCAATAACACTTCCCTTGAAATCAGAAAGCTAAGGCCAGCTACAATAGCTAAAATCAGTAATGAGGTAAAAAAAGCTTTAAGAATTTTCATAAGTTGTTGTCATTAATAAAGCAAACTCCAATAAGCCTGCCATAAGCTTTGTCCCCAACCTATGGCAATAATAGCGCCAATAACTAAAAACGGACCAAAGGGCAGGACCTGCCCAAATTTTTTCTTACCTAAAGCTAACAAAATTATGCCCCAGATACCACCAATAATAAAGGCCAAGAAAACCCCAACGATATTCCTGGGGTAACCAAGCAAAAATGACAAAGGAGCAATGAATTTAACATCACCCAAACCCATGCCTTCCTTGTTAGTGATAAACCAAAGAAATAGAAAGAAGGCAGCGGTTATTAAAGAAACAATAATGTTAAGTGGTAGATTATTTGCAGCTGATAACCAAATCTGTTTATAACCCAACAGTATCTTAACGACAGCCAACAACATTAGAATAATGATTAATTCATCTGGGATAATAAAATGTTTGAGGTCAATTAGCAGCAGCAACCATAAAGTGGCTACTATTATCGTCGCAATGGTAACAGCTAACAAAAGAGGTAAACCAGTAAAAAAGCTACTGTTTAATCCCAACCAGCCAGCTAAAATAAAAACCAAACCTGTTAATAACTCTGTTAGGGGATGACTGAGACTAATGTTTTGTTGGCAGTAACGACATCTCCCTCCTAAAAGCAAAAAAGAGAGGAGAGGTATATTGTCATACCAAGCTATGGTTTGCCCACAATGATCACAAACAGATCGGCCCTGCCGCCAAGAGCGCTTATCGTCGAACATACGGTTAACAATCACTCCAAAAAAACTGCCAAAAATAAGACCAAACAAAAAAAGGATAAGGTAAAGCCACAGAGGTTCAATAAAAATAGAAAGGGCAGTAGCTAAACTAGGCATAGTTTCATCCTATCAGGTTGCAGGGAGAAGGGGAAGGTTGGAGGTTGTTGACTGCTGGGAGTTGTTGAGTGCTACAGGTTACTAATTGCTAAGAGGCTATTGATTGCTTGAGTTTATAACGCTGGGGGTTATTAGTTTTGGGAATCTATTGATTATTGGCAGTATTTAATTACTGCAGGTTATAAACTAGCGCGAAAGTGATAAATAAAAAGCCCCAGGCTGAAAGCCTGGGGCAGTTAAATTACTAGTTAAACTAGGTTATGGGAGGCAGACCATAGGCGAACCATCTGCAGCATCATCGTCATCAGCTCTATCAATATCGGGACTACAGATATATTCAAGAGCATCACCAGTAACATCTTCAGGCAAACCAACTCCATAAACTACTGGACTGGCTTCAGTATCATTCGCACAACGATCAATTGCCTTATCCTTAAAAGCACCGGATTGAGGAATAAAACAGACATAAGTACTAGCTCCAGGATCGCCATTATTGTAAACATATAAGGTCCTCGTTCCTGTATCAGTTAACCTAGAAACAAAACTATTTTTAATCTCCTGAGCTCCAGTGCAGTCAGCATTTACTGTCTCATTACCTGTAGACAACCTATCCAAAATAGCACAGTCATCAGCTTCTGCATAATCAGTGGCATCACCCCTATCATCATCATCATCATCAAGATCAGCAAAAGGAGTTTCTGCCGTCACAGGGACAGGCACTAGATTACCATCTACATTCATAACGCCTATTGAAGTAATGCCATCATCAGCAGCTGTCTGCCATGGAAAGTACCCTTGAAAAGCATTGTACCTGTCGATAGCACTAAGCAACTGCTCAGCATCACCTTGACTACCAGTATCTCGGCCACGATTAATCTGCTCGATCGGGTTAATCGCAGACAGAACCGCTGTAGCTAAAATGCCTAAAATAGTTATTACAATCAGTAACTCGATCATAGTAAAACCGAGTTGGTGGGAGGTTTTTCTCATATATCTCTTCATATTTTTTAATGCGTTTAATATTAATAATAAGTATGACGTCTAATATCTAATTTATAACAGTGTCTCTTGGCCTTGCAAGTAGTGTTATTTTTTCTTGTTATACTTTGATTAGAATTGATTTGTTAAGTTATAAATTGGCATAATGATCGACACTACCATAAAGCCCACACCCACACCTAAGATAATCATAATCAGTGGTTCCATCATGGTTGTTAAATTCTTAACCGCGTACTCACTCTCTTTTTCATAATACTCAGACAGTTTTTGCAAAATTTCATCAATACGACCAGTCTCTTCACCTACAGAAATCATTTGAGGCAAAATTGGAGGAAAAATTTCATAAACCTGCAAAGCAGTCGACATTGGCACTCCTTTTTCTACTTCATCTTTAGCCTTATGAATAGCATTTCTAAAAGAAATACTGTTTAAAGCATTGCCAACAATATCCATCGACTCTAGCAAAGATACACCAGAAGCAATTAGCAGTGATAGCGTTCTAGCAAATTCAGTTAAAACCAATTTGGTGCGCAAAACACCATAAACCGGAATTTTTAACAACAACTTATCTATAGTTTTTTCACCGCTTTCAGTCTTATACCAAGTTCGCAAGCCCAAAAACAGCCCAACCATAGCAGCAATAAATATCCACCAAAACTTAGCCATAAAGTTAGAAAGCCCAATTAAAATCCTCGTCGTCCACGGCAATTGTGCGTCAAACTCCTGATACATTTCTGTCAACTGCGGCATAACAAACACCATCATAATAAAAGCCACAATCACCATAGCAATCATAACTATAGCGGGGTAAATCATAGCTCCTTTAGTCTTAGCTCGAAAATCCTTTTGTTTTTCCAGCGTCACAGCTAGTCTCTCCAAAACATTATCTAAAACACCACCAATCTCACCAGCTTTCACCAACTGTATATAGACACGACTAAAGACATCGGGGTGTTCTTTCAATGCCTTTGCGAAAGTATTACCACCCTCTATGTCTTTTAAAACCTTAGTCACTACTGCTGACATGGCAGGATTGCTTTGCTCCTGCAAGATAGAAAGAGCAGTAGATAGAGGTAGTCCTGCACTAATCATAGTAGCCAGCTGCCTGGTAAAGTTAACTAGATCATCAGTCTTCACTCCCAAAATCTTGCTTTGCAAATAACTTAAGGAGTTTTCGGCAATTGACCTAATCTCTATCACCAACAACTCACGATTCATTAAAGCCAAAGCGGCTTGGTTTTTAGAGCGAGCTTCAACCTTACCAGTAATGATGTCTCCAAATTTTTTCTTAGCCTTATATTTATATATTGGCATAGTTATCAATAAAAGTTATCGTTTACCTAGTAATCTTGCTAACTCATTAGGTCTAAAGGCCTGTCTCATAGCAATATCTTCGACAACCACTCCCTTTTGCACCAATTCAGCTAAGTGAGTTTCTATCAACATCATTCCTTGCTGACCGTTAGTTTGAATTACGTTATCGATTTGATGAGTTTTACCTTCACGAATTAAGTTGCGAACAGCATCATTAGCAAACATGATTTCCGCCGCCGGGACTCGCCCCCC
>CAZMMR010000072.1:0-4882 GCA_964567445.1 uncultured Pseudomonadales bacterium
TTTCGGATTTGTTTAATAACTACCGAATAGTTTACCGCATGCGTTATCTTTTTTTACCCCTCAATTTTGTTTATAATGTCATGAAACTTTACATCTAACAAGCAACCAAAGCATAAGAACCAGCAGTTAATATCCAACAGTTAATCTGATAGATCGATAAAAATGTTTCTTTAGAAAAAATTGGTGAAGATCGATTAATTCTTAGCACCAAAGCTGACAAGGTTAACAGTGAATTTACTACCCTCTCCTAATTTGCTTTCAACAACAATTGAGCCCCGGTGTTGTTTAACAATCTTTTTAGCTAAAGCTAAGCCCAACCCATAACCACCATTATCATCTTTGGTTCTAGCTGTTGCAACTTGATAAAATCTTTTAAATATATGACGTTGTTCTTCTTGAGCAATACCCAGACCCCGATCGATAACACTAACCTTCACTCGCGTCTTATTTCTTTTTAAACTAACTTTCACAGTACTGCTGATCGAACTAAATTTAATGGCATTATCAAGCAAAATTACAATAACTTTAATAAGAGCTGCTTCATCTCCCAATACAAACCAATCTTCTTGAGTTAGTTGTGGCTGCCAGTCTATTTTAATTTGTTTGTGACTTGCTAAGGATTTAACTTGCCTTATTGCTTTATCGATGACAACAAGCAATGACACTTTACTGAAGCTTGTTGTGATGTCGTTTTCACTTTGAGCTAATAACAGCAATTTATTAGTTAAATCTGTCAAGTTTTTAATCTCCGTTAAGTTGTCCCGCAAGACTTCATGGGCTGTTTTTGATAGTTTCTTATTAAGCAGACTTGCTTCAACTGCAGTTTGAAGAGAGGTTAAAGGAGTTCTTAGTTCATGGGCAGCGTCTGCCACAAACTGCTGTTGAGTTAGCAATGTCTTTTTAATTGGCGCCAATGTTTTTCCAGATAAAAAATAGCTAGCGGCAACACCAAAAATCAGTAATAGCCCATTAAATATCGCAATTTGTTTTAGTATTTGCCTCCGAGCCAACTCCAACTCTGTTTGTACTACCAAGCCATGTATTCGTGGACCCCTAGTAGAATAGTTGCTGTTAAAATCCTGTTCAAATTTACGATTAATCTTCTGAGTATGAATATTAATTATTCCAGCTGTCTGCCAATAATAAATGGTGCTTAAAATAACACTAAAAATGAGTAAGATTAGACTGTAAAAAAGAGTAAGTTTCAATCGAGCTTTTATAAATTTTTTCATCTGCAATCTATTCATCTGATAGTTTATAACCAAAACCCCTAACAGTCTTAATTAGAGGCTTTTCTTTTGGAAAATTTTTATCAATCTTTTTTCTTAAATAACCAATATAGACTTGAGCCGTGTTAGGTAAAACATCATCTTCAAAGCCCCAGACTCTTTCTGTTAATTTAATAGCACTCATAGTTTGATTTTTGTTTCTTGCCAAAAATTCAAGCAGAGCATACTCTTTAGGAGAAAGGTCGATAGTCGTTTCAGCCCTGGTTACAATAAAATTAGTCGTGTCTACCACTAAACTATCTACAATAATCTTATCTTGAACAGGTTGAGCCTTGCGCCTAGTTAAAGCTTGAATACGAGCTAACAACTCTGCGAAAGCAAAGGGTTTCCCCAAATAATCATCGGCTCCTGCCTTGAGACCCTCAACTCTATCTTTGACATCAGTTCTAGCTGTTAACATCAAGACAGGAGTGCGCTGATCATACTCCCTCAACTCTTGACATAACTCAAGACCATCAAGCTTGGGCAACATACGATCAAGAATAATTAAATCATATTCTTGGGAACAAGCTAAATTGCAACCTTTTTCTCCATCTTGAGCCAAATCAACAACATAAGCTTTTGCTTCCAAGCCCTGTTTAATGTATTTGGCAATTTTACTTTGATCTTCAATTAACAAGATTTTCATGCGTTTTCTAATTAAGTTCCAAAAGTCAAAACCCTCAGTATCTTTAATATTTCCATTATACTGCGTTTCGAAATGTTAAGCTAAATCATAAATAATAACAATAACCCCCACCAAGTGGGGGTTATCATTAGTCCTGATGTGAGCCTACTGCATGTTGGGGCAATTACCCATTTTTTGACCTTGACCACGACCATGACGCTTACCTGCTTTGTACTGGCCCTCTCCATTCTGTAATCCTAGACCTAACTCTTGTCTTATTTGACGAGCCTCTTCCAATTTTCCCTCCTGGGATAAACGATGGGCTTCGGCAAACCGGTCAAAGTTATCTTCAGTGACTACCTCAGATACTCTGCCTTTATTTTGCATCAACTCTTTCCAGGACTGATAATCCTGATTTTGGAATACTTGAGTCATTGCTACATGTCTCTCTTCAGAATAGTTGGGACCTTGAACTGAGGGATCACCTCGGTAAGCCTCAACCAATTTAGGGGCGATAATACCACCACCTAAAACAAGAGCTGTGGCTCCTAATACTAAGTTTTTAACTTTCATCTTTAACTCCTTTGATGATAATTAATATTATTCCAATAGTAGAAAATAATGTTGAGAATTAGTTGAGAAGAACTTTTGTCTGAAACTATTGCTTGACCTATGGGTGGTGCTTATACTCCGCACCAAATCTAAATTTTGCGTACCTGCGTTAGGAAACCAAAACTATAAGCGTGTTAAACTTTCCACGAGCTTGCGCCCAAGTTTTGAGCCTGCTACAAACAAGCTCGCATTGCTAAAGCGACGAACTTTTCTATGCCTAAATGACTTTGCGGTCGGAGATTTAAGGGAGGATGGTTAAATATAGTTTCACACCATTAAAAATTTACTACATTAGCAATGAAAAAGACCTCAACAAGGTCATAATTTTAATAGGGAAATCAGCAGAATAGATAATTGCTTTGTTAGCACAAACAAATTATGATGAATTTATGACAAAAACAAAATCAAAGATCAAAAAACTCAGAGGCAACCATAAATTCCGCTTAATTCTAATTTTAATTTTAATGGCAATTGTAGCCGTCCTCTTTTTTGTGTGGGAAAAAGCTCGCATCGCATTAGTGGTGGCTTTTATTGCTCTAGCAACTGCTCTAGGTCTGGAAGTGTCTCAAAATGACTGGGACTTAGGCCAATTATGGCAAACAGGTTCGTTTCAAGAGTCGAAGGTGCAAAGAGATGAAGCCGGCAATGTTCTCTATGACGCTTTTGGTAACGTTACTACTGATGGCAGCATTGGTAAGACGGCTGATGAATATAATTGTTCTGATTTTGAGACTCAAAATCAAGCTCAAATTTTCTTTGAGAAACTTGGTGGAACCGGCAATGACGTTAATCGTCTAGACGGTGATAAAGACGGCGAAGCTTGCGAAAGTTTGCCAGCTAGTAAATAGAGATTAAGCTGAATATTTTTCTGCTACGTTAACCAGCGTGGGAACAACTAGATAAAAGTATTGAGGTAGCCCCCTCCGCATTACATTGTCCAAACTATCGTTTAATTTGCATTCTTAGTATAATAAACGCATGGTGAATTCAATTCCTCGTCAGGTTAAAAAATACTTTTGGGGTGATGATTTAGATCAATTAAACTGGACAGATCATAAGCAGTATATTGTACAAACATTACTCAATAAAGGAGACGAAAAAGCGATCTCTTGGTTGTTGCAGAAAACAGATTTAAATGAGATAAGACAAATGATCTCTCAATTAAAACTAGACGCTAAATCACATAATTTTTGGAAGATATATTTATCATGAATAATAAAAAGAAACCAAGTCCAGATTTTTTTTCATGGCTTAAAAGTATAGAGCAAAAATACTCTGATGCTATTAAAGAGCTAGCAAAAAAGTAATATGCAAGAAGTTGCATCTTTTATGGTAGCAGTTGCTGAAAAAACTTATCAGTGAAAAAAATATCTAACTGATTTAGTGTGGGAAGGAAGTGAAGCTGAAGCGATCTAATGTACTCCCCGCGTTGGAGCCTGCTCAAGCTCGTCGTATCTAACAAAAAGAGTTGATTACTTAAACAAACTTTAGAAGAAAAAGAAAACGCTGAGATTTTATGTGGTGAAGAGATGGCTCCCCCTATTTGACTTGTTTCTCAACCACATTCAAGTTCTGTTTACAACATCCAGTCAGAACATTCAAAGAAAGTTAGGCTTTAGCCGGCTGGGCTGTAGATCTAGACAATTTGCTTAATATGGTATAGGCTATTTTTATTACTAAACCATATTTAGAATATGACACACCTATCACCGCTTCTCCAGAGTAGAATCAACCAAAAGTTACAAAGGCTAGAAGAGCTAAGGCCTCTGCCTAGCTCAGCCGTCAAGAAACTTAAAGAGCGATTCGAAATTGAGATGACGTACAACTCCAATGCTATTGAAGGAAGCAGCTTAACTCTAAAAGAGACTTATTTAGTTATCCATGAGGGAATAACCGTTAAGGGAAAACCCCTTAAAGATCATCTGGAAGCTAGAGACCACCATCGGGCTCTTGAATTCTTGCATGAACTAATTGATAAAGAATCTCAACCTACCTTATCAGAGCAGTTAATTCGCGACTTGCACAAACTGGTGGTTCAAAAAACTGAAGAGGAGTTTGCGGGGAAATATCGCAATAGCAATGTATTTATCGGCGGAGCTGATCATACTCCTCCAGATGCTCTTCAAGTGCCTCATAAAATGGAGAGCTTAATCAACTGGTTTATTGAAAACAGAAAAAAAATACACCCTGTGGAGCTATCAGCTCAACTACACCATAAAATGGTCTATATTCATCCATTTTTCGATGGCAATGGAAGAACCGCTCGGTTAGTCATGAACATCGTGCTAATGAGATATCATTATCCTTTAGTCGTGATACTCAAAAATGATAGAAGGAAGTACTATCGCGTCCTAGATCAGGCAGATAGAGGAAA
>CAZMMR010000073.1:0-4818 GCA_964567445.1 uncultured Pseudomonadales bacterium
GCAATTCTTTCTTAGCTTCATCCATGCCACCAACATCATCAAACTTGACATCCTGCTTGCCTTTAATGAAGACCTTGGCTTTGCTGTGACCAAAACCGAGCAATCCATCCTGATTACCTTTGGCCTGACGCATAATTAAAGCAAAAACTACAACGATTGCCAGCAAAGGAATAGCGTTTAAAACCAACTCCCACAACATCTGACCCATGCTGATATCTTCTACTACTAAATCAACTTGAGTGATATTCAAACCTGCTGAATCCAGAAGCGACAAAGCTTCCTGACCAGTTTCTTTTAAAGCCACCTTACGCTGCTCGCCCTCTTTATAGACAGCGCGCAGCTCATTACCAGCTACCTGGACTTTATTTACTTTTTCAGCTTTAATGTCACGCACCATCTGGCTGAGACTAATATTTTCCACATTGGGGCTAACTAGAGAAATCAAGAAAGGAAGAAATAGCAAACCAATAACAATATAAACCAGACCCTTTTTCATAAACTTATTGAAGTCGAGTTTAACCTCAATCTTTTTTATCTTTCTAATAGGTTGAGGCGGCTGATTTTCTTTTTGTTGCTTATTATTCGTTTGTTTTTGATTTGACTCTGTTGACTGATCATCTTTTTGATCTTGAGTTTTTTTTCGAGTCTGATCACTGGGCTGATCATTTTCTTTCTGTTTTAGTAAGTTTTTCATAGAACTATCCATTTTAACACTTTAACTTAAGATGATAATTGCCAATCTAACGAATTAAGGCTCCTGGCTCTAAATCGTCGGGCAGCTCGAATTTGATGGGCTTATCATTAATATCTGCCATTAGCATCATACCTTGACTTTTACTTTTGCCCATTTTTCTTTCTGCTAAATTAGCCACAAACAAATACTTATTACCTTCCAATTCTTGTGGCTGATAATAGTTTTTAACACCAGCTAAAATAGTCTTTTCGCCAATTTCCTCTCCAAAATCAACCTTTAACTCAAGTAGTTTATCACTCCAATCTGGGGCTACGGCAGATATGACTTGACCCACCCTTAAATCTAATTTATCGAAGTCTGGATATTCAATAGTGGTTTTCATAGTTTCTTTTCTTTTATAAATTACGATGACAGGCCCATATTAACTTTTAGTTCTTTGACAGTTTTTCTAGCAATAACTTGAGCCTTTTGCGCTCCTTGAGCAATCACTTGATCAATATATTCTGGATTAGCTTCTAATTTTTTTCTTTTCTCTTGCAACGGTTGCAGTTCTTGATAAATTGCCTGTGCCAAATCTTTTTTTAACTGACTGTAACGAATCCCATCCTGCTGATATTGCTGCTCGTAAGCTTGGCGCTTATCTTTACCTGCAAACATCTCCACCAAAATTAATAAATTCCTTACACCTGGTGATGGCTGCTGAGTTTGTTGGTCAAGGTACTCTTTTTGAGCTTGAGCACTAGTACTAGACTGATCCGCTTGCACAGCAATGTTTTTAATTTTGCCCTGACCACTATCGGTTGGAGCTCCTGCCAGTCTTTCTTTAATTGTTGCTAAATTATCAGCTAAACTAATATAACTACCCTCAACTGATTTACTCATCTTACCCATACCCTTTAAGGAGGGGACATATTCTCCTGATGTGGCAAAACGCTCTGGTTCTGGAAAGTTAACCTGATACTGCTGGTTCATTTTGCGAGCAATATCGCGCGCCACTTCCAAATGTGGAATTTGATCCAGTCCCACTGGCACTGCTTGAGCTCGGTACAGCAAAATATCAGCAGCCATTAACACCGGATAATTAAGCAAGGCCATAGTAACATGCTGCGGATACTGATCTGCCTTTTCTTTAAATGTCGGCAAGTGCTGCATACGGGCTACAGTCACCACACTCGATAAATAATAAGCTAGCTCGAAATGTTCAGCCACATCAGATTGAAAAAAAAGAATGCTTTTTTTGGGATTCAAACCAGCTGCTAAATAATCAACAATCACTTCTCGACGATTATAGCGCATTGCTGCTGGATCATAGGGCGTAGTGATGCCATGAGCATCAGCCACCATATAGAGAGTTTCGTAAGCTGGATTTTCTTGTAACTCCAACATCCCTTTCACTGCCCCTAAATAATTACCCAAATGCAGTTGGCCTGAGGCGCGGATGCCTGACAAGACTCTTTTCTTGTTTGTTGGTTTGTTATTGTTCATATGTTTTCTTATAAATAGTTGTTGCTTAAAAAATTGGTGACGTCTGTTAACCAGCTCTGATTAATTTTATCAAAGACTGCCAGTAATTACAGCCAAAGCAGGTTCATCGAGCTCTAAAGCAACAAATATTAAAAATTACTGCATAAAAAAACTCCCACCTGGGAGTTTTCTACAATGCAATTTACTAGGTAACAAGAGGAGAATTTATAGCTCCTCAATTTCAACATTGGGCGCCATATCTTTTTGATTTTCAAGTAAATTTAAATACTTTTCTGTGGTAGTAATCCTTTTATGACCAACTAGCTGAGAGACATAAACTAAAGGAGTTCCAGCCTTAAGTTGTTCCACAATAAAAGTATTGCGTAAGTCATTAACAGTGGCGTCTTTAATTCCAGCCAACTTAAAATAACGATCGATAGCAGAACGAATGTTGCGCACCAAAAAAGGACGACAGGTTTTAGTTAAGAAAATGGTTTTTTCTCTAGCTTTAGGTCGAACTTTTAAGTAATCCATAAGAGCACCCTTGGCAGCCTTGTTTAATGGCACCTTGCGTCCCTCACGACTCTTTAGAGCTTTAATAAAAATAACATCACGCTCCATATCAGCATCTTCCATCTGTAGATTAGCCAACTCGCTAATCCTCATACCGGTTTGTAGCAAGATTTCAACGATAGCCCGAATTCGCGCATCACCACGACAAGCATCGCGTAAGGCTCGATATTCCATCTTAGACAAATAGCGCGGTGGCTTATGTTCAATTTTGGGATGACTAACCTCATTGGCTGGATTACTATTAACGATGTCTTGGTTTTCCAAATATCTGAAGAAAGATTTAATAGAGTTAATTTTTCTAGAAATAGATTTATTGGTGTAGCGTCGCTTCTTTAGCAACTCTTTAAATTGCTTGATGTCTTCATAGTTGACCTCATCAACAGCAGTTTTCCCCTGATCCTGAGCATAATCAGATAATTGCTCCACATCCTTAGTATAGGCAATAATGGTGGCATTGGCTTTGCCATCGTCTTCTAAAAAACTTTTGTATTTATTTTGGGCTTCATCGAGAGACAAAGACATTCCTTTTTTCTTTCTAAATATATTTAACCAATAATTTGTTAAGCATTTGCTAAAAAATATGCAATTGCTTTGCTATACTAATGTTACTAATCACACTCTAAAATATACGATAGTTGGGGCAGGAAAGTTAAAGCCTAACTTTGAGGTCTCATAATATCACAGATTGCATCAACAATCAAAGATAAAAATATTATAAGGTACTTGAGTAATCAGTCTTAAACTATCATAAATATACTTAATAGATCAAAACATGAGAAAGTTATTATATCGCTATCCAGTCATTATTGTTATTACCTTAATCACTATGTATTTTATTTTTTCTTTAAGAACTAGTTTAAAAAAAGCGGATATTCCTAAAGAAAACCTGCAAAACATTGCGTCTGAGGTGGATACAATAAACGACAAAGTGCAAGAGCAGGAACAACAACTGCAAGAAGCTAAACAGCCGTTAGCCAAAGAAAAAATTGCTCGCAATGAACTACTGATGAAAAATGAAGGAGAGGTGGTTCTTAACCTACCAGATATAGAGTTAATTGAAGTAGAAAGTGAGCCAACCCCTACTTCAGCTCCGATTAAACAGTGGCAAAAGTTAATTTTAAAGTGAAGACTTAGGCTTAATTTAAGTTAAGCCAAAACTTACTATCTACTGTGCTAATTCTTTTTCCACTTCAATTAATTTCTGGTGGAGGAAAGGAAGGTGTTTTTGAATAGTGTGCCAAACAATATCCAGCTGGATGACATCATAACCGTGGATTAAAATGTTTCTCATTTCCACCGCTTCTCTGACCGGAAGGTGTGAGTATTTGTCTCTTAAATTTTTAGAGAGTTTGTTGGCAGCTTCACCTAACACTTCAAGAGCATGAAAGACTGCGAACTGTTTTTCATTGTTTTGACTAAATTCATCATAGTTAACATCAACCACAAAAGACTGAATATGCTCAATTGCTTCAAGCATGTCTTGTATGTAGACTAGATCAATCTTCTTCATAAATTGTGATTAAATCTTTATTAATATATGGCTCCAATATCTTTTTAACACCGCCTTTAATGGTGAGGTCTACTTTTTTACCCAACAACTCCTGCAAATCCAATTTAATTCTAGCCAAATCAAACAAAGTCTGCGTTTTGTTAAAATCGACTAACAAATCAACGTCACTCTGCGTTGTTTCATTTCCTCTGGCACTAGAACCAAAAAGCCCCAGATACCTGATGCCATATTTTTGGTACAGATTTTTAAGTTTTCTTTGCTGGAGTAAATTAACATGTTTGTTCATACCGTAATTATAACATAAAAACAAAAAAGACCCGTTAAAGGGTCTTTTCTATATAATGTTGCGGGACCAGGAGTCGAACCTGGCCTGCGAGATTATGAGCCTCGCGTGCACCGTACACTATCCCGCGTTGTTAAGTGAATTGATATTATAGTAAATTTATTGATATAATCAAGGTCTTGCCTTAGAATTGAAGAGCAAGCTGAGGATAAGCAAGCTTATAATCAAAATTGGTAAAATTTTTTATCATTCAAAGGCGCTAGCCTTAGAAGCAAACAAAAATATATAACAAAC
>CAZMMR010000074.1:0-4731 GCA_964567445.1 uncultured Pseudomonadales bacterium
ATATTACGTCCACCTTGGTCTTCAAAAGTGTAAACTAATTTGTCTGCTTCTTCGCCGTATTTACCTAAAAGCAGAGAGGCGTATTCTAAAGTGGGAGTTTCTAGGGGCTGAAAAGCGGATTGCTCGAAAGCCTCGATTATTTTTTTAGTGACATAATTTCTTTTGCTTTTTTCCTCTGGGAAAATATCACGAAAGCCTTTGAGGGTTTGTAGGTTTTGATTTGACATAATTTCTTTCTTAGATTAATGGCTTTAATTAGTTATTAAATTCTAACACACATTTTTTGTGTTAAAATCTGGTTATGACAGATTTTACTTTTCAGCAGGCCATTAATTTGGTTAAAAAGTTTACCAAAGATAGGAATTGGGGTAAATATCACAATCCTAAGGATTTAACTCTGAAGCTGATGGAGGAGGTGGGGGAGCTGGCTGAACATTTTCAGTGGAAAAGCCAAGAGGAGCTTAAAGTTTACATTCAGGAGAATCAGGAGCCGATCGGAGAAGAAGCAATTGATGTGTTGGTAATATTGCTGATGATTATGGAAGATTGTTTAGATTTAGATATTGAAACAGCTTTCAGAAAAAAGCTCAGTAAAAATAATGATAAATATCCGGTGGAAGTTTACAAAGAATAATTTGTATTTTCACCAGTCATTTTAAAGGGCCTGTAGCTCAGTTGGCTAGAGTGCTGCTATCGCACAGCAGAGGTCAGGGGTTCGAATCCCCTCAGGTCCACGACGTTTTTTTTGCATTTTTTCGTTGTTGTTATCCCTCGAATTTCATTCGGGTTATAAAGACTGCCTCAAAAATGCAAAAATACGCTAGGAGGTTGTCTCGCAAAAGTTAAAATAACATTAACAGTTTTTGTTTTTATCTCCTCAGTCTTTGCTCAGGGTGTAAAGGCTGCTTCGCAAACTTGGAAACAAACTTATAAGTAATGCATTGTTCTTATCCCTTGAGCTATGCTCAGGGTCTAAAGACTGCCGCGAAAATACAAAAACACTTAAAGGCTGCTTCGCAAATTTAAAAAGACACTAAAATAAACTGCCTTGCAGAAGTTAAAGTAGCGTTAATAGTTTGCTCTTCTGATTTTTTCTCATTTTTTTCATCAAAAAATCTCTGACTTGGCTGGTTAAAGCCTCATCAGAGATTTGTTGGTTTCTAATCGTATCATCAACTACACAAATTAAATTCAGCTAATGAATTATCCTGTTGTTTAAACGGAAAATTACTGAGAAGAATCTTGTGTGCATTTGACTTGAATTATACTTTATCCTTAGGCAAGTTTAACGTTTGTGGCAAATAAACCTTTGTCGCCTTCTTCAACGTCGAAAGTGACAACGTCACCCTCTTGCAGACTAAATGGATCAATGTCAGCTAAATTAGAAATGTGGAGGAAAATGTCTTTTCCTTCACCACGTCCAATAAAACCAAAACCTTTAGTAGGGTTAAACCACTTAATCTTGCCTTGATTCTGACCTTCATCAGCAGATTGATCTGCTGCTGTGTCCATATCATCATCCATAACAGTGTCATCGGCCATAACTTGATCGTCATTCATTTCATCGTTTGTGTTCATGTCGTCGTTCATTTTGAGTTCCTTTCTTGGTACTAATTGATAATAGATTTAATATCATAACAGAAATTGTGGTTATTGATAGGGTTGCAGGCTAAGGAATGCAGAAGTGAATTTGATTTTAACGGCTGAGTGGGTAGCTTGCTTAAGACTTACTTAGAAGACGAGTGTGATTCTGGTTTAGATCTTAACTCCAGCTCTTTTTACTGATTATCTCTTTTTTCAAAACTGTTGAGCAAAATGAAAGTTATGCCTAGAACCATGACGAAAGTAATAATGTATTGTATGAGAAGTAGGTCCATGTTACCCATGTTTTTTCTTAAATTTATAAGTTAATAATATGCTAACATACCAGCAAGCAAAAGGAAGTATAGCTCCCAGCATCATTAGATAAGTTCGGTAATTTTGATTAAAAATGGGGGTAATGAACCAAGCAGCAAAAATGATTTGGGCAATATCATTGAAGGCATCGACAACAACTTCCGCTTCTTTATCAGAAAAATCTTTCGGTTTAACAATTAGCGTCTTTAATTTTGTGCAACCATCTTTAATCATATAACTACTATAAAGTAGCTTGTTGACGTTTGGTTGACACTAGCTAGAATGAAAAGGTCAGTTCTCCTATTTCGCTAGGATAAAGCTAACCCATCCACCCAAAACTATAATTATGCCACAAATCCACAGTTAAGAAGAAAAAGGTTAAAATCAGGGTAGAGAGTAGTCTAGAATATAGATCTTTACTCGACTGGAGCTAAGGATCTTACAATTAAGGCTGTTTTGGTTTCATCGATTACTTGTGCGTTTTCATCTTCTTCAATCTCTATATAGCCAGCTATGAGTACTTGCAGATCTTCAAACAGGGCAGTAGATTCTATAGCTTCGCTACTAGCATCTTCAAAAGTTGTATCATTGTTTATTTTAATTTTGGTTTTGTCTTGGCTGCTACGAGCCTTAACGGTAATTGCGGATTGGCTGATATCAGTTAGTGATCCAATCACAATTAATTGTGGAGCGGGTAGAAGCTCTTGCTCGGTCACTACTACCTTCACTGTTTGAAAGTCGTCTTCTTGCGTAAAACCCATGACAATAACGTCATCTTCGATAGCAATGTCATTTAACTCGATTGCTTCACTTTGCTTAGTGACATCAGTTGTTTCTGTAATGGGAATGATTTGCGATCCTTTGCTATTCTCGATGGTAATAGCTTCTTCGGATACTCGAGTCACTTCGCCCACAAAGCCCTTTTTTTCTTGACCATCTGCTTGTTCTTGGTTTTGGGAGTCGTTACTGGCTTGACCTTCGACTGCTTTTTCAATTCTTTCTTTGAGAGAATTAGTGGTAGATGGGCTAGCTTCTTGTATTACTTCTTCTAGTGTTTCTACTGCAGTTTTAGTGTTTTGGTCTGTTTGCGCTGAAATAAAATTAACAGAGGCTAAACTTAAAGCAATAAAAAAACTAATCATGATGAGTTTATTACGTGTTGTTTTAGACATGTTATTTATGAGAGTGATTAGTTTGTTTCTTCCTGATTACTGTCGTCGTCGCTTGTTGTTTCTTGATCTTGATCCTGATCCTGATTATCTTCATCTTCTTTTTCTGAGTTGGGGGTAAGTGTTACTAGTGGTTCATCATAGACAATAACAGTTCTTTCTTCGGTATGTTGATTGCCATCAGCATCAACAGCATGAATTCTAAGTACGTTAGCTAAAGTTTCTAGCTCAACCTCCTTAGAAAAATTACCGGTTTGATCAGCCTGAATAATAATAGGATCATTGTTAACATAAATGACAATAAAGGCATTGGCGGATGTTTTACCAGTAACCTTAGTAGTTAAGTCCTCCTGAATAATTTCATCTTCAGGGTTGTAAATAGTAATTTTACCCACTTTTTCTGGATCTTGGGTTGGTTTGACCACTTCTAATTCTTCGATAGTTGTTGTAGTTTGATCTTCCTCTTCGCTTTTTTGAGAGTAATAAAAGCCAAAGGTAATAAACAGGCCCATGACTAGGCCAATCAAAATTGCTAATATGACTTCTTTTTTCATAGATTGATACTCTATTATATCCTTGTTTCGTAAAATTTAAACAGATCTTTTCTTTTAGTCTTAGATTTCATTATAGCGAAACTAGTGCTAAAGTTGATGGGTGCTTTCTCAGAAAATTTTTAGAATGAAATTATTTTTTGTTGCAATAATTGCAACATTTTCACTAGTAAGCCTGTTATATGATAAAGTAGTAAAGTAAATTTGCCAGCTGTAGATACAAGATTGGCTGCGAAGGGAGGGTGTGATTTACTTTAGATTTTGAATTGTTAGAATTAGATGTGGTGTTGGTCGACTCATTTATCAACAGAAATTTTTTAGAAAGGTCTATTTATGATCATTAACTATTACGGACACGCTTGTTTTAAACTGCGGGGCTCAGCTGGGACAGTTATCACTGACCCATATAATGACTATGTTGGTTTTGAGTTCCCTAATTTGAGTGCTGATGTGATTACAGTTTCTCATGATAATCCTGGCCATAATAACTTTACCGGTGTTTCTGGTACAGCTCGTCGTGACAACCCGTTTATTATTGATCACCCGGGTGAGTACGAGGTGCAAGGTATTTCTGTCTTTGGTGTTAGAGCTTTTCAAGATGAACAGCAAGGCTCGGTGCGCGGAGTTAATAATATTTTTACCATCTTGTCCGACAATTTGCGTATATGTCACCTAGGTGCTTTGGGCCATCCTTTAGATGACAAGTTGGTTTCTGAGATTGGTTTAGTTGATGTTCTATTTTTACCAGTCGGCAATGATTTGACCATTTCTCCTGAAGAGGCGGTTAAGGTTGCTCGTTCTTTAGAACCTAATATCGTTATTCCTATGTTGTATCATTTGGAAGATCACAGCGATAAAGTTTTTAAAGATTTAAAGCCTTTAGAAGATTTTATTAAAGCTTATGAAGCAGAACCACAGACTATAGACAAGCTTAATATTTCTCGCAGTAGTTTGCCAGAAGAGATGGAGCTAGTGGTCTTGAATCACGAATAGGCTTTGCAGTACAGTAGAAGTTACTACTGTTAATGGTAGCTATAGACGACCTGCCCGCACACATATTATTTTTTTGCATAATTAAGTTGTTGTTGAATAGATTTTAAACTGTATTCCTGGAG
>CAZMMR010000075.1:0-4729 GCA_964567445.1 uncultured Pseudomonadales bacterium
AAAAAGGTAAGCATCTTGCTTTTTGGCACCTTAACGATCTCACCTGCCGTCTGCCCTTCAAAATAGTAAGGGTTGTCCTGATCAACAAAGACTAAATTTAAAGGAAAAATTGACCCAGGCTTGTATATGTTATGAGTAAACTCCTCACCTTCACTAGAAACAGAATACTGGCGAACATAACCTTGGTGCAGATAAAGTAAGTGGCTTAGTTTTTGGTCTAATTTAAGTAAGAGTTCGCCCTTGGTAAAACTAGAAGAAGAAAATTTATTTAGAAACTGGCTAAGCTGAGTGGATTGGGGCATCAGTGTACACTTTACCCCCGATTTAAAATCGGGGGTAAAATCTAAAATTTAAAATTGTTATTCTGCTGCTTCCTGGTTCTCATCTTCATTGGTTGGAGCTTCACCTTGTTCAATTTCAATTTCGTTTTGATCCTCAGTTAGCTCTGTTTCTTGTTGATAAAGACCAAAGTATTTAACCTGAGCATTTTCTTTCAGATCTTCGATCCAATTTTGGTATTTCTGAGACATTTTCTGCTGCTCTAGTTGTTGACGAGCCTGTTGCTGCAACTCTTCTTCAGTAGCATCTTCTGGCAAAAACTGTTCATTTTGCTGCAAATATTGATCGATATCTTCCTGTGTAACCTCGACTTCCGTACCCACCAATTCTTCAGCTAGCTTTTGAATTTTAATTTGTTGTTCGAGCTCAGCTAAAGTCATACCCTGCATAGCTAAAAGCTGATCAAAATCCTGACCTTGTCCCGCCACGTTTTCTTTGATTTGGTTAATCTGTTCATTCACGGCTTCATCAGAAACTTGCACGCCTTCTTCTCTAGCTTTTTGCACAATCAGAGCCTCTAACACCGCTTGCTCTAAAATCTGCTCACCTTGCATTTTCTCAGCTTCTTTCTGAATACGAATACGAGTAATCGGTTGTCCATTAACCATAGCTGCTAGATAAGCATCACGAAAAATATAAGTCAACCCTAAAAGAATAATAACTACCAAAGCAATGATAGTTGGGGTATTCATAAGCTTTGATTTACTCATTTTATCCTGGATTTTTTTCTTTTTAGATTGTTGCTTCTTTTCAGAAGTAGACTTCTTCTGAGTTTTACTGTTTTTTTTCTTAGGAGCAGACTTACTACTCTTATCACTCTTACTCTTTTTGCTCTTACTTTTTTGAGAAGAGGCTTTTTTAGTTTTATTTTTTTTGTCTTCTTTCGAAGTTTTTTTGTTGTTTTTTGCCATAGTTTTTGTAGTATAACATATAATTAATATTAATAAGTTCTATTTTAAAGTTGTGGGCAGATAATTAGACTTATTGCGCAACAAGTCTATTATGCAGTAAACACTATCTTACTCAACCAAATCCCATTCTTCAAGCATCTTAGCTTGTCCCGACTGAATCTTAAATAAACTTGCATATAATTTGTCCTGGCTGATTAGTTCCTGGTGAGTACCTTGCTCGTGAACCTGATTATCTTTGAGAACAATTATTTTATCCGCTTGTTGAATTGTTGACAAGCGATGGGCAATAACCACCGAGGTCTTATCGGTCAGTAATTGCTTTAATGCTCTCTGAATATACAACTCAGATTCCGAATCTAATGAGCTAGTCGCTTCATCTAAAATAATGATGTCAGGATCGCTAAGAACAGTGCGAGCTATAGATAACCTCTGTTTCTGCCCTCCCGACAACTTCACTCCTCTTTCTCCAATTTCAGTTTGTAATTGATGGGGAAATTGTTTAATAAACTTATCAGCATAAGCAATGCGGCAGGCTTGCCACATTTCCTCTTCACTAGCATCTGGTTTAGCATAACGAAGATTATCAGCAATAGTAGTGGCGAAGAGATGGCTGTCTTGGCTCACTAAGCCCAAATATGATCGCAACTGGTGCTTATTTAGATTTTTTAAACTAATGCCATCCAAGGATATTTGACCATGATCAGGATCAAAAAAGCGCATTATCAGACTAGCAATGGTACTTTTACCCGCTCCAGAAGGACCCACTAAAGCAGTCATCTGTCCTGGTTCAATAGTAAAGGAGACATTTTTGAACACTTCAAGATCGCTAGGTTTGAGCTCTTTTCGTTTAGCGCTGGCATCACTCAGAAAATTGTATTGCTCTTGATTGTAAGTAAAATCAACTTGCCTAAATTCAATTTTACCCTGAATGTTCTTGATCTTTTTTGGTTTTTTAGGATTATCAATAGTAGCATCGACATCCATAATCCTGAAAAAATCTTTGGCGCCAATTTGAGCGCGTTTAATCTCCCAAAAAATCCAGTTTAGCTGCCACAAAGGCTCACGCATCATGCGGATCATACCTACCAACAACACCATGGTACCGATAGTCACTTGTCCCTGCCAGGTAATATACGCAATGTAGGCATACATAGCCCACAAACTAACTTCCAAAAACAAATCCCCCACCACCGCCTTGTTAGTATTGACTTCCATCTCTTTTCTTAAGTTTAAATATTTATTGAAGAATTTCTTGAGCCGATTTCTCTCATAATTTTCCGCCCTAAAAGCTTTAATCAAAGGCATAGAACTAAGCACTTCCCAATAATGAGAGTACTGCTCATCATAAAGTTTGTATTCTTGTTTTTCCAAAACATTATTCTTATTAAAGCGCCAGCGATTAATGACAATGTAAGGAATAAAGCCGATAACCGTTAAAATAGCGATGCGCCACTCGTACTGGATAACAATAATAAAAGCAATTAAAGCGCTAGAAACACTTGGTAAAAAATGCATTCCAGAATTGTTAACAATATTGGTGATACGGTTCACGCCACGATCAAGCTTGCTCATAACCTTACCAGTAGCCTGATCATTAAAAAACGACAAAGAAAGCTGCATTAAATGGTCGAAGCCTTTGTTCTTAAGATGGGTCTCAAATTTAACTACAAAGACATTGGTGATATACCAAGTGAAACGATTAAGACCACTCTGGATAAGCTTGACCACTAGTAGAATTAGCAACAAACCGCCGATAACACGGAAAGAGAGTTGCTTTTCGACCACTAAATCAGTGACCCGTTTGCTGATGAAGGGTTCTACCTGCTTTAAGCTGGCCATAATGGCAATTAAGATTGCCAGCCCAGTTAAAGTCTTACGAAACGGCTGGGTGTATTTATAAATCTTTTTGAACATGACTATTCTTTTAAATTACAAAAATCCAATCATTAATTAACAATTAAGCTAATTAATAAGGGTGCTCACGCTAATTAAAGTGTGCCATAGATAGTAAAAATTTCCGCAAAAAGTGCGGGAATAGCACAAGTAAGCTGTTAGTTAATAATCTGGGAGCCAGTTTTGACTGCGATATAGAGATTATACCAAGACTACATCTAGGATTACAGAGGAAGCTTGCAGCTAAACATACAATCATAGTGTTGAGTAGACATTTATAACACTCTTTAGCTCCCTAACCCACTGACAGTTTTCGGGTTTAGGGTTATGCTGATGTCTTTTGTTATATTTAGACTGAAATAAATTAAAACGATATCTTTTTAAACCACTTCATAACAAGATTAAACATCTGGTGACTCGAAAACTGTCAGTGAGTTAGTTTAGCTCCTAGTAGAGGAAAAGAGTAGCAATTGATATAATTGTGTTTCGTCTGGCACGTATTGTTAGTTGCTAGCCAACCGACAGTACACGTATAGTTACTTGCTGGCCAGCCAGCAGTATTAATTTAAATAGCTCTTTAAACAGGAAGCGTCGCATAGTGGCCAATTGCACAGGTTTGCTAAACCTGACCCCGTACAGGGGTTCGCGGGTTCGAATCCCGCCGCTTCCGCATTTTTTAATAAAAAATTTCTTTCATTATTATGCTTGTAATCTACGCTCACCCTCATAAACAAGGCTATAATGGCTATATTCTTAAAATAGTTGAGTCTGTTCTCAATAATAAAAACGTCCAGTATGAAATTTTAGATCTTTATCAAGATGAATTTGATCCACTGCTAGATAAGAATGAGGTTGATAAGCATGGGGGTGACAGCTCTCAAATTAATAAATATCAACAGCAAATTACTAATACTGAAAAGATGGTAATCATTTACCCTAATTGGTGGAATAACTGTCCAGCAATATTAAAAGGCTTTTTAGATCGAGTGCTAGCCGCAGGTTTTGCTTTTAAATATATTAATGGTTTACCTAAACCGCTTCTCTCTGGACAAGCACTAGTCTTTAATACCAGCGGTGCTCCCTGGCTCTATCAGAAAATCATTGCGGGCAATCGATCTTTGAAAGTAGTGGTTAAAGATACTCTTAAATTTTGTGGTATTGATGCCAAAGGAGTTTTATTTGGCAACTGTCGCCATTTAAAGAATAATAAAGAAAAGCTTAAAAAAAGAGTAACTAAAGAGTTAAATCAATTAATTGACTCCTAGTTTGTGGCAAGGATTAAGTTTAGATATAATATAGTTTCCAAGAAATAGGAGGTGTCGCATAGTGGTCAATTGCACACGCTTGGAAAGCGTGAGCTTAACGGCTCCGTGGGTTCGAATCCCACCACCTCCGCAACAATCGAAAAGTTTTTTCGGACCCGATCTTTTTTGAAAAAAAAGTCGCAGGTACGAAATATGCAAACCGATGATAGACCCATCCTTTTTATTAATTCAGGCCGATTTAGCTTGTTAAAAAGTTGCCAATTTTATCAATTTTTAAGGCTTGCAGTTTTAAAGCTTTTTGCAGAGAATAGTGCATGGTGG
>CAZMMR010000076.1:0-1700 GCA_964567445.1 uncultured Pseudomonadales bacterium
GAGATTGCCCCCACTTTAATTTTGGCAACCACGATTGGTTATAAGCGAGTCAAGTATTTTCTGCAGAAGAAGTTTAAGCCTATTGTTATTAAACTGGGATTAGTGCTAATAGCCTTGTTTTCTTTGTTGTTAAATTTATTTGTTTATCACTCACCAGTCTTACTGGCTTTTAATAGAGCTTTTTATCAACATACAAATAACTTTGTTTTCTTGGATCGGTTATTAGAGCAGGTGCCTGAAGATGGAGCAGTTATGGCCCAGCATAATTTAGCCGGTAAATTGGCTGATCGCAAAGTTTATATTTTGCGTGAAAATTATGAAAAGTTTAAACCGGATTATATTGTGATTGATACTCGGAAAGGCCAGGAGCCAAACAATTTTTTGGGCATTAAAGATTTTGAAAATTTGGTTGAGAAGTTAGCCAATGATCCTCATTATCGAGTGTATTACGATCAGGGGGAACAAAAAATTTACCAAAGGCAGTAGTTAGTTGCTGGTTCTCTGCTTGTCTTTTTTAACTACTACCTGCACAAAACGTTTCGGTATATGCGATGTAATTTTTTGAGGATTCCACCATACCTCACAAAAATTATTTTCTACTAATATTTAAAAATTATTCCGCCTAACTAGTTATTATCAGTTTTCACCATCCCTAACCAGATAAAGTCTCATGATAAAAACTATTTTATCAAAAACTAAGCCTGGTTAACACTGGTGTCTTGAGAGGAAAAGTTAATGCCGTAACGGCTATCCGAGGATTTTAACCCTCGGAACTTAATTTACTGCTAAAAGTATTTATTGGTGGCGGCTAATGAGCAAGGCTCTTTTTATACCACGATAGCTAAGATAGCAAAAACTTAAGAATAAAAAGAAGAAACCAGTAATGCTAAGAGCCGGAATGGTTGAGTTAGACTGAAGCAACATTTGTTTAAAAAAAGTTTCTAAAATTAAGCTAGGATGGGTGAGTAAATTCCAGCTGTTCCAGCGTAAAATGCGGCCTAAATAGATACCATAACTTGTTAGAAAGATGCTGGAGGAAATCAAGACATGACTAACCCAATTAGGAAAATAATGCCGAAGATAGTCATGGACATCAGAGATGGAAGCCAAGGCAAGCATCAAACCGTTTATAGCAAATGAAAGTAACATCATTAAATCAAACCAGAAAGGGATGCCAGGACGGGTTTTTAGGTGGATAAGGTCGGTTAAAATGTAGGGTGAATTGGGTAAAAATGCTAGCCAGGTTACCAGCAGTGGTAAGACAAATAATAGATATCTGTTTTTAATTACACGGGTTAAAATCGTGCTTGATAAGTAGGGAATCCAAGCCAAAAACAGATTCCAGCCTAAAAAAGCAAATGTAGGACGGCTACTGATAAAAACTCGCATGATTACCAAAAAAAGATTAAACGCAGTTAAGAAAAAAAGGGATTTAGCTGTATTATCTGGTTCTGGCTTAGGTTGTATTTTTTTGGCGAGTTTTTCTAGAGTTAATAACTGTTGCCAATTTTTCATAGAAACAGTATTCTAGCACAAATTTAGCCAAAGGAAAATCAATCTTATAATTATTAGTTAAGTTCTGTAATTCTTATTAGTGCTGAAACTGTGTGTATTTTTTTGATATACTTAGCTACATTAATAATTCTTAAAGGAAACTTTTATGGGAGCAGACTTATTTTTACTAGGGTTATTAGCACTTA
>CAZMMR010000076.1:1710-4658 GCA_964567445.1 uncultured Pseudomonadales bacterium
CCGATCTGCACTTATCTTTTTTTATTTATTTAAAATTGATAAAAATAAAAGTGGTTCTTTGAAGCTTACTCCTCGCAATTTTGGTAGTCAGACTGGCAAATCTGTACAGAATTTTAAAAAACAAATTAAAACTTTTTTCAGCAGACAGTCTTTATTGCGCATATCTACCGCTATTTTTATCGTTCTAGAAATTATCGTTTTTATAAATCTTATAGATCCGCTGGAAACTTTAATTAAGGTCCGTGCTTCACAATTAATTCCAGATAAATTTGCCCCTATTGCTCGTTTTGCTGCTAATATGGATTGGGATAATAATACGATTAAGCTTGATGCCTCCATGTCTAAGGCTTATGAAGATAAAGTTACAAATTATATTTGGAGGATCGATGACGGTACTTCCTTAGTTGGTTCTTCATCTTTAACACATCAGTTCAAGCATCCTGGGTACTATTATATTCAGATGAGTGTGGTTGATGCTGATAATCAAAGTGACTCCGCAACTTGTCGGGTTCTCATTCCCCCAAAAAAATTGGATAAAATACCAAGCTCTGAGCAAGTTTCTAACTCCAACCAAGTTGGCGATGAATCAGAGACAGTGCAAAAAGTAGAATACGAATGGGTGCCAGTTGAAAGCTTTTTTAACTACTCAAAGATGGGATACCGCGACCGATCGTATGCTAATCTTACCTCTCGCTACATCGACTCAAATTGTGGCTATTCAAACCGTGGCTATAACACTTCACACAGTAGCTATGTAGATTTTTTCCACAACATTAGTGTTCAGAGGGCCTTGGCTCAGATGCTTAGAATAATGATGACTGGGCTATTAGTTATTCCGACTGCTTATTTTGGGGCAAGAAAATTAATTATAAGAGTGAAGTGATACTCTTAGAATTAAATATTTTTTGTTTAGATTTTTGATCTGAGTCTTTCTCTAATTCTAGTGGCAAAAACTTTTAAGTCCACTAAATTTCTTAGTGCTCTATTTTGTGATCAATATGGTAGGCATCTAATACCCCAAATAACTTCCAAATTTTTTCTTTGCCAACTCCCAGCCAGCCACTGTTTGAGCACACCAAATTTTGTTAGATTCAACTAACCGATCCATTTCTTCAGGACTTACAGTAATAACCTCTATATCTTCCGTCACATCCAGATTTTGCTGGGAGTTAAAGCGGCAGTCTTTAGCTAGGAAGATGTGGACAATCTCGGTGGCTTTAGTCGAAAAACCAGTGAGCCTAGCAAACTTAGTTAGCTGTTTTGGATTTGCCTTAATTCCCACTTCTTCTTCCAACTCAGCAATGGCAGTCTCCAAGGCATTTGGGTGTTGGGGCTCGAAGCGTCCAGCCGGGAACTGCAAAATTACCTCATCCACACCTGGTTTAAATTGGTTAGTCAGTACCACTTTTTTATCAACAGTAATAGGAACAACGGCAGAGACATCAGCCAGAGTAGTGATGTAAAAATCATTTACTGTTTGGCCATTAGGTAACTGATATTCTCGTTTCTCAAGTGGGAACCACTTACTTGGTGAAATATCTTGCTTGGATATTAATTTCCATTTGTTGGGAGACATAATTATTTTTGTTAGTCGGTAATAATTGTTAATAAACTTTGTAAAAAAAAGATAGGTGTTAATAACTAATAAATTGTCTTTACAATCATAATGTTGGCGAGTTGTGTATTAGTATGTACTCTGTTTGCAATTTGTTTGCCTCTCAATTCCAGAAAATACGGCTAGAATCCAAATAGGTAGTGTGATGAGTAGGTAGCGCAAAGAAGCAGCCGAGCCAAGGGCAAATAAAAACAATATTAAGATGGAAAAACCATAAAGCAATAGTGTCCATTTGTTTTTCTTCATTAAAAAGGCGGCTGGTAACGACAAAACAAAAATGATTGGTATGAGTGGCGTCCATTCTGTGGTGTAAAGATATCTTCCTGGCTCCCACCAAGCTTCATGACGGCCAGTAAATAGGTTTTCAAAAATGAGGAACTTGGGTATGGTTCTATTGCCCGTCCACCAGTGAAAGCGATATTTTTCAAAATTAATAAAGTCGATGAGGGAATGGCTATGAGCAAAATAACCCCAGTATTGCAAGAAATAGATGCTGCCCATAATTGGAAGCACCAAAAGAGCATAGCGTATTTCTTTTTGCAGGCAGGCACTAATTGCCAGAAACAATAAGGGCACGGCCATGAAGGGGAAAGGATATTTAATACAGGCCATTATTCCTAAAGACAGTCCTACCAGGCAATATTTTAAAAACAGCTTTTTGCTTTTCCAGGTCAAGCTCAGATAAAAACAGAGCATGGTAAATAATAGCGGAATATCAAGTAAGGCTTGAGGTAAAAGATGGCTAAATAGTGGTAGAGTAGCTAGGGTAACAACGGCAGCCATTCTTAATAAGAATGAGTTAATAAATTTTTTAGATAGCAGGAAAAAAAGAAACAAAACAGCAATATAAAGTGGAATATTGAAGACAAGGCTGTTACCTGTTAAGTAATAAGATAGGCCAAATAGATATTTAGCTAAAGGAGGATGCTCAAAGTTAATGGTGGTCGGATCCTCACCCTTAACATAGGCGTAGCCAGCATAGATATATAAATCAGCATCACTTATATTTTGTGGTGAATTTTCACCTAGGACATATTGCGACTGAGAATATTTTCGGCCGTATTCAGCGATATTTGTGGGGGTAAAGAGCCGATCGGAAAAACGGATTGTTTGAACGCCAACAATACCAATAATGATAATCAGGGCAATAAAATTAAGCTGCCCAGAATTCATTTTTTCTTGAATTTTATTAAGTCTTTTGAAGAGTTGGCATTGGAAAAACATTAATTTATGTTACCACTGCCAAGGTTGATTGGCAAAGGTGGGGGCTCTATGAGTCGCAGTGTGGTAGAGCCTCAGGCTGGTACTTGAGAAAATGAATCCGTACGTACGG
>CAZMMR010000077.1:0-4455 GCA_964567445.1 uncultured Pseudomonadales bacterium
GTTTCATGCGTTCGCTGCCTGTTAAAACTCTTTCACCCGGCGTTATCGATAAAAGCGCCTGCTTACTACCAGAAAAGATTAACGGCAAATATGTTATTTTCCATCGCGTTTTCCCCAATATTTTAATTGATTTTGTCGATGACTTAAATTTTTTCAAAGGACAGTACCTGACAGGCCAGTATAAAATTAAACCACGATCTCCATTGTGGTGGGATAGTCGCAAAATCGGAGCCGGAGCCCCGCCAGTCAAAACCAAAGACGGCTGGCTTCTCATCTATCAAGCAATCGATGACAAAGAAGGGCATCCTTATAAAGTGGGAGCAATGCTCCTTGATTTGCATAATCCTACCAAAGTTCTGTTCCGTTCTAGCCAACCAATTATCGAACCGGATGAGTGGTATGAAAATGATGGCTTTAAAGCAGGTGTTGTATATCCCTGTGGAGCCATTGTTAAGCAAGGCCAACTTTTCGTATACTATGGTGGAGCTGACTCATATGTTTGTGTAGCAACTGCCAATTTAGATAAATTTTTGTATAATTTAAAAAATAGTGGCTCACCTAACTTAAGTCCAGCCACCATTGAAATTAGTAAAAAATCAAAAGATAAAAAGAGGAAAACAAAAAACACTAAGAAAGCCGACTATGCACGAACCGCACATGAAATCAGCCTCTAGAATTTCAGCTAATCCAATTTTGTCTCCCAACCCAAAGAATGAGTGGGAGGCTGCTGCTGTTTTTAATCCTAGCATCATCAAAGATGACAACAATCTTTACCACATGTTGTACCGAGCTCTCTCTGATGAAAAGGATCATCACGGACATAAGATGAGAGTTTCCACTATCGGATATGCTGCTAGTGATGATGGAGTGGATTTTACAAATCGCAGACAATTCATTTATCCTGAGCATGAGTGGGAAAAATATGGCTGCGAAGATCCTCGTGTCACTAAAATTGATGGAAAATATTACATCTTCTACACAGCTTTATCCAATTATCCTCCCACCGCAGATGGTATTAGAGTGGCTGTTGCTATTTCGAAAGATCTAAAAACCATAGAAGAAAAACACTTGGTTACACATTTCAACGCTAAAGCCATGACTCTGTTTCCGAGTAAGATTAATGGGCAGTACACAGCTATTCTTTCAGCCAACACAGACAAGCCGCCATCTAAGGTAGCAATTGCAAAGTTTGACCACATAGAACAGTTGTGGAGTCCTGGTTATTGGGAACGATGGTATCAAAACCTTAATTTGCACCAATTACCGCTCTGTCGAATAGACACTGATCAAATCGAAGTTGGTGCCAAACCAATTAAAACTGAGGATGGATGGCTTCTTGTGTATGCCCATATACAAAATTACTACACGGAAGATAAGCGTATTTTTGGAGTTGAAGCAGCTTTGCTCGATCTTGATGATCCACAAAAGATTGTGGCGCGCACGGCCAACCCATTCTTAGTTCCAGCAGAAGATTATGAACTCGACGGTATGGTTCCTAATGTCATTTTTCCCAGTTCAGTTTTAATCGAAGACAATAGTTTAGCAATTTACTATGGAGCTACAGACAATTATTGCGCATTGGCAGAATTATCTCTAACTGATTTAGTTAAACACATGTTTGATCACCCATTCAAACAAACCTTCAATTTAACTAAATATCATGAAAACCCAATTATGTTGCCGCGGACAGAAAATTTTTGGGAAGCCAACTCTGTCTTTAATCCGGCTGCAATTCACATCAATGGTAAGTATTATGTGATTTATCGAGCTCAATCACCAGACAACACCTCAACCATGGGTTTGGCGGAGAGTGTGGATGGCTTTCATTTTAAACGCCACCACGAACCAATCTATGTACCCAGAAAACCTTTCGAGCAAAAATCAGAAGCCGGACGATTATCTGGATGCGAAGACCCCCGCATTACTTTACTCGATGATGAGCTGTTTATGTTCTATACCGCCTACGATGGCATCAATCCTCCAAGAGTGGCTCTTTCCTCGATAGCCTTAAACGATTTCTTAAATCATAACTGGCAATGGTCGGAGCCGAAAGTGATTTCTTCTCCTAACATTGATAACAAAAATAGTTGCCTACTACCAGGAAAAGTTAATGGTCGATATGTAATCCTTCATAGAGTAGAGGGACATGATATAGCTATTGATTACCTAGATGATTTATCGGAGCTACAAGAAGAGAACGTCTGGCTGGAGAAGGAGCAGGCAATCAAACCAAGATCGAACTGGTGGGATGGGGCTAAAATTGGAATTGCGGGACCACCGCTTAAAGTAGAACAAGGTTGGTTGTTGCTCTACCACGGTGTATCAGACATCGATCACCATTATCGGGTTGGCTTCATGCTTTTGGATGAAAATGATCCGGGCAATGTTCTATACAGAAGCCCTTATCCAATTTTAAGACCTACCGAAGAATGGGAAAGAATTGGAGACGTGAGCAACGTTGTTTTTCCTTGTGGAGCAGTAATCGTAAAAGGAACGCTGTTTGTTTATTATGGAGGAGCTGATAAAGTCGTTTGTGTAGCCACCGCCCAAATTGAAGAGTTGCTAGCACAAATTCAGTTGTAGCTAGGGCTTTTTTATTAGACTTGTTGCTGTATTTTTGACTTTTCAGTAGTTGCTGACTAAAATCCAAACCATAAACAGCAAACGCCGCTAGAATTAAACCGCTAGAATTAAACCGCTAGAATTAAACCGCTAGAATTAATCGGAGTTTTACTCAAGTTAATAACAGTATTTTTTTCATCTTTCATTCAAGTACCATTCAATGCTTTAAACATAGGCAACGAAGAGGTGGTTACTTCCATCAAAGAATTTCAAGACAAGCACCAACTGCGTTATAATATACTTCACCTATGACTCTCAACAAAAAAACATTATTTGTGATCGTGATTTTTGCAGTTGGGTTGTTACTTCGAATCATCTTTCCTAAAAACTTTGGAATTGGCTTTGATCAAATTCAAATTATCAGTCATACTCGTGACATTATTAGTGGCGATTTAACCTTAATCGGACCACGGACTGGTCCTGCTAATATGTTTACTGGCCCCCTCATTTATTACTTATCAGTTCCTTTTGTCATGATTGTTGGTGACTATCTTACTGTTGCTCTGGTCCCTGTATTAATTTCAGCCATTACCGGCCTTACTATCTACTATCTAATGCATTATTACTATGGAGTAAAAGAGGGATTGATCGCCTTATCAATCTGGGCCCTATCGCCATTTTTAGTAACTTTAGATAGGACTTTTTGGAATCCTAACCTAACTCTGCTAGCAACCTCATTAGTTTTTATCCCAATTACTAAACAAAAACCAGACAAGCTCTCTCTATGCTTCATTACTCTAGGTTCGTTTTTGGCTTATCAAGCACACTTTTCTGGCTTAATTTTGGTTTTTTTAGGCTTATCAACTGCCATTATAAGAAAATCTTTTCAGAAAACGCTAGCCATCATAACCGGCTTTACCTTGAGTATATTACCAACTATCATCTTTGACATCAGAAACAACTTTCTAAACACTAAAGGCCTGTTATCCTTGCTGCAAAAACAAGGAGAATTCAATCTCTTATCTCTTAGTCAAGACTTCGTTCATAACTTGTATATTATTGCTGAAACCCAAGGCAAACTGTTCTTTTATGGTAATAGTACAGAGTTGGCAGTTACGCTGGGGCTAGTATCAATCGCAACTGCAATCATTCTAGTTAAAAAGCACAAATATTTACGTCTGCCACTACTATGGATCATAACTACAGCCCTGTTTTATTCATTTTATAGTGGGCAAAAACCAGAATATTATTTCTTAATCATTATCCCTCCGCTGCTAATGGTCTCCACCCAGATTGTCAAAATGGCTGGCCGCAACCTACAACAATATCTATTAGCAGTATTTGTCTTGAGTGCTTCGCTCTTTAATATTAACCAATTTAAAGAAAAAGAAGGCCTAACTATTAGAAACATTTCTTACATTCAAGAACAACTTAGTCAAAAAAATGTGAGTGAGATTATTTATGACATGCCCTATGGTACAGAAGTCGGCGTTAAATATTTTCTTGATCAGATTGAACTCGACAACAACGGAGAAGTTTATCACATTAGTTATCCCAACGATCTTTCTTTTAGGAACGTGCATGCCAGCACCAATCTCGCTTACTGGCAAGACAAAAGACAAGATAATAAAAACTACATTACTCATAGAGATTACATTCTCGAAACAGCAGAAGATGTTTATCTATATCAAGATCTTTACCACAAACAAAACGAGCAAAGCTTGGATGTTTATAAAGTCGTTACAGATGGGCTAGTGGTGGCAAATTTATCGCTGGCAGATAATAATTTAGATAAAAGTGAATGGGGCCAAACTTGCTTGCAGCAAAAAGAAATAAAGAAGGGTCTTGCCCAGTTAACAGGAATTTAATTAGTAATTAATACCTGTATAATGG
>CAZMMR010000078.1:0-4413 GCA_964567445.1 uncultured Pseudomonadales bacterium
TTCTACCTACCTTAATTTTAGCTGTTTTTGTCATAATTTTTATCATCATCTCTGCCATTAACATGGTTACTATTCCCTTTCATGATTTTGATGAAGCTCACAGAGCCGAAGGGGCGCGTAATATGCGCTTGAATAATTACTACATTTCGCCACTGACTGGCACTCCCTACAACCAAGGAAAAAAAGGGCAAGAATTTTATTATGATAGTTCCAAAAGAGTTTATCCAGAAAAAGGGCGGCCGCCACTAGTCTTTAGTTTAATGGCTCTTAGCTCTGGAATTTTTTATGATGTGGAGTGGGCTTATCGTCTGCCCAGTTTTATTTTTGGCCTACTGGCCTTTGTAGCTTTAATCTACTGGGTAAACAATTGGTCTCAACAATCAGCAAACAAGAAGCAAAGATTCATAGCCGCCATACCGGCACTCCTTATGGCTTTAGTCTCATTTCTTACTAGTTACGACTGGTGGCACTCAATGCAGATGGCTCATTTGGATACAGGCGTTTCTCTTTTAACGGCTTTTGCCCTATTACTGCTGTTACTGTTCGTTAAAAAGAGGCAAAAAAGTTATTTAGTAGCCTCTGGTATCAGTTTAGGATTGGCTATTTTGTCTAAAGGGCCACCAGCGGTGGTCTTCCTACCAGCAGCAATCTATTTACTGGTTATTAAAAAAATCTCTTTTAAACAACTGATAATAGTCTTAGGCACAGCTTTTGTTACCACTTTACCTTGGGTCATTCCTTTTAGTTTAGAACATGGTTGGGATGGGCTGTGGCAGATGTATGGTAGTTCGTACTTAGGTAATCCAGCAGGTACCAAGCTTGGTGGTGGAGTTGTAGGTGGCAGCCAAGATCAATCGCAAGCTGCACCAATTTATTGGTATCTAAGATGGTGGTTTGACACACTACGGCCGGGCATCTTTTTGCTGATTGCTTTTGCCATTCTAGACATAATGAAGCACAAACTAAACTGGGCAAAAACCACGCTCTTAATATACATTGCTACAACTTTTGGTCTGTTTTCAGTAGCAGGCAGTAAAGTCTGGTGGTATATCTTACCAGCTCTGCTAGCAGCGGCAGCTTATCTCTATCTAGCATTAAAAGATTATTTAGCCAGTCAGCCACAAAAAGTTAGCAATTTAGCGGTAGCGGTAAGCTTGGGTTCTATGCCGTGGTTATTATTTAAAAGCAATAAAGTAACTCTATCTTATGGTCTGCTGATGAGCATTGTTTGCATACTGCTACTAATGATAAAGCCGATCATAAAGTATAAAAAACAAAGACAGCCGTTGATAATAACAGCGACTATTGTAATAGCCCTAGTTAGTTTTGCGACTCATTTTCCCAAAGTTAAACCACCATACCCAGAAATGAAGCAAGTGGGACAGTATTACCAACAACTACCTCAGCCCAAGAGCTTGCTGCTGACAGAAGATCTTCATTATGAAGCCCTGTTGTATTATGCTAAAGCAGGAGAAATTAAGTATTTAAAGCAAGATAACCAGCCCCAAAAAATGGTGTATTTAGCTAGTGACAAAGAGTTGGATCTTCCCCTTATTTTTACCGCTGGCAAAATTAAACTATACCTTAAATTTTAGTCAACTGGCTCTCAATAAATAATAGTGCTGATTATGCATTTGATGTCAAGTAAAAAACAACTACTACAACCACTCATCGTTGCCGGGTTAACACTTGTTGCTTATTTACCAACCGTTGCCTTGGTTGAATACGCCCTAACAGAACAGTGGTTGATTATACCCAAGATTTCAGAAGATATAAAACTGTTAATACTGACGTCATTACTGGTGCTAGTTTTTTACCTAGTAACAATTAGAAACAAGTGGCGGGAGTGGTGTTATCAGCATAAAAGTTGGTTGGTGTTGTTGGTGGTGATTAGTTTAATGTTGTTCAAAGTATATAGTAATTTCTACCAGCAACTACAACAACACCCTAAAATCTTTTCTATTTCCAGCAACTGGTCGATCCAAGGCTCGTTAATTAGAATTAGAGGAAAAAATTTTGGGCCAGCTCATGAAGCAGGACAGGTGCTAGTGGGAGATGTACTGCTAACAAACAAAAAATGGACTAATGAAGAAATAATCGTTGAACAACCAGTCAGCAATCATTATTTTACTGGCCACTTACAAGTCATTAACCATGATGATCATGACAGTAACTCAATCGAGTTTACCATCAAAGACCCAGGACAGTTATAAATGAAAAAGACTCACTAATGAAAGCAGCGGTTAATAAAAACTTTGGTAAGGCCTTGCTGATAATAACTCAGCTAGTGTCAGCTCTTTTCTGGATCATGGTGCTGGTTACAACAGCACAATCTAATCTTTTAATGAGAATTAACTTAGGGCTAAAGATTGATTTTCTTACTTTTTTGATAGTAACGATGCTGGCAGGAGTACTTAATGTTTGTAATTTTTTAATTACTAATAAAACTAGGGTGCAAGAGCTGCCAGATATTATTGGCAAGAATATAACTGCTGTTAAAAAACAAGCTCAGCGCAAGATGGATAAGCTAGCTCGAGTTTTTGCTCGTTATTACCAGCAGCCATGGGTTAAATGGGGGTTGGTTCCATTAGGATTACTTTTAGTGGGAGTGGGGCTATTTATTGGCAACATACCTTGGAAAGAGCAACCACTAACGGTACTTGAATATGAGCATGAGCAACAGTTAGCTGTGGCAGACAATAAGATACATGTTGAGTTTAGAGCTAAGGATAATAATTTAGGAATTGTGGCTGTGCCTTTTGAAGTTGAAATGCTAGAACAAGCGGAAACCGATTTGGCTGAGGAGGCTTGGCTGGAAGAGGGAGATGAGGAGCTGGGCGATGCAGATACGGCTGATGAGAGCAACTTGCTAGAAGAAGAGCTGAAGGTAGAAAATGATGGTGATTCTGAAGGAGAGGTTGATAGCCAGGTTGAGGCTGAGTCTGGTGTGGAGCCAGAGCCGGAAGTAAAGCCAACCACAGCCATTTTTAGAATTAAAGAAAAAGGCGCTGATGAGTGGCATGCGGAATATGAACGTAATATAGATTTATTTGAAGGATATGAATATTTTCCCTTTGGGTTTGAAAAGATTGCAGAGAGTCAAGGTAAAGAGTTTATAGTAGAAATTGAAAGCGAGGTGCTAGCAGGAATAGTTGATAAAGAGGGAGAGATAATAAGCACCATCAATGAAGATATTGAGCAACTTAATAATGAGGGGTTGGATGCTGATAAAAGTGTGTTTGAAGGGGTTAATGAAGCTGGTAGCGATAGTGAAGGCAGACAAGAACAAGCTGTGGTGGATAAAAAGTTTTATGGTAAGCAGCTAGAACCGGCTTTTAAGACTAAATGTCAGTACAACCAAGCTGAGATTATGAGTGATTTGGGGAGTTTGGTCAATTTTACTCAGAAAAAAGCTAGTACGTTTTTAGCGGAATACTGGCTGGCAGCGATATTAGTAGTAGGGTTACTGCCTGGTTATTATGTAGCATCAAGGATTTTATACGAGAGAGGAACGGGTGAAGATGAGGACTATTTAAACTTTTTTAGCAAGAATTTGTTTTTGATTTTGCTCCTTATTCTTGCAATCGCTTCATTCAATTATCAGCTGCTTGGTGATAGTTTTGCCGGTCAACTTTACCTTTCAAACTTAAAAACCTTTAACAAGATATTATTCTACCCAATCATCTTTATAGGCTTTATCACGTTCTATAAAAATAAAGAAATGATTGAAGAGAGAATGGAAAAGGAGCAAAATCAAGAAAAGCTTAGTGAGCAAAGACGAGTTGGGGAGTTCCACAGCAAATACCCCCGCCTGGCTCAAATTCCCGTACTAAGATACATATTTAAATCAATATATAAAGACCATTGGATTTACACTTTTTTAGTTTTTTTAATTTTCTTAAATGGGTTTGTTTTAAGATTAAATAATTTAGGAAAACTTTCACTTCAATCAGATGAATATCAAGTAGTACAAGTTTCTAAAAGTTTTTTAGAAATCGGTAAACTATATAGATGGGACCATCGGAGTAACGAAATCCTTAATTATCAAAGACGTCAAGCTTCATATAACCGCGCTTGGCCATTTACGATAATTACTGCTTTTACAATAAAATTTTTTTTCGGAGGGAATTATTCTGAATTTGCTGTTAGATTACCGCCATTTATTTTTGGCATTTTCTTTCTTGTTTTTTTGTATTTGTTTGCTAGAAAATTCTTTGGTAAGTTTCAAGCATTGTTAGTTTTATATATTTCATCAACTTTTACTCATTTTATTTGGCATTCAAGAAACGCAAGAATGTATGGCTTAGTCCTTTTGCTATTTTATATTTTGCTAGTTCTTGGAATTTATATAATTAAAGAAATAAGTAACTGTTTTAGTTTGAGAAAATGTATTGAAGACTTTAGAGTCATTTT
>CAZMMR010000079.1:0-4409 GCA_964567445.1 uncultured Pseudomonadales bacterium
GCCCATTATACAGGTATTAATTACTAATTAAATTCCTGTTAACTGGGCAAGACCCATCTATATAACACTAGAAGTATATCAATATTCTAGTGTTTCACAAAATTATTATCAGTTCTAATATTCATTAAAAGATCCGTGGACGTAAGCCTGGGGGTATATCAGGCTCCTGATTCTTTCTGATTTTAGGGTATAATAAATGAATGGAAACTAGAAGACAAGCCCACGCTGTTTTTAGAGCTCAGTATCATATAGTAATCGTGCCTAGATATAGATACAAAGTTTTGGTGAACGGGGTTGATAAATACTTAACAATCAAACTGGAGGAAGTGAGAAAAAGTTTTCCTGAAATTGAATATGTGGAAGTTAATATCCAAGCAGATCATGTACATCTCATTCTTAGTTTTCCACCAAAAATAAGCGGTGAAAAAGTGATTGGGATTATCAAACAAAATACAGGAAAAGCTCTCAAAGAAAAGTTTAATCTTCTCAAACGAAGGTATTACGGAAGGGGTGGAATGTGGTCAGTTGGCTATTTCTTTTCAACTGTAGGCTTGGATGAAGAAATGATAAAAAACTATGTCAAGTATCAACAATAGGAAAACTCAAGAGAAGCGAAGCTTGCATTCTGAAAAAATCCACGGACTTAAGTCCGTGGATGTTTAATTCTCCTGTATTGTCTAAGCTTAAAATCCACAGTAAAATCCTTGTAAGTAGGTAATCTATAAATTGACATTAACTAAATACTAATAGACAAAACTTACATTAAACTGAAAATTGCAATCCTATTCAACTCCTCCCAAATCCTAACCATGGCCCACGTATCCAGCTCACAATACTTCAGCAAATTCTGAGCCATAGCCTCACACTCCTTTTCCTCCAGTAAATTACCCTGCCCGTCACCATAAACCAACTCAAACCACTTAATCATGGCCGTAGCTCCCTCACCAATCTCCATCCCCTTATAACTTAACTCAGGCACTAACACCGGTAAAACCTTTTTAATCGACGCACTGCCATGAAACCGATAATCAACATACAAACCCTTGGAGAAAATCTCCATCAAGTCAAAGACCCGGTCATTTATTCTCTTTAATCTTTGGGCAAACTCTGGGCAAAGCTCTGCCAACTCATCGTTACGGCCACACTCAAATTTTTTGTTCCAGACAATGACACTGCCCTGATCTCCAATCTTATCCAGCAAGCTCTTGGCAAACTCCCTACTTGGATCTTCCTGCATAGTAAACAAAAACTCAAAATGCACAAACTCCTCATCCTTGGGAATACCATCTGGCTGAGTAGTGGGCTTGTCTAAAACATGCAGCGAGTATTGAAAACTAATCTGCTGATATGGCTTGTAGCCATCAAACATGGGCACTGCTGGATTAAAAGTTTCATAGTCCAAGAAATAAAGAGGATACTCCAGCTGACTTAGCTCATGGCCAATGGCTTGATGATCAATAATGGCCTGCTTGTTTTTTAAAGACTGAACCAGTTTCTGTTGCATTTTACTCAGCCTAAAACTAGTAGGGATCTCTTCCAAACTAGTTATACCTTGAACTTTTAGCTTGTTAAACTTGCCTCTTCTTGCTCTGGGCAAATCATAAATTGGATAATCTGGCAAATTAGGATGACACAAACGCAGACAAGGACACTCACTTGGCTTATGGCAGTTTAGATCCAAATTAGCCTCTAAATCAAGCTCCTCCTCAGCCAAACTCAGGATATCTAAGGCCTTGGATCTTTCCTTAAAAACCTCATTCTCGTATTTGCTGACTATTTCAGCCATAGCATCGACAATAAAAAACTTATCTAACTCAAACTCGCCTTGCCTTTGATAATCCTTGTTAATGTGAACTAGATAAATATTCCTAATTGGCTTATCACAACCCTTACCCACTAAATACTGGAAAGTAACATCATACTTGTGCTCATTTTTAATGCGATTGCTACTTTTAACCTCGTACAAATCATAGACTTGATCCTGAGCATCATAAACCAAAGCATCAATGGTTGATTGATAAGAGCCTGATTTTAAAACTGCTTGAAAATCAATCTCAGCTTGTTGGTAGTTTTGCTCTGTGTATTGCTTGAGGAAATCTTTAGCTAAGCTCTCAACTTGGTAACCCTGTCTGGCTAGATGCTGATCATAGACAGAAAACTCTCGTGAGCCTTGCCTGTTGTTAGCTTTGGCCCACAAGTGAAGAGGAGAGTCGAGGTAAATGAGAAAGTCGGATTTAGTGAGAGTCATGAGGGTATTATAACCCAACCTACAGTCTTATAGCTTTTCTCGGTATGATAGCATTAGTCAAGCATTAATAACAAAAATCAACTCAACCTTTATGAGAATCAACTACCAACTTTTATCCCAACATCTTGAATCCTGGAAACAACTCATAAAAAGAGAGGATGGCAGAAGATTTGAGTCATTTGGCTCCAGTCAGTATCTAAAAGAGCAAGAAGGATATAAGCGCAAATTAAATGATTTAGCATTAGAATATCTGGATTATTCAAGTTGGAAGCCAAAAGATATCGGCAGTGGCAATATTGTAGAAAAATTGATTAAGGCGATTGAGGCACCAGACGAAAATAACCTAGTTTATACTAGCCAGTACAGCCACTCAGATGCTGGCTCACCCATCAAAAAGATTAAGGAAATTCTTGCTCAAGATCAGACTACTAAAATTGAGCTGATTTTATATAACCTCTTTCACCAAAAAACATCAGACGAAGAAGTTTTTCAAGAATTAACCGACATTATCGGCAAAAGATACTCAGTCATCACTTACATCTTCTTTTTAAAAAATATTCGCCAGTACGTGCCAGTCGCCCCTGGCAGCTTTGAAAAGAAATTGTCCAAAATTGGGGTTAATCTCAACTTGTCTCATCAATGCAGTTGGCAAAACTATCAACAGTTCCTGACTATTCTTAAAGAAATTCAGTCTTATCTTAAAGAAGCATTAAACGATGAGGAAATTTATCTGATTGACACTCATTCTTTTGTTTGGATGTTGGATCGAGTGCAACCTGCCACAAAAAAAACTTTTAGCATAGAAGAAATAGAATCGGAACTTACAGGTAAAAAAGTAACAATAGCGCCCAGACTTTCCAACAAAAGTACAGATCAAGATCAGCTAAATCAAACTTTGGATAAGCAAAAGACTACTGGTAAAAAGACTGAGTCTTTAGTGATTAACTATTTTAAAAATAAACAAGGTGTGTCAAAAGTTGAATCTTTTACCACCAAGGAAGTCAATAAGGGCTATGATATTTGTGTAATCGATAATGATCAAGAACGCCATGTAGAAATAAAAACTGCTCAAAAGTACTCTGATAATAAGTTGAGTTTTTATGTTTCCTACAAGGAATTACAAGTTGGAGCACAAGACTCTGATTGGGAAATTTTAGCAGTAGTAAAAACTGGCTCTAACAAAATTACATGCCATAGAATTAACCAAAAGCTGGCAAAACAAGCATTGGACAAAATGAGGCAGTTATTAAATGGGGCAGGATTTGCCCTAAAACCACTGACGATGAGGGTTGTAGTAGGTTTGAAGTAAACAATATGACACACAAATTTATGAAAAAAAATAATCAAGAAATAGAAGCTATACTTGCCAAACTAAAAGAGGCTCATAAAAATTCAGAAAAATTTTACGCAATTGATGTTATTAGTACTGATAATAAAAAGCCAAAAGATATTTTTGACATGGCTCTAGCATTTGAAAATGAAAAAAAGCTTTTATTAGAATTTCAATTAGCCTTAAGCAAAAAATTTCCTGAGCAATATTCTGAAAGCCACGTTTCTGACTTGAGAGAAGAACGAAAAAAATTGACAGAAAGAATCAAAGCTTGGAAAAAAAGAGAATTCCCAAAATAAAAGATTAGCTAACAGATCAAAATATATCAACAATCATTTAGGACACTCCTTTTTTATACTGTCCCATTTGTTGCATTTTAAACACAATCAGCTCTAGTATACTTTTTCAGTTATAAGGATAGTTGGGTTCCAGACCCACATGGCTCACACATAGCCAAAAGTTCTGATAGACCCGTATCTTTTGGCTTTTTGATTGATGCTTCTTGCTGAAAAACTGATTTTGAAGAATTTTGTTGTTTTGGAGCCTGTAAGGCTTGAATTGAGAATTTATAGGCCTAACAAAACCTATCAAACTTCAACTTTACCTTTTGCTGTTAACTCATCTAAGACTAAAACGTAAAAAAGTGGCTTTCTAAAAAAATCTAGCAACCAAATAGACTGATTAGTCTCTTGGACACTATTCATCCAGTAAGCAAATGTGTCCTCTTTTATAACTCTCCACCTTGGCTCCTTACTATGCCCCAAACTAGCCATTCAACGTAAGTTCGCAATGGAATCCGAACACTTTGGAAATTTAATAGTTTCTCAAGTA
>CAZMMR010000080.1:0-4350 GCA_964567445.1 uncultured Pseudomonadales bacterium
AGACTTTAGATGTTCTCACTTTATCCTCAAACTGATGTTCAATCTGACCAAATTTATTCTTCATTTGCCGAGTAAACGCTACCACGAAAATAATGGCTCCGATGGTAATTACTAGCCATAAGCCAAAATATAGAGTGCCGATTAGATAAAAAATTTGTTGTAAGGACATAGTGTTTTAAATAATTACTAGTTTACTTATTATGACATAGTTTGGGGGTAATGAGGGAGGGCTAGTTGCTAATGGAATAAGAGATTAGTAAGAAAAACTATTACTTAGAAATTGCTAGAAATTACAACCTTGCTTAAGCCACGTTATAATAGCTCTATGCAGCCACTAGCAGACAAAATTAGACCCACCTCTTTAGACGACTACATAGGCCAAGAGCATTTGGTTGGTCCTGGCAAACCTATTAGGCAGGCTATCGAGCAAGAGCATCTGTTCTCTTTTATTTTGTGGGGGCCGCCTGGTGTGGGAAAAACTACTATTGCGCGTATTTATGCCCAAACCTTCGATGCCGATTTGAGAGAGATGTCGGCAGTTTCAGCTGGCAAAGCCGACATTAGAAAGTTTGTTAAAAAAGATAGTTTTTTCGATCAGCCTAAGGTTTTGTTCCTAGATGAGATTCATCGTTTTAATAAAGCCCAGCAAGATTATCTGCTGCCGTTTGTTGAGAGTGGGCGTCTGACTTTAATTGGTGCTACCACCGAGAACCCCAGCTTCAGCGTCATTTCTGCTTTATTGTCTCGATTACGCATTTTTACCCTAAAGGCTTTAAGTGATGAGCAGATTGAACAAATTGTTAATCAAGTTAATTTAGAGTTAGGGCAAAAGGCAAAACAATGGGTCATTAACTTTGCTGATGGCGATGCCAGGCAGGCCCTCAATGTTCTGGAAGCAACCAATCAGCTTTATGACAAGATTAATATCACCAATCTAGAAAAAGCATATCAAAACCAGCACTTGCGTTACGATAAAAAAGGCGAGGAACATTACAACACGATTAGTGCTTTTATTAAAAGTATGAGGGCTACTGATGCTGATGCGGCTATATATTATTTGGCGCGAATGTTGGCTGCTGGTGAGGATCCGTTATTTATCGCTCGCAGAATGGTCATCTTTGCTTCTGAGGATATCGGTTTAGCTCAGCCCACTGCTTTGGTAGTAGCTAATGAGGTCTTTCAAGCAGTGCAGCAGGTGGGGCTGCCCGAGGCTGAAATTAATTTAGCCCATGGAGTGGCTTATTTGGCGCAAGCTAAAAAAGATCGGCGGGCTTATGATGCCCTGCGGGCAGCCCAAAAAGATGTTAAAAAGTATGGTTATTTACCAATTCCTCTCAAACTGCGCAACCCAGTCACTGATTTAATGAAAAAAGAAGGCTATGGTCAGGACTATGAAATGTATCCAGATAGAGAAAACAGTTATTTACCAGAGAAGCTACAAGACAGAAAGTATGTTGATGAAGACTAAAATATTTTGGATTTTTGTTTTAATTGTAGCTTGGACATTTTACTCGCAACCAGCAATGGCACTAGCTCAAGATAGTAATGATAGTTTGAAGTTGATTTGTTTTCCCAATCAGCGAGATTGCAAATTCATACCCAAGAACAAGCCCTTGTTTAAAGCAGACAACCTCCAACCTGGTCAGACAGTTCATTCTTATCTAACGGTGGTTAATCAAACAGATAATGATTGTTATTTAAGAGCCAATTTTAGCGATAACGCGGAAACTACACCGGACGACTCCGCAGTTTTTTTAGCAGACATGATTAAAATTTATGTTGATGACAGCCAGCAAGCTCTAATTCAAGAAGAATTAAGTAGTTTATTTAAGCTGCGCTGGGTAAAGATGGGGCAGGTGGCAGCCAAGAGTGAGCTTAAACTTCACTGGATGGCTTTGTTGAATAAACTACAAATGGACAACAGCTACCAGGGTAGTCAAACGGGCTTCGATCTAAAAGTGAATGTAGTTTGCCTAACGCAAGACGAAGCGGAGGTGTTTAGAGAGGGGCAAGTTTTAGGTGCCACAACGGAGAATAATTGGCAGGAGCTTTTGCTTGATATGATCGAAGATATTAGAGCGAGTAATATAGATTGGCGACTAGTAGCCAGTATGATTAGAATTTTGTTATACTGGGGGGTAGGAGTTAATTTTATAGTATTGTAAAGTAATACATTAGAGCAAAATATGACAAGTATAGATCTAGAAAAACCCAGACCTGACGCAAAATTAATAGCCACAAGAGTCGGTCCTATAGTATTAGAAGGGGGTAGAAGCACTGGCATGCCAGAGCTTAGGTGGTCAGTATTGGAAGAGATGCTACCCGATTTAAAATTTGTACTTAATAATCTTGAAATTCTAGAGGAAGAATTTTTTTCTACGAGTGATGAACTGGTTGAGGTTAAAAAAGATATAAAGGGTAATTGTAATGGAGGTGCTAATCCTAGGTTACTTGATCTTGCTATGGGAGGGAAAGCTACAGGAAAAAGAGATGGTGACAGGAGGGTATTTGGCAAAGAACAACTACTCCAGATGAAGCAAAGATTTCAATCGATTTTACAAGATTTAAGTCGAGGGCAAGAGCTACTGTCGCAAATTATCGAAACAGTAGAAGATAAAAGAGGAGATGAAGAATTAGAGTTAGACGAAAAAGAAGGCTTAAGTCAACTATTGGACTATCTTATTTCTGTAAATGAAGAGTATGCGTATTTTAAACAACTTACCCAAGAAGAGAACAATTTAATAGAAGAATTAAAAAAGAAAGCAACGCAAAGTAAATCTCTGTATTTTAGAATTTCATCTTAAATAGAATAAATTAGCACTTTCCCTTATCCCTTCCCATACCTATTGATATACTTTGAGAAAGTTATAGAATATGACTATTAGCGCGAGACGTGTATTTCAACTACGTATCTCGTTTGTGTATTTTTAATAACATTAACAGCCAACTTGCGTAGAAGGTTAATTATGACCAAAAGAGTTAAGCGTAAAATCGCAACCCTGTTATTAGCTACCCAATTTTTCTTTAATTTTTTCCTTCCGCTTTCTCCTCTTATCGAATCTGCAGTGGCTGCCAGCAGTCCTTTGCAGTTCTCTGTAGCAGACTCAACCTTAACTGTTAACAATCAGCTAGATCAAGAAATAGATTACAGCTACTACTACCTTCATCAAGGTGTCCTTCAAAACGCTCAGGGTATTTTAACCCCAAAAGCGGCCAATGCTTTGTTTATTGGTATTCAGTCAGATGATGATTTTATTAAGCATGATTGGCAGCAGTTAGTTTTTAAAACCAAGCAAGATGACGCTGTCACAGCCTACTATCTATATAAGGATGGTCAGAATGCGGCCATTGAGCAAGAGCAAAAAGCTAGTGATTTAAAGTTAGATGCTGATGAAGCCAGTTGGTTGCAGTGGCAAATAAATGAGGACAAGCAACAAGCCGTGACAAACGGTTCTGTGGTTGTCGGTACGGAGTACGTTTTTCCTTTAGACGATAGAGTCAGTGTTACTTTTACCAGCTTGTCAGAAGAAGCTGATCGTTCCCCTTTAACTATCCGCCAAATTAATTTAGACGAAGAGCTGGCTGCCAAATATGGCACGGATGTAGCCTTCGATATTACTACTGAGATGAAAGATGGTGAGTTTGAGTTTGATCTAAGTTTGCCAGGTATGAAAAAAGAAGACGGTACCGATGCTAATGAAGATGAAATAGAGGTTGTTTACGCTGAGACTGAGGATGAACTTGAAGATGAAGCCGCCAAACCCAACAAAGTGGAAAAGGAAAAAGATGGGGAAAAGGTTGTGGAGGTCGTAGACCAAGGTGAGGAGAGTAAGGTGAAGGTAAAGAAGTTGGACCACATGACGGTGTTTGTGGTTGTGAATGTTGGGGATAGTTCTGATGATCCCAATGATTGTGAGAAAGTTTGGGTTGGGGGTGATCAGTGCTTTGATACCATTCAAGAGGCTATCGATGAAGCTGTAGGAGGAGAAACAATTTATGTTGGTGAGGGTACTTACATAGAAGAAGGACAAATTATAATTGACAAAGACTTAACAATCATTGGAGAAGGGAAGGAGAAAACTATAATTAAGCCTTCTTCTGATACTCCATCTACACATTTAGATCCTGACTCAGGATGGTTTGTTGTGAAAAACAATTCTGAATTTAATTTGAGCGACGTAACACTTGATGGAGAGGGAAAGACGGTTCTCTATGCCATTCACGTCAACTATGGGAGCACAGGAACAATAGAAAATAATATTATTAAAAATATTGAATCTTCCAAATACCTTGGTTTGGGAATAGCTCTGCAGGGAAGTGCTGAAATAACAGATAATTATTTTGAAAATA
>CAZMMR010000081.1:0-4341 GCA_964567445.1 uncultured Pseudomonadales bacterium
GATATTGGTGGCTAAGTTTAAAGTTAATAAAACCAGGGCCAGCTACAGTTATTTGATCTAAAAACTGTTTGCCTGCTTTTTGGGTTTTAAGACTGTCGGCAATTAATTGCGCCAACTGTCTAGGAGAGTTTACTTGCAGTGTTTGCTTTTCCTCATCGGACAACACAGAAAAAGTCTTTAATGCGATGTTGCTAGCATAATCTCCAAACTGCTCATCCTGAGGATGCTCTAACTCAATCAACTGTGTGTCGATAAAATCAACATCTGCCAGTAGATTGATAAGTTTGTTTTCTATTTCTAACATAAGTTCTAATCCATAAGTTTAACTTTTATTTTATCATCTTTACCCCTAGCTTCCGAAGTAAACTTTAGGTTTTGATACTCTAAAAACTCCGATTGATCTTTGGCAACAGTCGTTGCTGCTTGCTGCACTAAACGAGGGTTAGTTTTACTATAAAACCAATAGTACATAGCTGGTCGGCCCAATTGACGAGAAACTAAAATGGTTTTATCAGGATACTTAGTTTCTAATTGCTGAATTTTGCTGATTAAAGCTGGGTATTCAACTTGCCACTGATGTCCATATTCTTGAGGATAGATATGAAAGAAGTAATACTGATACCAACTAAACTCTAGTAAATATGCAGTTGCAATTATACTTGGAAGCAACCACAACCACTTTGAGGGCTCTAATCGTATGCGCTGCAATTGTAAGCGCTGCAACCACTGACGATAAAGCTGCCACAAATGGTAAATACCATAAGTAATGGCCACAGCGAAAATAGGTAGAACGTGTAAAATTCTTAAAGCGTGAGGGGTTGTTTTAGTGAGAGCAACCGGAATAAGGCCAACTAACAACCAAAAGAACATAAATCGTGTTACTTTTGGTTTATTTTTAATTAACCAATAACTACCTAATAGAAGTAAAAACAGTTCGAAGTGATAAAAATGTCCAAAATATTGAATTGAGTGTCTAGGATTGGCATCACCAGAGATAAATAAAAAGTCTAAATTAAAATGTGACCAAATATTTTCTAATATCTTGCGTCCATACAAAAGATATCGATGATAAACAACACGAGCCACAAGAGTGTTACCAGCCATTTCTTTAAGACGATTGCTTTCCTTGATAAGTGCTAAATCACTAAATAAACTAGTCTCGCTAAAACGCTGAGTTAACTCCGGCCGTCTGAAACTCATAACAAATGGAGTCGTCATGACAATCACAAGCAACAATAATGGTAGCAGCTTTAATCTTTTTTTACCAACAAATTGCAGCAGCTTTTTAGGTTGGACAAACTTTAAAACCACAATGGCTAGCCCCAATACAGGCGCCACAAGACGAGCGGCATGATAAGCATAAAGCGACAATAATAACAGCACCGTTGATAAATAAAGATGTCTTAGACGTGTCGACCGCAAAAAGCGCCAGCCAAAAATCACTCCCCATAAAATTAAAGCTGTTGCCACATGTGACTCCCAGGCTGCTCGAGAAAAGTGCATAGCCCAAGGTGAGACAGTAGTCACAACCATACCCAACAATGTTAAACTTCTTTGTTGTTTTTCGTCATGGGTTGCAATAAGCTTAACGAACTGCCCGACACCAATCACTACTACCACTCCCGCTATTAAAGAAGGCAGCCTAACCGCCCAAGCATTTAACCCCAAAAGACCAACAAACGGTGCCACCAAATAAAAATAGAGACTGGGTTTATAATCTCCAAATGATTCAAAAGCCACAATGGGCCAAAGATTGCCATGATGATCACGACCAGTTTGCCATAAGGAGTAACCATCATAGCCCAAAGCTACTTCCTCCCAATACAAACCGGGTGGATTTGAAGCTAGTTTGTAACCTCTAACGGCAATTGCTAGCAACAAAATAAGCACAAATAATATTTGATAGCTTCTTTTTTTCATAAATCGGAAGTATGGTAGAGTTTAAAACGAATCCGACCAGCTTGATCATAAATAATATGGTCGGCTTCTTTGGCGGGTAAATCATCATCCTGGCTAGCTACTATTAAGGCATTAGGTTCCTGCAAGTTACCAACGTTAATATCATTCAAAAATAAGTACTTAACGAGCGCCCCTCCCTGATACCAGATTGGGTTGGTTCTTTTTGTAAACAAAGCATATATGTAAGGCTGGCCATAATCAGAGGTAAAAATTATCTTATTAACTTGTGGTTTGTTATTTAAACCAAGTTCATACTCACGAGCAAGAGTGAATGCTTCTAGATAACCTTCGTTAAAAGCGTCTGCGCTTTCTTTGGTAAATACTTGGTAGTAATAACGCAGATAAAATCCAAAGAAGAGTGCGTACAAAGATAGTATTAACAACAACACTTTTTTTGCAGAAATAAAACAAGATGCTCGCTGCGTAATAAGCTCGTAACCCAGCAAAGCCAACCAAATAAAGCCAGGTAAAGCCAGCAAAGCCCGATTAGCTTGAGGTAAAATAGTACCTAAGGCCGCAGGGGTAATGCCAACTACAATCCAAACTAGAGTAAAAGCAACTGCCCGCCACAAACGAGCAGTTCTAGGTTTCTTGTTTTTAGTTATCGACTTCGTAAACCACCAGACCACTGCTATCAATCCTAAGATTAAGGTAGTGGGCAACAACACTCCCCAAGCACCAGCGCTGTGACGCAAAGTGTCTGTCTCCCCCAATATTAAAAAATGTAATGAAAAATGTTTAAGCAAACCGTGGCCATACGCCGTTATCATCTTAAGTAAAGAAGCGTGTTCGGTAAAAATTAATGAGCCTGCTCTAGTTAAACCCGGCCCAAAAAAAGAATCCTTAATTAAAGGCGCCGCCAGTCCCAAAGCTATCACTCCGCCAGTTAGCAATGAGCGATAGCACAATTTTACTTTCTTGCGCCGAGTCGCCACCACGAGGACAGCCAGCAGTGGCAAAAAGATTTTGGCACTATGATAGCTGTAAATAGCAGCAACCAACATGATCACAGCTGGCACCAACAACCTCAACTGTCGATAAAAACTAACTACATGACACTTTTTAAAAAACCTTAATAAGAACCACATGCCCCAAATGATAAAGTTAAGTGCTAATCCAGACTCAAAACCAGTACGAGTAAAGTGCAAGTGCCAAGGAGAGACGGCTAGCATCAATCCAGCTATGATCACTATCCAACGATTACTGGGTTTAAGATTTAAACGAAAATGATAGAGCAGTTGTTGAGTTAGTTTAATCATACCCAGCACTGCCAAGACACCAGCCACAGCAAAGGGCAGGCGTACTGCCCACAAGTTTAAGCCGAAGACAAAAGTGAATAAGCCGTTTAAATAAATTGCCAGAGGCGCTTTGTAGTCACCAAAAGATCTAAACGAAACTGGTAAGAACTGGAGCCACTCGTCGCGTCTGGTCTGCAGCACCGCTCGTCCGTTGTAGCCAATGGCTGCCTCATCCCAAGTCATACCAGCCGGTACTTGCCCCAGTTTAAAGAATCTTAAGAAAAAAGCAATTAAGATTACAGCTAATACCGCCCAAAAAGAAGGACGTTTAACAATAATTTTAAATCTTTGCCACCACCAATACGGTCGCCACAATAAAAACTGTAGTTTCTGCTTGAGCTTACTGTTTTTCCAAGTAAAATAGTTGGCGTTAACCCAACCTAGTTTATCTAGATAAGTCTGATCAAAAACTTTTTTATGAGTCGACTCATGATTGTGTATGACATGCGCCTTGCGATCAAACATAACCTGCCAACCTTTTTGCTTAGCCCGAAAAGACAAATCAATATCCTCCCAATAAGCCGGATAATAGTTACAATCAAAACCTTCTAGCTTTTCCCACTTTTTCCGGTCATAAATGCTACTACCACCGCTAGCCCAAGCCGTGGCACCAGAATTAAAATTGTCGGCTCGACTGTTAAAGTAGCGGCCTTTTTCAAACCAGAGTTTGTTTTTCCCACCCTTAACATTACCTAGATTAGGTTCGGTTTCTAAGCAGCCAACTGCAAAAATATTTGGATCACTAAAGTGCGGTTTAAGCTGCTTAAGTAAATCGCGATCAGGGATAACATCATTATTGAGTAACAAAAGTAAATCAGCTTGGCTTTGAGCTACAGCCCGATTACAGTTGGCTGCAAAGCGTAAGTTAAGATTATTAGCCACAACTTTAATTTTTTGCTGGGCAGAATGCTTGCCTTGATATAATGAAAAGCCACCATACCGATCTTGTTTCTTTTTTACCAAACTTAGGTTAAATTGCTCTTTTAACCAATCAACAGAGTCGTCATTACTAGCATCATCAACAATAACCAGTTCATCATTATGTTCAAGAAGTCTGATCCAGCTATCTATGTTTTTTTGCAGA
>CAZMMR010000082.1:0-4293 GCA_964567445.1 uncultured Pseudomonadales bacterium
GCAGCGAATGTTGCTTGATCCAAACATCAAACATAAGTTGGTGAAAAACAGAGATAAGCTTAGAGATCTGTGTGATATTAAAAACATAGTTGCACGTTATGCTGAAATTTTCACTGATCCCAGAAAACTAAACTACATCCTTGAACAACATAGACCAAACGCCGTCACAGCTTAAATATTGCTATTAATTAGACCCTCTTTAAAAAAGACAGCTATTCTTTGCTACAATACACTTCATGCAACTTTCTACTGACAAAAAGCAAATCTTAACCCAACTCATCAAGTGGTATCGTTTGCATTACCAGCAGGGAGACTACGTTACAATTGGCGGCTATGCTGGGACAGGGAAAACTACTCTCATTGCCATTTTACGTCGCATCATCTACACTAAAAATAAAAAACTGAACATTGCTTTTGTCTCATACACCGGTAAAGCGGCTCAGGTTTTAAAAAATCATTTAAAACAAAGCAAGACTGCCTACGACCAAGACTTCGTTGGCACCATTCACTCCCTAATTTATTCACCAGTTGTTGGCAGTAATGGTCAGATTGTGAACTGGAAACGTAAAGACGACCTTAATTATGATCTCATTGTTATTGATGAAGCCTCCATGGTCTCCAGTACTATTTGGCGCGATTTAAATGTCTACGAAGTGCCGATTATAGCCGTTGGCGATCACGGCCAGCTGCCACCAATCAATGACAATTTTAACTTAATGAGCCATCCTGATTTTACTCTAGAAACTATTCACCGACAGGCTAAGGAGAACCCGATCATTCAAGTGTCGATTATGGCACGCACTCAAGGACAAATACCTAATAAGAAGTTTAGTGATAAGGTCTTAAAAATTGCCCAAGGCAACTATCAGGCCCAAGAGCTAGCAGAGTCTCTCATTAGTGATTATGATCCAGAAACTCTAATTCTAACTGGTTACAACTTTACTCGTAAAAATATTAACCAGTCTGTGCGGGAAAGCTTAGGCTTTTTTGATTTTGAACCTCAGCCCAAAGACCGGGTTATTTGCCTGCGTAACAATCATGCCAAAGGCATTTTTAATGGCATGCTGGGCACGATTATCTCCATTAATCAAGAAGACCCCAATTGGTATTTTGCCGAGATAGACATGGATGATTTAGATAAAAATTTTACTGGCCTGATTTCAGTCCAACAGTTTAAAGAAGAAAAAACGCTTAGCTATACTAAGGATCGCAAGGATTCACTCAAAGGTGACTTGTTTGATTTTGGCTATGCTTTAACTGTCCACAAAGCCCAAGGGAGTCAAGCAAAAAGAGTTATCCTGTTTGAACAGCGATTTAAGCATATGAGCAATGACATGTGGAAACGATGGCTTTACACCGGTGTCACTAGAGCCGAAGAGGAGCTGTATATTTTTGGTGAAGGCTAAGATTATTTGGCATAAGCAATTACACCGTAGTGAGGCTGCTGTCGCAGTTTTTCCATCATGTCATGAAAAAATGGATTAACTGGCAACTGGAGCTTGTCTAGTTTCGCTAACTTTACCCAATGGTAATCATCATGTTCGTCACTAAGTTTAATTCCCTGTGGGAAACTGGCTTCAACCTGAAAATAAAGGAGGAGTAACTCTTCTTGTTTGTTGTTGATATAACGCTTGTAGACACCCAATAAATTGCCGATGTTATTAATTTTAATATCTGGTAGTTCTTCTTGCAGCTCTCGTTTAAGACCACGGTAAAAACTTTCGCCCTTGCTTAATCGACCGCCAGGTAAATCCCAAAAAACATTAGTGCCCACTTTCTTTAGCAACAGCAACTGACCGTCATTAATAATGAGTCCTTTGCAAGCAACAAAAGATTTAGCAGGTTTGTTGTTCATGTTATTTAACCTTATTGCTAAATTATTCTCTATTCTTGGTACTCAACTGCCCACATGCAGCCTTAATATCGTCGCCCATTGTCACCCGTGGCGTATTCGACACTCCATAATCAGTTAAAGTCTGGGAAAATTGGCTAACAGTTTTGTTTTCTGGACTTTGATAATTGACACCCTCTACTGGATTATAAGGAATTAAATTAACGTGAGCCAAACGGTCTTTAAGCAACTCACCTAATTGCCTAGCATGCCGCTCTTGGTCATTAATGCCTTTGAGCAAAATATACTCATAAGTAACTAGCTTATTGGTTTCAACCACATAGTCATCCATCGCTGCCATCACTTCATCTAGAGAGAAAACACGAGCGATGGGCATGATCTTGGCCCGCAGCTCCTGAGTAGGAGCATGCAAGCTTAGAGCAATCTGTGGCCGATAGCCATCAGCAATAAACTGCTTAAACTGATCAGGGTAACCAACCGTCGAAACTGTAATCCGCTTCTTACTCATCCCCATTAAATCAGGATCCATTAGCACATCTAAAGATGGCTCAACCGCTTCTAGGTTAAGCATCGGTTCGCCCATACCCATGTAGACCACATTAGTAATCTTTTGTTCATCCCTAGCAACTAAACGAGCGTAATGTAAAACCTGATCCACAATCTCCCGCGAAGTGAGGCTAGTCTTGAGACCCATCTGGCCCGTAGCACAAAAGCTGCAAGCAACCGGACAACCCACCATACAACTAACACAAACACTGTTACGTCCGTCTTCATAGCGCATCAAAACCGCCTCCACCTTCAATTGTAGCTTGCGTTTTAAAGCAAAAAGGGTCTTAATGGTCCCGCCATCAGCAGACATCTGCTGATCAATCTTATCTAAAGTGGAAAACTCAAAATTATTTTCTATTGCACTACGCAAATCTTTAGAGTAGGTAGTTAGTTCGGCAAAAGAGGTAATATACTGCTGATAAAAAGCATTATTAAACTGTTGCAAGCGATACGACGGTTGATCTTGCTCCTGTAAAAATTGAGCAATTTGAGTGGAAAGAGGGGAGTTAGGCATAGAGACGATAAAAGGCTAAATCTTTTTATTCTGCAACCTACGCCAGTAAATAAAAAATGCGTAAAAAGCTAAAGCAGTTCCATTAACAATAATGAATACTAGTTGAAAAGAGCTAAGATTAAAGTTCATCATCAGTTTTAATTTTTTTTGTTAGGTTGATACCAATATACCACATGATAAAAACTGTAAATAATCCTTGAAAAATCATTGATATGGTCAGGCTTCGTTCAATAAAAGCAGCCACAAACAAACTCACTATCACTCCCGCTCCTGCCTCTATGAAACCACTAGCTAGCCCTCTAAGTTGGCTATCAGATAAAGTTAATTGTTGCAATTTGGTTTCTATTTGTGAAAAAAACATTAAAATGCAATCCATACCACCATCATAACCACCAAATCTTTAAAAAATCTTTAAATCTTAACTTATTGAGACACGGGCGGGATTCGAACCCGCGAACGAAGGTTTTGCAGACCTCGCCGTTAGACCACTTCGGTACCGTGTCTTTAATTATTCGTATTTTGAGTCTACCCAACCTCTTGATTCATCCTTCAACAAATAATATATCTCGTCCTTCTTCAGAAACAATCCCCATTCTTCTTCAGGTCTAACTCCCATTGCACCCTCTGGAAATTCTGTAAACTTGATTAAGTAACACTCATGTCCATCAACTGTTAACGCTGAATACTTATCATATAATATTTTACCTAAACCTAAAGGAATCATAAACTGGCCTAACCCCTCAATATAAATAAAAGCCGGGAATTTTAATACAACATTAGTCTCTGTAGGCTCACCCAAACCATATTCAGCATCATGTGCTTTAGCAACTGGCGATTCTTCTATTCTTTTTCTTAAACTACTCATAATCCACTTGTAATATATCCATGTTAAAATAACTACAATCTTAATTTTATCATGACTCATCACCAAACCAAAACCTACTATATTAAAACCTATGGCTGTCAGATGAATAAGACTGACTCAGAGCGCATAGCAGCTAACTATGAGAGTCGCGGTTTTAAGCCTGCCAAAACCTGGCAAGATTGTGATCTTCTCATCCTTAACACTTGTGCTGTCCGCAAAAGAGCTGAGGACCGGGCCCGAGCCCTTATTCATAAGGTCGTTGCCTATTATAACGAAACTAATCGACCCCGACCAAAAATTGTCTTAACCGGCTGTATGATCCACCACGGAGCAGAAAAATTAAGAGAGATGGAACCAGCTCTCGATCAGGTTATGCTCATCTCTGAAGTTGGCTTTGACATTACTCCTAAACGAATTGAACAAGATCACGCTTTTGTCCCTATTTCCACAGGCTGCAACTCATTTTGCACGTACTGTATTGTGCCTTTTGCCAGAGGTAGAGAAAAATCACGG
>CAZMMR010000083.1:0-4242 GCA_964567445.1 uncultured Pseudomonadales bacterium
ACCTTAGAAATTTTTTCTACTTTACCCTTATCCTTACCAGCAGTGATTAAAACTTTATCGCCAACTTTAAATTTCATAAAACCTCCGGTGCTAAACTTGCAATTTTATTAAAACCCTTGTTTTTAACTTCTCTAGCTATTGGACCAAAAACACGTGTGCCAACTGGAATCGGTTTTGTTCTAGATTCTACTATCACAGCTGCGTTGTCATCAAAACGAATATACTCGCCACTATCGCGTCTCTTTTCTTTACGGGCTCTAACAATTATAGCTTGTACCTTCGAACCTCTTGGGAGGTTGGAGTTTTTATCAGCAGCAATAACAGAAGCTGAAACCATATCCCCAACTCGTCCATAGCGCCGTCTCGATCCACCATAAACCTGGATCACTCTTATTCGTTTAGCGCCACTGTTATCAGCTGCATTGAGCACGCTTCTCAGTTGTATCATGCTATGCCTCTTCCCGATCTATTACTTTAATAACTTTAAATCTCTTAGTTTTACTAATAGGTTTACATTCTTGAATTTCAACTTGATCACCTTCTTGTAACTTAAGGCCTTCAACATGGCAAGCATAATTTTTACTACGCTTCACATATTTCTTATACAGAGGATGTTGCCAAAGCCTGGTAACATTAACTCGAGCAGTCTTATTTGCTGCCAATGATGTGATTGTGCCCTGTAGTGTTTTCATAAACTGTTGTCCTTATTATTTGTCTTCTTGATTAACCGCCTTGTCGTTGGCTGTCTGTTGTTCTTTATTTTTATCCTGCTTCAATACTTGTTTTGCCTTTTGCAGCAACTGCTTCTCTCTAATAATAGTTTTGACACGCGCAATATGTTTGTGCAACCTACTAAGCTTAGATGTGTCTTCTAATTTATCTGCAACCACTTCCAATCTCGAAGTTGCTAAATCTTTCTGCAAATCTGATAATTCCACTTCTAATTCTGCGATGCTCTTTTTATGTAGTGCTTTGATTACGTCTCTTTGCATTTATCTATGTTTCTTGACGAATTTAGTTTTTACTGGCAGTTTATGAGCTGCTTTATAGAATGCTTGCCTTGCCGTTTCTTCATCTACTCCACCTAATTCAAAAATAATCGTACCAGGTCTAATCTTAGCTTCATAATACTCAACTGCACCTTTTCCAGAACCCATTTTAACTCCAGACGGTTTACCAGTGACTGGGTTGTGTGGAAAAATTCTAACCCAATACTTACCAGTTCTTTGAGTAACATATGTTATTTTCTTACGAGCTGCTTCCAAAGCTCTTGCTTTAATCCGACCTCTTTCAACAGCCTTTAAACCATACTCACCAAAATCAACAGTAGTCCTACTCTTGGCCTTGCCTTTATGCCTACCTCTAAAATCTTTTCTGTATTTTCTGCGTCTAGGTTGTAGCATTTTGTCAAAATTTCTGAATTAATTATTCACTTACTATATCGCCTTTGTATATCCAAACTTTAATACCAACAGTGCCGCTTCGGGTGTGGGCTGGTGACTCGTAGTAATCTATGTTAGCTCTTAAAGTCTGCGTAGGAACACTTCCTCGAGAATACTTCTCTGTCCTGCCAATCTCTGTCCCGCCAATCCTACCAGAAATCTGTATTTTAACACCTTTTGCTTCAGCTGACATCACCTTATCCAACGCTTGACCAATAGCCCGACGATGGGGATACCTGCCCACTAACTGTTGTGCTAATCTTTCTGCGATTAATTTAGCACTTAATTCTGGCTTTTCTACTTCTTCTACACGGATATTAATCCGTACATTTTTCTTTTGCTTTGGCAGCTTGGTTTCTTCTAAAATCTGCTCTATATTAGCTTTAATCGTTTTTAAATTTTCTCCACCCTTACCAATTACTACACCGGGGCGGCTCACCCTTAAAATTATCTTTAAGGTTGATAAAGAGCGCTCGATGATAACTTCATCTAATCCAGCATGAGCAATATTATCTTGTAAATATCGACGCAGGCGATAATCCTGCACAACCATATCTGAATAGTGTTTTTTATTAGCAAACCATCTTGATTTCCAAGAATAAATGTTGCCCATTCTAAATAGTGTTGGATTGACTTTTTGTCCCATTGTTTTAGATATATTCAATACTTAATATTACTTATGCTTTTACTGATCGCATTTGTTGGCTAACCAACATTTTGTTTAATTTAATAATTACTTACTTATAAAATTAATTCTAACTTTTAAGTTATTTTTTATCTTTAGTTGTTAATAACACTTCCACATGGCAGGTCTTCTTTTGAATCTCGTGAGACCTCCCTCTAGATACCGCGCGCCATCTCTTATAGGTAGGACCTTGTTTAACTAAAATTGTGTCAATTTTTAAATTGTCAAACTGTAAATTGTGGTTGTGAGTAGCATTAGCTACCGCTTGTCTTAGAGTCTTTAAAACTACCAAAGCCGCTTTGCGCTCCATAAGAGCCAACTGTTCAAAAGCTTTCTCTAACGATAGGTCTTTAACTACATTAGCCACCAATCTAACCTTTCTTGGAGACTGTCTAGAATATTTTTGTTCAGCTTTAATTTTCATAACTAAATTTTCAGTTTATGGTTTATGTCTTAGAGATAGTACGTTTTACCATTCGACCATGACCTCTAAAGGTTCTTGTAGGAGCAAACTCTCCCAAACGATGTCCAACCATGGTCTCACTAACAAACACCTCTTTAAAACCGTTTCCTTTGTGTACCATAAAAGTATGACCAACAAAATCTGGAGAAATCATACAAGCTCTGCTCCAAGTTTTAATTGGCTCCTTATTACCACTTTTCTTTTGCTGATGTACCTTTTCCAGCAATACTTGGTCTACGTATGGTCCTTTTTTGCTACTTCTTGACATATGATTAGATATCTTTGTTTCTTTGTTGCTAAATGAATTTTCGGCGCTACCGCTCGAAAATACAAGGCATCAAATACCTTTTGCTAATTATTGCTTCTTTCTTCTATCTTTAACAATCCAACGATTACTATATTTCTTCTTGCGTGTCTTCTTACCTGGTGAAGCAATTTTGCCCCAAGGAGTCTTGGCATACTTAAGACCGACTCCACTGCGTCCTTCACCGCCACCATGAGGGTGGCTACCAGGATGTTGCGCAGTGCCTCGTACAGAAGGCCTAATACCCATTAAACGTTTACGGCCTGCTTTACCAATCTTTCTGTTCTTCCAATCCTTATTACCAACCTGACCGATTGTAGCGTAGCACTTAAGATTAATCAATCGATGTTCTTTGGAAGGTAGTTGAACAACTGCATACTTATCTTCTTTAGATTGAACAAAGGCAGCAGTTCCAGCACCACGTACAATTTGACCACCTTTTCCAGGCTTAAGTTCCAAATTGTGTATAGGCATACCAACCGGAATTTTAGCCAAAGGCAAACAATTCCCTAATTTTACTTCTGCTTTCTCTCCAGCTAAAATCTCATCTCCAACTTCCAATTTTTCTGGAGCCAAGATATATCTTTTTTCTCCATCTTTATAAAAAACTAAAGCAATATTAGCGCTACGCATGGGATCATATTCAATGCGCTTTACTACTCCTGGCACATCATGCTTACTTCTTTTAAAATCGATAATCCTTTGCTTCTTCTTAACGCCGCCTCCGCGGTGCCGCACAGTAATATGTCCTCTAAAACCTCTTCCTTGTCTTTTTTTATGACCCTTACGTAGTAAAGACTTTTCTGGCTTGCCTTTATGCAAATTCTTACGGGTAACTCTTACCTGATGTCTAACGCCGGCTGATGTTGGATTCTTTGCTTTTAACATTGTTAGTTTTGGCCTCCAATATCAAACAATTCAATAGTATCACCTTCTTTTAATTTAACTAAAGCTTTCTTGGTAGCAGGATATAGCTTCTCCCTACGACTGCGACCCACCCTTTTCCTCTTACTAGGCTTGATAATAGTGTTAACCCGCTCAACCTCTACTGCAAACAGTCGCTGAACCAACTCTTTAATTTGAGACTTATTAGCTTTGTATGCCACCTGAAATGTATAGACATTTTGTTGATTAGCTAATCTAATTGATTTTTCCGTGATGACTGGTTGTTTAATTAAATTTGTTTTCATGTTTAAGCACCTAATTTCTCTTCTATAACTTCCATTGCTTTTTGTGTCATAACAATTTTATCAGCGGTTGCAATAAGTAAAGCATTAATCTGATCTGCCCGATAAAATCTGACATTAGGTAAATTGCGCAATGCCCTAGTTACTAGTGGTCGCCGCTC
>CAZMMR010000084.1:0-4112 GCA_964567445.1 uncultured Pseudomonadales bacterium
TTAGTTGAAAGTTCACAAAACTGTTGAAAGTGCTGATTAACAGCAAACTTGGTAACCAAAGTCACAAACCCAACCGTAATTACCAGGTTGATAACAAAAAGTAAAATCAGCTTCCATTGTAAACCTAATTTTATTTTCATAAGAATAAATAGTTAATCGACCAATTTATAACCCACCCCTTTAATGGTAGCAATTAATTCTTGGTTGTCATCTTTTAACTTTTTTCTTAAATTTGAAATATGGACATCAACGGTACGATCATAAACTTCGCAGGCTTGATCAGCATAAACAATATCCAAGAGTTTAGCACGGGAATAAACCACACCCGGATGCTTAATTAAAGCCAGGAGCACATCAAACTCTCTACGAGTAAGACTGATTTTTTGGCCGTGTTGCTTAACTTCAAAACGTTGGGGATCAACTTTAAGATTTTTAAGTTGATAAACTTGCGAACCTTCATCACTTTTCTGAAAGCGCCTTAAAACTGTTTTGACTCTAGCCACTAACTCTTTGGGGCTAAAAGGCTTGGTCACATAGTCATCAGCTCCCAATTCCAAACCAATAATTTTGTCGGTTTCATCATCTTTAGACGACAAAATAATGATCGGAGTTTTGCTTTCTTGACGAATTTTCTTTAAGACAGCAAGGCCGTCTTTTTTAGGCAGCATTAAGTCTAGAATTACGAGGTCCGGTTTTTTGTCTTGAAAAATTTCCAGCCCACGCAACCCATTTTTAGCCACAAAAGTTACAAAATTTTCTTTTTCAAGATAGAGTTTTAACAACTCAATAATTTTGGGCTCATCTTCGATAATAAGAATACGTTGCTTCACAATCAGTCTATTTTATAAACTTAAAATGTATTTTATCAAATATTGCAAATAATAAAGACCAGAGAGAATAAAAATTGCTGCCACGGCTTTTCTTAGATAAATTTCAATTTTTTGAGTCAAGTTAAAAACTTGAGCAAACTTTTTCATACTGACAGCAATTAACACTGAAAAAATAATAACAGGCAAACCTGTGCCTAGGCCAAAAACAGGAGCCAACAAAACTGAAAAGGAAGATTTTAAAATCAAGGGGATTAAGACTCCAAAGAACAAGACCCCACTGTAAGGACAAAAGGCTAGAGCAAACATAGCTCCAAGTAAAGTTGAACCCCAATAACCTTTTTTAGAAAGCTTTTCTTTTAGCTGCTCTATTTTTTCATTATTGCCTTTCAGTTTAAGTTTAATAACATCTAGCATAATTAAACCCAACACAATTAAAATTGGCCCTAAAACCTTATCTCCCCACGACTGAAAAATATTGGCAATCTGGAAACTAGAAATGCCCAAACTGATCAACAAACTGAGCAAGGTGTAAGTGGCAGCTCTACCAAGAGTGTAAAACAGACCATTTAGAATCGTTTTTTTAGTTGTTTTAAGTTCTTTGGAAATATAAGCAACTGCAGTGATATTTGTCGCTAGGGGACAGGGGCTAATTGAGGTCAAAATGCCAACTAAAAAAGCTGTTAATAAAGGAATGTTGTAACTGTCGATTAAGCTGTTAATTAAATCCATCTTATTTATTCCTTATCTCTTAGTATATTATTAATTTTTTCGGTTAAGTATTCATTAAATCTTTCCTCGCTGTTAATCAAGCGCCAGACAGTTGTATCCTCAGCAATGTGGTCCTGGTCATCTTTAATAGCATTGATAAACAAAGACGAACCACGGGCTTGATATTTTTGCACTATTTCTCTATTTTCTGGCAGTTCTCCATTGATTTCCTTAAAAACAATTTTTTCTGAGTCAAGCTCCTCAGCAAAATTAGCTTCTAAAGTCTTTTGAGTCAGTTTTCCCACCTCAATACAAGACCAACATTGTTGAGTACCGTGGAAATGAACTATTATTACTTGATCTGCATTAGTAACAACAAGCTGCTTTGGCGAGTCGGGCTGATCAGCCACAGCCGTGTTACCCGTATCAGAGCTGGCCCGAGTCTTCGCTTGCCGCTTTTCGCCAGCAAAGATTGCAAAGGCAACAAAACTAGCCACAATTACTACTAAGATAATCGAGGGTAAATATTTTTTGACATTCATAAAGGTATTGTGATCATTGATTTATAATTATCAGCTAGTGCAGTCAGCCATAAATCTTGTGTAAAAAAACTTATATAGCTCCATAGATCAAACCAGCTAAAGTTGTTAGTACTACAATGGTTCCAGTATAAACTAAAGTCTTTTTGGTACCGATTAGCTTGCGAATAATCAATAATCCTTGTAGTGATAACACCGGATCAGATAATAAGTAAGCCATCAACGGTCCTTTGTTCATACCGAGTCTCATGAAATTTTCTGCAATCGGAACTTCAACCAAAGCCGGGAAATAGGCAATTGCCCCAAACAAGACTGCTACAAAGTTGGTGACCAGATTATTATTACTGGTCAAAGCTCTAAACTGGTCTTCAGGGATGAGATAGGTAATAACACTGGCAGCAAAGACACCAATCAACAGGGTGGGTACAATCTCATTAATGAATTTAACTGTTTCGTCCCACCAAAGTTTGCGCTGATCTTTTTTGATCCATAAAAAACTAAAGATAAAGGCTAGAACAGCCAGCGATCCAACTGAAATATATTTTAATCCACTGCCAATGGGGGCGGTGCCAATAAGTAAGATAGCAAATAAAATTATCCAATAAATTTTACCTTGTTTGCTATTTTTAAAAGCTTTAGTTTTTTCGACTAAAGTCAGCTTGCCAGTTTCTCCCACGGCCTCGTTTTTAAAAGCCAATTCCATCACCAAACCAACGATAATGGCAAATACCACTGACAAAATGAAGCGGACGATGCCAAAATTCCAGCCTAGGCGCTGGCCAGTTAATAAAAGTGAGACAATATTAACAGCCGGTCCAGCATAAAGAAAAGTGGCAGCGATACCAAGGCCAGCGCCCTTTTTCCAAATCCCAGCAAACAAAGGCAAAATAGTGCAAGAGCAAACTTGAATGAAAAATCCACCCAATGAAGCAATTAAATAAGCCAACCATTTTTTGGTTTTACCACTTAAATATTTTAAGATTTGCTGCGAGTCCAACAGGCTGTTAACTGCTCCAGCAATAAAGAAGGCCGGAACCAGACAAAGTAAGACGTGAGCTGATAAATAGTCAACTAACCCTAGCCAACCTTCGTAAATAGCTGAACCAATTAAAACTTGAATATTTTCTGCAGCTAAAAAGTTGCCAATGGGGGCCTGCCATAGGAAAATTACCAGGTAACTAAAGAATAGCCCTATTAAAACGATATTTTTTTTGATGATTGCTAGAATTTTAGACATATTTGATTTTTTCTTTAACTTTCTTTCTTACGTTTTTTAGCCTTGTTCGATTTTAGCGATAATTTGTTCTTTACTAGGCATGCCAGTAGCCACCACTTGACCATTAATGACTAAGACAGGACTACTCATCACTCCTAGTTCCATGATTTTTTGCACTCCCTCTGTTCCTGATAGATATTCAATCTCGATCTCATCAGACTTAACACCATCGATTGTCTCTTCTGCGACAATTTCTTTTACTAATTTATGTAATGTTTGGCAGGTCGGACAACCTGAGCCTAGAATTTGAATTTTCATAATATTTGCTGTTAATTGGTAATTTGTTAATGTGTAATTCGGTGCTTAGTTAAGATGATTGATTAACAAGAGCTAAAATATGATTAGTAACCTCTTGTCCTTTCTTGGTTAATGAATAGTAAGCGCGTCGCCCCTTTTTACGTTTATCCACTAGCTTGGCTTGTTTTAAATCAGCTAAATGATGGGAAATTAAGCTTTGAGACATTTCAAAATCTTTGGGAATCTCACAAACACAACGTTCACCGTTATTAAGCAGGCAAAGTAATTTTAAGCGGTTTTCTTCACCAATTATCTTGAGTAATCTTGCTAGTTTTATGATTTGGTTAAACTCTTTGGAATTTGAGTCACAACATTTATATGAACGCATATTCATATATATTAAGATTTTTAGAATTGAATGTCAATTGGATGCTGTGAATAGGAGTTGAAAATGGTTTAACCTAGACTTTACCATGCATTTACAGCATGAACAGCTAGGCTTTGCCACAATTGTAAAATTAT
>CAZMMR010000085.1:0-4109 GCA_964567445.1 uncultured Pseudomonadales bacterium
AACGATGCCAACTCTTATTGTTTGGGTAGTCTACAATAATAATTAAAAGAAATTTATGCAAAAGATAACTAGCAACAACCATCAATCGGGTTTTACCTTAATCGAATTATTGGTTGTGGCTACAATCATCATTGTTCTTACCACAATTGGTATTGTGAGTTTTAGAACGGCATCGCAAAAAAGCAAAGTGGCCAAATGCAAAGGTGATTTGCAGACCGTCAGGCAGGCTTTAGTCATGTATCGATCTGAACATGGTACCTATCCCCCTGCTCTTAATAGTTTTGAAGAAATGGTGACTAATTTAAAGGACGAAGGATATCTGGCAAGCAGTGATGACTTTAGCCCCCCAGCTGGCGCTAGTTATGGGAGGCCAAGTTATGGTGATAGAGCCTTTACTTTAAGGGCAAGCAACTGTGATACTTCAGACATCTTAGTAAGCAGTCCCTAAGCTTATGAAAAAAAAAGGTTTTACGCTAATTGAATTATTAGTTTCGATTGGTATTTTAATTATTCTATTTGGTTTAGGCTTAATTAATTATCTCGGCTTTCAGGATCGTCAAAAGATGATCCAGGCTAGATTAGTCATCAAAGAGGTGGTGGCAGATGCACAGCACTCTGCTCGTTCGGGTCGGATTAGTACCTGCAGTGAATTGGAGGCCTATCGTATTAATTTTAGTAATTCCGACGGCACTGGTAGGTTAACTTTAACGGCACAATGCACTGGCTCTAATGATGGTGAAAGTCGGATTTACGATCTTCCAACAGGAGTCAGTTTTTCTTCAACACCAGTCCCACTCTATGCTATGCCGGTGACTGGAGTGATAGATACTAATACTGATATTGAACAAAGCTTGCTTGCTCCATTATCTGTTACTTTAACTGGCCCAACCACTAATGATTACATTTTTACAATTGATAATACTGGCGCTGTTAGTCAGTTCACGAGTCCATAATTATGGTTATGAAAAATAAACATACCAGTAGGGTTGCAACAAGACAGTCGGGTTTTAGTTTAGTTGAAATTTTGGTGGCTGCAGTGATTCTAGGCACTGTTTTAACAGGTTTAATGACAATCTTAAGCTACTCCATTAAATCGAATAACCAAGCTCAAATTAGGACTGTGGCAAGAGATAGAACGCAAGACGGAATTGATTTTATCCGTTCTCAAAAAGAAGTCCTAAGATATGCTGGCATGAGACAAATTCTGGAGGGTATGGCTGCGGGTGACAGCAGCATTGATTTTTGTCTCGAAAGCGATGACACCAACGCTTCTTCAACCGATATTAATAATCATATCTTTGATGATCTGTCTGAACCACCAAGCTGTTCAACTATAGAAGCTAATACTGGAACAGAGATGACAAGGGTTGTTACTTTTGATTTAAGTGTTCCTGATGAGATAGGTGTAGAAGTGAGTGTTAGTTGGCCCAATAGTGCTGATGAGACAGTCAGAGTTGTGAGCAACACTGTTTTAAAATCCTGGTGATTACTCTCTTCATTAAATTTGCAAATCGCCCTCAACATTATGCTGTTGGCAATTAGTTACGAACACCAACGCTTGTAGTAAAAGTTTGCTGCAAGGGGCTGTCTGATAGACCAAAGCCGCTATTATCACTGAGAGTGAAACTAAAATGAACTAATTCTTTATCTTGACCTGGATAGCAGTTAACATCAAAGCTATCAACATTAAGATCATCTGGAGTTAAATAGTACGTTTCGCTGCCGGCAGCAGAAGCAATGCGGTTGTTGTCTTTATAAAAACGTCCGGTTTGATTTGTTAAGTCGTAAAATGAAACATCATTTAGATTCTCCGTGCAAGTTTGAATGCCCCTCACTCCTCTAAGTGTTTGCTCAATCTGTTTGAGAGCATTATCACCTGCAATCTTAATAGCTTGTTTGCGGGAGATGCTGGCCTGATTGATCATGAAGGTCATAAATAAAACTACGGTTGAAAGAAGGATGATAACTGTTAAGCCAGTAATGACCAGAACTTCGATGAGAGTAAATCCTTTTTTAAAACTAAAACTCTGCTGGCGATGATATTGTTTAACAAGGTGTGACATAGGGAATTTTTGTCTTAGCTAAATTGCTGTTTGTTGTGCTAAATTATTAGTCCGCTTTTTTCTCTAGGGATTTCTTAGGATTCATCTCTTAGGGCAGACGGCTGCACCTCACGCCATTCATGGAGGGCCTCCTTCATTTCTTTGGGCATGTTGATGACAAAGTCTGGTCGGTGGATAAAAGTTTCTATTGGGTTGTTGTTGTGCAAAGCATTACCATAATTGCCATCTTCAAAATCTCTTCTTAAATCAACTCCGCTCCAACCAACGAAGGTGCCGGCACCAATAAATTTATTGTCGATTGTAGTCGCAGCTTGGTCGCTGTCGACAACAAAATCGCCATCTGCTAAAAAGACGCCTTCGATGTTGGGGTCGACACTGTCAGGCAGGGCGAAAGAGTTGGGTAGTTGGTAGCCATTGCCGTATGTTGCAAAATTGTAGCCAATATCGTGGTCAATAATAATATCTCCGCCAACAATAAAAGCTAGATATCCACCTTCGGCTACTGTAATGATAGCGGTGTTACTAGTTCCTTCAATAGTAAGATCTCCGGGGACTAAGACAATCATTTTTTCGTTATCAGCAATATCCCAACCATCGGTATTATCGATGGTTAGATTGTTGTCTGCGGCAAAATAGATATTAGTTTCGTCTGTTGCTAAATCAGCAGGTAAACTGCTGTTGGTCAAAGTGTGATTGGCATCGCCATCAAATTCAAAACCGAATTTATTGTAGTAGTACTGATAGTTGCGTGTAACCGGATTGCGACCAAGGTTGGTAATATGGCCATCTTCTGCTTGGCTACGCTCGTTTGACAGATGGATTTGATTGTGCTGATCCCCGTTGTCTTTATTGGTGTCGATACTACTACTGTTACTCAGTGGAAAGCCGCCGGTGTCATTGTTACTGCTGGCAAATGGTTGGCTGGTGAGAAGGCCAGCGTAACAGTCATTGTTGGTTAAACAGGGGCCATTAGCATCTGCATAAGGTACTGGAGAGTAAATTTCGTTGTTAGCCCAGATATTACCGCCTACAATTTGGAACCAGGGATGATTAGAAAGGTTGAGTTGATCAAAATAAAAATCTATTGGATCGTTACCAGCTAGATAACTAGCGGGCACGTTGGAGTATAGACAGATGTTATCTGTTAGTCCAGGGAGACAACCGCAAATATAACCTTCGCTGCTGTCGAGGGTGAGTCTGACATCATAAGTATCGGTGCACATGCTGGCGGTAATACTGGCGGAGCTGCTATTAGTGATGCTACTAGTTACTACCGAGTTGTCTGACCAATTATCTACTCCTTCTGGTTTAATGTCTATGGTGGCGCTTCCTAGTGTGACTGCTGTGTGAGTTGCGTCGTCATGGCAGTAATTAGTACCTTCAGTTTCGGTACTAGATTCTAAGAAGTTAAAATCTAGCTGTGGTGTGATTGACTCGATCTCTTCGAAGCGATGGAAATGGTAACCGGTGCCATTGGTTATTGTTAGTGTTTCCCTGTCATCTTCTGCCCAGTTGAAAGAGCGTTCATCTTGGTTTCCTTGATAATCCGATACATAGCCATTAACAAAGATAGGCTCTAAGTCTGAAGGATTGGTGTCTGGAAAACCTGGTTGTACGTCTACAACCCAAGTGGCAATGATATATTCTCCGCTTGTGTAAAACAAAGTATTCCAACCTACATCGGAGTCATTGGGATCTGAAGCTATGAGGGTAGCTACTACTTTTCCGGAATTGTTTATAATGTCGGTATCTTGTGTTGGATAATATGAGTGGCTGTTAGGATCGTAGGCAATTTGCGTAGAGCTTTGGTGGTTGCTGGGTTCGTGCATGACCGTGAATTGTTTGGTTGTTAAATCTACAATCAGTCTCAGCGGCCATTCATTGGGTTCATAGCTTCCTGGGTTAGTTTGTTGTCCTTCAAGATTAACTTGAAAACTATTGATATCCGAAAATGGGCTGGGGATATTCTCCTCTTCAACTATTAGGCCGTCAAAGTAGACTGTGTCTCCAACTGCTGAACCACTGCTAGAAAGCACGAGTTGGGCA
>CAZMMR010000086.1:0-4100 GCA_964567445.1 uncultured Pseudomonadales bacterium
AAATCTCAACCCAAAAATACTAAAAAGAATAGTTGCTCCAGCTTCAAACTTGTTAATATTATTAGTGACGTTGGTCAAATTCTACTCATCATCCTATTGCTACTGGTAGCAGTTGCTAGTTTTGGAGCACGCATACCAGTTTTAGCTAAACAGGGTCTTCAGTTTTATGCCGTGACTAGTGGTTCAATGCAACCAGCAATTCCAACAGGTGCATTAATTAAGGTTGGTGGTTACCAATTGGATAAATTGACAAGCGGCGACATTATTACTTTTACTGTTCCCTCACAAAATTCACAACAACCTAATATTGTTACACATCGGATTAAAACTGTCGATAAACAAGAAAAAACAAAGATTATCGGTGAAGGTGATAACCAAACCCAAAAGAAGGTGGTCACTTATCGTATTATCACCCAAGGTGATGCTAATAACAAAGAAGACGATTACCAAGTTAGACCAACAGACATTCTTGGAATGTATCAGTGGCATGTACCCTTTTTTGGTTACGTTTCAGCTTTTAGTCAGACTGCAACTGGCTTTATTTTAATGGTTGTTGTTCCTGCTTTAATCTTAATTGTTTGGGAAGTGGTGTCGTTAGTAACTCATTTTAGGCAAAAGGCCTTAGATGACTCTCAAGCAGAGATCAAGAAATTAAAGCAACAATTAGCAGACCAGTCACAAGAAAAATCGAAACCATGAGAGATTTTTTTAAAATTTCTTTCTCCACTGTTAAAATTGCTATCCCTCTTTTGGTTTTAACTATTACTATTACTGGTTTAAGTGATAACTGGTTAAGTTTAACTGCTGCTTGGTTTAATAGTCAGGTTACTGCTGTTTCTAATTATGCTGAAACTGGTTATTGGACTCCGGCTACTCCAACCCAAAAAGGTTGGAACTTGGCAACCGAGTCTGATAATCCTAACGATTTACCCGTAGATTTAGCTTGTGGCAGTATCACTAATGGCGGTGATCCCAAACAACCACGCGCTGCATTTAACTGGACGGAGGTAGAAGGTAGTAATATTATCTATCAGCGTGAAGTCACTTATCCTGACGAACATACTAATAGCAACTTCTTTTCAACCTCAAATTATACAGGTTTTGCGAGTTTTGGACTCACAGAGGGCATTGATGGAGTTTGGAAAAATCGAGTCAGGGCTTTCGAAGATGTGAACGATAATGGTGTTTATGACGAAGGAGTTGATGCAGCTTCTGACTGGAGTGATTATTGTCAATTAACCTTAGATACAACTGGTCCAGTAGTTACACTCAACAGTTTCGAAATTAGGGAAGATGATGGTAAACAAATTTTATCTATCAAGGGTTCTATTACTGATAATAACCCAGATCACTATTGGTTGATGGCAGAAGATGATAGTGGTAATCAAGTTTTAGACTTTCCAGGAACAGTCTATCATTCTTCTGATATCACTAACCAGATTCTTTATGATTGGGATATTAGTTCAATTTCTGGTAATTATACTATCAAATTAGAAGCTGAAGATGAAGTCGGCAACCAATCTCAGATTTTTGAAGAAATTGTTATTACCCAAACCTCAGAAACAACTGTCACTGTTACAAACTCACCTACTAAGGCTGTGAAAAATGTAGTGGCTAACGGTAGCTTCGAACAGGATTTAGAAAGTTGGCAGACGGATGATGACATTACACTTGTTGCAAGCAGCAAGCAAGCTCAGCTTGGTCAGCGATTTGCTCAACTTAGTTATGATCAGACTATAACCCAGACACTGGATAATTCTGGACAGGGTATTCGCTCTGTAGGCTTCTGGTATCAGATAGCTCAAGACAACTTAGATAACAACAAGTCTATTTCTTCACAAGAGCCAAGTTTAGCAGTATACGCCAACGGTCAAATGATGGCGCAATTTAACTTAGATACCAGCAATAAAGATTGGCAATTTGCTTCAATTTATCTTGCAGATATTAAAACTGACAGCATCAAGTTAGATATAGCCAATCAAAGCCAAGATAGTGTCGTTAATATCGATAATGTTAATACTCAACAGATAATTGTTAATCCTAAGGCCACTTTTACTCTTCAGGCAGATCGGCCTGAATTTACATCTAGTGTAGTTTATCAATATCGCCTTAATAATCGTCTGATTAAACAGAAGGGGAAGTCTGGGTTAGAGTTTCATTTACAAGGACAGCCTGATAATGGGTTAGTAGAGTATTGGTCTATTAATGATCAGGGTCGGATTGAGGATAAAAAACAGTTCCAAGTTTGGTTGGATTATCAGCACCCAAGTGCAATTAGTGATTTAAAAGTTTACCAGGAGAGCGAAAATCAATATAGTTTATCATTCACAGCACCCTATGATAATTGGTTTCCTAGTGTTAGATCTTATGATATTAGATACAGCTGTGATGTTATTACTAGTCAAACAAATTGGGATAGTCTTGAGCAGGTCCACCCAGTTGCAAACAACGAATTTGGCATTAACCAGCAGGCACCGCTACCCACAGGTTTAACTGAGGAAATGTGGATCGATATGCCTCATACTCAGCAAGATTGCGATTACTACTTTGCGATTAAAGCCATAGATCAAGCTAGTAATTATTCTTATCTATCTAATGTAGTTCAGACAGAATCCTTCATGGAACCAACTGTTTATGTTGATTCGCCGATAGTGATTAACGAGATTATGTATTTTCCTCAGTCCATCCAAACTGGCAGTGATTTACAGCCGGTAATCGATCATGAGTGGGTTGAATTATATAATCCTACCGATAAGCCGATTGATGTTAGTGGTTGGTGGTTGCAGGATAAATCAGGAAAAACTTTTCAAATTGATGACAACAACGTAGATAATAACGGCGGCGGGGCTCAGAAAGGGACAGTTGTTCCCTCTGAGGGTTGGTTAGTAGTTATTAACAATGGACGTGCTATTTTTAACAATGATGGCGATATTGTTGATCTCTATCATCGCAGTGGTGGTTTGGTTGATTCTTACTACTACCAAGGTGGAGTGGAGCCAGGATTAACCGAAGGACGAAAAGTTGATGGTCAAAATTCATGGAGTTTAGCCTCTACTGCTACACCTGGTTTTGCTAATGTAGCAGACACCCTTCCCCTCAAACCAAAAGTGGAGATTACTAATCCGGAACCTTTTAATGCACAAATAAATGTTAGCCATGCACAATCATACCAAACAGCCCAATATGAGTTAACTTATACCCATATCAGACAGGGACAGCCAATTATTGGGGGTGCTAAAGGACAGTTTGTATTGTCTTCAGATAAAAATAGTTCTAACAAAATTTATTTTGCTACTTGTACCAGTGGCGGTGTTTGTGTCCCACATGAAAGCGTCGACCCCGATTCGATTCAAGTTAAAGTTTGGCTGATTAAAGCCAATCAAGATCTAGAAAGTGAATCTACAATCGAGCTGGAAGCTGATTTCCACGGAGATTGGTTGGTTATTGACGAGGATGAATCTAATCTTTCCAATCTTGACCCTTTTGTAGCTCAGCAACAGAAGAATAATACTAACCAAAAGAATGAGGCTGACTTATGAGAAAAAGTATAGTCTCTATTTTATTGGCGTTAGTTTTGTCTGGGTTTGGAGTTCAGCCAGCAGTAGCTCAGACAAGCGACTTAACTATTAATTGCCCGGACAGCACGGCTTTTGCTGTAGAGGACAATGGAGCTCAATGTATTTTTCAGGATAGTGGCACCGATACTGCCAGCCAACCCTTATTTGCGGTAGACAACATGGCTCCAGGTGAAAATTTTAGTCGAACTTTTACTGTTAATAATTTAGACCAGGATGAAAGTTGCGACCTATATTTAACAGCCACCAATCAAGCTGAAACTGGGCAGGATTTAGCTCAAGTTTTAGCGACTGCCATCTATTCCAGCACCACTACTTATTATGGAAGTCATACCAGTGGTATTGCTAGCAATGATTATTTTCTTGATGGTCTGTATGATCTTGGGTCAATAGATTTGGGTTTAATTGCAGCTGATGATAGCAAGTCTTTTACATGGCTTATGGCTCTGGATGGAGCTAGCGTCGGTAATGAATACCAAGGGCAGCGTGCTTTATTCGATTTTGATATTAGTTTTACTTGTGGCG
>CAZMMR010000087.1:0-4041 GCA_964567445.1 uncultured Pseudomonadales bacterium
GTAACGGGTATTATTATTCAGAAACCTTGGCGTAAGACCTGGCTGGCTCATGCTAGTGCGGCCGACGACATCGAATTTAAGGACTGGTGGCAGCAGTTAACTACCAGTTTGGATATTAAAAAAGATGTTGATGGCCTACACCCTCAAACTCTAGCAACAATTCAAGAAAGCGGCAAGTTAAAACCAGGTTTAATTCTGCCAGCTACCGCTCAAGCGGTTTTAGATATCATGAGCTATGGACAAAAACAGATTAACCAGCAGTTAACAAAAGGCGAAGATCAGTGGCATTTAAAAGACATGAAAATTGTTATGGTGGGAAGATCGGCTTTGGTGGGTAAGCCGGTCTATCATGTCTTAAAGCAGCGTGGGTATAATATTGAAATGATTGGACGACAGGGGCTAGAGCAGAGGATTGAACAGCAAAAATGGTTAAGTGAGTTTGACGTTATCATCTCTGCTACCGGCCGAAATAAACTCATAACAAGCGATATGATCACGGACCGAAGCATGATGATTGATGTTGGCGAACCACGACCGGATATTGATTTTGAAAAAGTTAAGGATAAATGTTTGTTTATTACTCCCGTGCCGGGAGGGGTGGGACCAGTAACGGTTATAAGTTTAATGGAAAATGCGGTTAGGTTGGAGGAGAGTAGTTAAGAATGGCTACTTACTGGTAGTTTTTTAGCAAATTTCGACGGTTGTAATATCTTAATTTTTTTAAACTTTCCAAGATCAAGCAGATGTTTGTCTCCACTCACTATATACTTAGCTTGTCCATCAACTGCCAAATTTAAAAATTTATTATCTGTTGGGTCGTTTTTAACAATGTTGAACTCACTGTGAGTGTTAAGAATTACGGACCTGTCAATAATAGAGCCCAGAAATTCTTTTATGTCCTTTTGAGTCATGTTTGCAGCTTGGGAAATTTTAGATCTGGTAAAAACTTTAGTAACTTCAGTTACAATAGGTTTGCTCAACAAGACGACAAAATTGCCTCTTTTCCAATCTTTAAGGATTGTGGTTATAGGGCTGTTACTAGAGCTAATTAGAAAAGAAGTGAAGACATTAGTATCTAGCACTACTCTCATAATTAGTCTTTTCCTTGGATAGCTGCTTCTACCATTTGATCAACTTTTTCTTGGGGAAATTTCTGTGCTTTTTCCCGGAGCTCTTCAATTTTTTCAAAACCCTCTTCCCACTTTTTCTTGGACATAGTGTCTTTAGGGTTAAAGTCTTCGAAACTAGTGATGACTACAGCGGGGCGATTAAAACGAGTTACAATCACCTGATTATTTTTCATAGCAGTATCGATCATGGCTGAAAAATTATTTCTGGCAGTTCTGGCGTTAATGACTTTGACCATAGTTAAGATGTTAGTTTAATAAGTGGGTAAGCTTATTATAGTGTTTATAATATTTTGTGTCAATTATGTACACAAAATACCAAAGTTTGAGAATTAACATCTTTAAAACAAGTAGTTTGTTTCTCCAGTTTATCATGCTATAATCACAACTCTTAATTCAGAAGACCTAAATTAATAACTACAGTACTATTTAGTCTTTACTTCTGAATCCTGATTTTTAGACTAAGTAGGCATCTAGACGGCAGATAATTTGCCCGAAAGAGAACAAGGATAATCTATGTCAAACATTGATTTGTCGAAATTACCGGACAAAGCTCCGGAATATGATCTTAGAAATTTGCTTGAGGCCGGTTGTCACTTTGGTCATCAAAAGAATAAATGGAATCCTCAAATGGATGAGTTTATTTACACTCAAAAAGATGGAGTTCATATTTTTGATTTGGCCAAAACTGCTGAGCAACTGCAAACAGCCTACAATTTTATGTATCAGATGGGGCGCAAAGGCAAGAAGGTGGTCATCGTTGGTACTAAGCGTCAGGCCAGAGAAGTGGTGCGTAAGACTGCCGAAGAAAGTGGCATGCTTTACATTACCTCTCGCTGGTTAGGTGGATTTTTAACTAACTGGGATCAAATTAAAAAATCCTTAAATAGAATGAAGACTTTGGAAGAGAATTTCAAAAAGGGTGAATATGACGTTTACACCAAGTATGAACAAGCTCAGTTAAAGAAAGAGCTGACTCGCTTACGTCGCTTCTTTGAAGGTTTAAGAGAACTTAAAGGAACGCCGGATGCTATTTTTGTCATTGATCCTTCCAGAGAAGATATTGCTGTTAAAGAAGCTGAAATGACTGGTGTCCCAACGGTCGCCATTGTTGACTCGAATGGTAATCCTGATATGGTTGATATTCCTATTCCCGCCAATGATGATGCTATTAAAAGTGTTACCTTTTTAGTTGAGGAGATGGGCAAAGCCTACTTAGCAGGTAAAGAAGGTAAATAAGCAGTAGTTAGTTCGACAGAATAATATAAATTAGCGAATTTATTTATGTCAAAAGTGTCAATGAAAGATGTTAAAAAGTTGCGTGAGGAAACCAAAGCTCGAGTTCTAGACTGCAAAAAAGCTCTAGAACAAGCTAAGGGTGACTTTGATCGGGCTAAAGAAATTGTAGCAGAGAAGGGTTTAGCTAGAGCTGAAAAAAAGAAAGATAGAGACACTAAAGCTGGTCTTGTTGCTTCTTACGTGCACAATAATGGTAAAGTGGCCGCTTTAGTTGAAGTCCAATGCGAAACGGATTTTGTAACCCAGAACGAAGAGTTTAAGACCATGGCTCGTGACATTGCTATGCAAGTAACAGCTATGAAGCCTGAGAATGTTGAAGAGTTACTGCAGCAAGAGTTTATTAAGGATCCTTCAATCAATATTGAAACCCTGGTTAAAGCTTTAAGTGGTAAGATTGGAGAAAAGATGGTAGTGACTCGGTTTGTAAGATATGAGTTGGGGGAACAAGAGTAAAGGAGAGGATAAAGGGAATTTTGAAAGCTGGTTAGGCTGGAGCCTGGCCAGCTTTTTTGTTAGCATATTCGTTAAAATAAATCATTATGAGGTATGCTAAATTTCAAACATTTAATAATTGGTTAAATAATCTCAAGCAAATTTGGGAGAGTAACCAGCCTGAGCAGATTATCGATCTTTGTGCTGATCAATTTAAATGGTATGAGAATCCCTTTTTAAAGCCTTATACTACTCAGCAAGAGTTGCTTGAAGATTGGCGGGGTATTAGTAGACAAGAACAGGTTAGTTTTAACTACGATATCATCGATGCTTCTTCTAACCAAGCTGTGGTTAATTGGCGGGCCAGTTTTATCCGCTCTGAGTTAGATAAAAAGGTAGAGCTAGATGGAATCTTCCTCATTATTTTAGACCAACACGGTAAGTGCACCCTTTTGCGACAATGGTATCAGGTGGGGGAGTAGTATTGTTATTAAGCTAATGCTACCTTATCTTAGTTACAAATAATGCCTACAACTGTTTCTGGTAAATAGTGATCAAACTGTGATAACTTGACCATAGACAAGATATTTTAAATACGTCCTATGAAAGATTTTGCAAAAACTAGTCGGCCATGTCGTAAGTTTAAGTCGATGTTTAACGACGTTAGAAAAGGCATTTATTGGGCTGTTTGCACGATCAATAAGATTTTTAGAATTGTTTTGCGTTTGTTATTAATTTCACTGTGTGCAATTGGGGTTTTGTTCATTATTTTACCTCACGTCATCAGCTTTAATTTCAACAAAAATTTATTGTTCTATCAGTATGATAATAATGGTCAAATCAGCCAAATATACTTCGCATTTTTAAAGTTTGATGCTAACCAAATAGAGGCTTATCAGTTGCCACTGACTTATAGTAGCCAGTTGTTAAATATGCAAGAGCGGGCTATAGATGAAGTTACTATTGAGCAGAGTTTAGATAGGCAAAGCACCAGTCGTAACTTGGATGGACGTGGTAGTACGTGGCTAACAGGTAGAGTAGTGGCTCAAACTTTTGAAATTCCGTCGGAAATTAACATCAAACAGGCGGATGACTTAGGACAGGCAGTTAGTCGTCAAGCTCTGACTTTACTTAAGAATAGGCAGTTATCAGACCTAATGGAATCGATAAAATTAATGTTATT
>CAZMMR010000088.1:0-4035 GCA_964567445.1 uncultured Pseudomonadales bacterium
AAGAAGTCTGATCCAGCTATCTATGTTTTTTTGCAGAAGCTCTAAACCATTAAAAGTAGGAATTATAATAGCTGTGGATTTAATTGGCTGGGAATTAGAATTAGCCTTGGTCATGAAATAATTTGCTTAAGTTTTTGAGTAAAAAGCTCTGGACCAAACTTAGCAGCTTGTTTTTGGGCTTGTCTTTGTAGGCTAAGTCTTAAAGAATCATCCTTCACTACTTTCCTAGTTTTCTTAATGCAGTCTCTTTGTGTTAGCCAACTCCATTTTCTTAAATTTTTATTGAGTATCTCTAGCTGACCACCTTTACCAATAACAACGGGCGCATTGCCTGCTGCCATAGCCTCAACCGTGCTAATGCCAAAATGTTCCACTTTCTCTGGGTGTTTAATCGGGTTAACTCGATAACCAGTGGCATGCCAATAAATGCTACTGCGTCGATACCAATCTAATAACTCTTGTCGACCAACCTCATGCAAAATCTTAACTGGCAAATCTGCAGCTGCCTGAGCTACTCCACTGGCAAACTCCTTGTCTTCGACTGTGCCAATCAATACTAGTTGCCAATCTGTCATAATTTTAGGGTACTTATCCAGCAAGCGCTTAAAAATTTGCACCAGAATATCCTGCCTTTTACTATGCAAATGAGAAAAAAAGCGTCCGACATGTAAGATAACTTTTTCTTTTTGATTAAAATCTACTCCCCGACCTATTTTATTAACTGAGATCATTGGCTGATGAACTTCGTCGATTGTTACAGGCCATGTTGGCTCAACCACTTTTTTAGTGAAAAAAGAGTTAGTAATTTTTGTCTGCCAATTTTTTAGTTTTAAACGATCGATAAATGATGATTTGTCTAGCTTAAGCGGAAATTGAATATGGACGATATTTTTCCTTGCCAGAGAGAAAAAGAAACTGCCGTCTGTTAAATAGAATAGCCCGTCAAAACGATGCGTCCACAGTAACTTTTTGATAATATTTTGTTTGGTGTTGAGAGGAGTATTAATAATGTGCAGCTGAGATAAATCGATGTCAAAAAACTGCTCATAACTACTTCTGATCTTTTGTTTTTTTCTCTTAGATAGAGGTTGTTCGCTACTGACTGCCAAAGATACAGTATGACCAAAACTAATTAAGGCTCGAGCTACATCTAGTAAATATTTTTCACCTCCGCCAAAATGATGAGGAACATAGGTACTATATAAACAAATATTCATGAAGTTATTTCTTTAAGATGACTGACATCTTCGTCATCCCACTGCTTAATAATGTTAATTTCGTGACGTCGATACTGCTCTTTTAAATCTGGTGTTTGTTGCATCTCCCACACCTGGATGTAAACTAAGATTTTATTTATACCTTGTACTAAAGCTTCGATTAAACCAGCAAGACCGTCTTTATAGCCTCGCCAAATAATAGCACGACGGATAAATTCCATAACCCCTTTACGCAAAATAGTGAAAAATGTTACTGGGGGAATACCTGCTTTGTGTAGCAACTCTGCCTCAATCTTAGTCCACACCGCTGTCTTATTTAAATTATCACTCGTACTGCGATGAGTGAGGTGAATGAGTGGAGTATGTAGTACGATGGCCTCTCCTTCATAAACTGGTGTTTCGTGAACTTTACCCTCCCAGTTAGTAATTGCTTTTTTCTTAAAGACTCGAGTCACTTGGTCTTCTGCCCAACCCCCATATGCAAACTCTTGGCCATAGCATATATTTTTACGATTGATGGTTAATGCTTGCGCATCATCAGTTTCCATATGAACCAAAACCTCTTTGGCTAGGGTGGGAGTAAAACGTTCATCTGCATCAACATAAACCAGCCACTGGGTATCTATATGTTTAAGCGCTTCATTTCTTAAACGAGCAAATGAGGAGTGCTCGAAATGAATGACTTGAGCCCCATAGTTTTCAGCAATATCTGGAGTAGTATCGTCAGAGCCATTATCGATAACCAAAACTCGATCAGCCCAAGACAAAGTATCCAGGCAGTTAGCCAGCATATCTGCCTCATTCTTGGCAATAATAACAGCTGTAATCTTTGTTTCCATACAAAATAACTAATTTATAAGACTGGTTGTTTACCGAATCTTCCCAAAAAATAGTCACGGATGGCTTGGCGTTCGATTAAAGAACCGTTTAGCAGTCTTTCTAAAGCAAATCTGAGAGTGGTTAACTTATGACGCCAGTTGCTATATTTAAAAAAGAACAACAAGCGATTGCGAGTCTGATAATATAAATGAGTAGCAGAACCAGCCCCATTACTAGAGCCCGCATTTTTATGATAAACAATCGAATTAGGGCTAAAAACTATTTTATAGCCCTTCTTTTTTACTCTGATACTATAATCTACATCTTCTAGATATAAAAAATACTTCTTGTCTAATATTCCTACTTCTTCAATCATTTCTCTTTTTATGAGCATACTACAACCAGTAGCAAAATCTGATTCGATTCGATGCTGACATTGGCCACGATCGACCTCATCTACACACATATGATACGCCATTAAATTATTCCAATCTATAACTCCTCCGCCGTACCAGATAACTTGGCCTAGCTCTGATTGCTGATAATCATCGTGAAATTCAAAACCCTTTTCAAAATAGATTTTACTAGCAGCAATACCTCGGTCATCACCTTGAATCGATAAATACAACTCATCTAAAAAATCTGGATCTACTGTAGTGTCTGAGTTAAGTAGTAAGAAGTAATCGGGATTGTATTCTTTAACAGCATGACTAATTCCTAAATTATTACCACCAGTAAAACCAATGTTGGCTTCGGTACGAATTAACTCAAGCTGATCGCTGTTAATTGCAGCGGGAAGTTTGAGTTCCTGCTCTGAGCCGTTGTCGACCACAATAACCTGATAACTAAAGTTGTCATGATTGATCTTAAGCAAGGACCTTAAACAATCTACTGTCTCCTCCTGAGTGTTGTAGTTGACAACAATAATGGCAATAAGTGGTTGATCGGTCGACATAAAGTAAAGTTATTATAACAGGAGATGCGGGTAGTGAGGAGTCGTCTAGCCTCAAATCCAATTGAAGGTGTTTGTAGTTGTAGAGTTAACAAGAGAAACTTCATTTTTTTAATAGAGCCGTTTTCTTAATTTTTTTGAAAAACTACCAACTGATAAGCTGGGGCGTCATCGGCAAAATTAATGCGGTCAATAATTTTATATTTACCATTCACCAATTCCTTGTTCGTTTTTGCAAATCTACAATTATCTCTTGTCACAAACAAGACCCCCTCTTTTTCCTGTATCGGACAATCAAGATCTACAAAATAATATTTATCTAAGAAAAAATTTTTTTGCAACCTTTGTGGATATGATTTTTGCAACTCTTCAATCGAAATTAAATCTTCTAGCACAAAATAAACATAGGGTTGACCACTCCATCGTGAAACAATAATTTGCGAATACTTGCTTGCGTTCTTTTTTAAATATTTAGCCAATTTACTATCCGCTACATTTCTATGCCAGGGTCTGTAGTGGGGCTGAAAGTAACTAAATTGGTGCCAAAAATAGGCTCCTAGATAAACGTAGCTACCAACAAACAGTGCAATTGAAAATTTATTTAATATTTTTTTTCTTGAAAACAACCACAACCATCCCTGTGCAGTTAGATATATAAGTGGAATTATCATTAAAAAAGTTCTAATGACGCTTAACTGTTCATGAGTAGTGACCAAGGTTGGAACCGGAGCTAAAAATAACATCAATCCCATCATAAAGACTGCCAGTTTATTTTCTTGGGAAATCTTATTCTTAGCAAACGAAGTAATTAGCTTAACAACGCCAATAATAATCAAAAATAATTCTGAAATATACATTAAGCCATGAAAGGGCACATTATAGCGGAATGGTTCCCCAGCACTGATGAAGAGAAAGTCAAATGTAAAAAAGTGGCTATATAATTCTGAGAAATACAATATGTAATTAAACAGCTTATTATGAAAAATTCTTGTAAGGGTCTTGCCCAGTTAACAGGAATTTAATTAGTAATTAATACCTGTATAATGG
>CAZMMR010000089.1:0-3978 GCA_964567445.1 uncultured Pseudomonadales bacterium
AAATTTCAAGCTTCAGAAGAAAAAGGGGGATTAGTAGCAACAAAACAAAAGAAGCCAAAGAAAATCAGCTCAGAACTAAAAAAGTCTCAAGATAAGAAGAAGGCTAAATCCAAAGTAAAAGAAGATAATCAGGAAGAAAAAGAGCAAGAGAAAAATGACAGCTCTCAGAAAGAAAAACTGTCTCAAGCAGATAAAAAACAAAAGTCTGATCAAAGTAAAACCGGCATAGTTGACTTTTTAACAAAAATTTTTGGCAACAAAAATATCCAAGACCAAGAAGAAAGTAAGAAAACAAAACCTAAAACAAAGAAGAGTAAAAACAATCAAGATCAATCTAAACAAAACAAAAAAGAGAAAAAAAACCGACAACAGACACTAATCAACCATCATCTTAATTTATGAAACCGTTTAAGACCGCTCTTATCAACATCAGGCGTATGCCCTATAAAAGCTTGGCGGCAGTGCTCATGATTACTTTCACTTTTTTTATGACTTACAGTTTTTCCATGCTTATTTTGGGATCACAACAAGTCCTAAGCTTTTTTGCCAGCAAACCAAGAATTATTGCTTTTTTTGATATTCAAGCTGAAACTGCCGAAATTAATCAAGTACAAACTAGCATGGAAAGTTTGAGTTATGTTACTGATATCAGCATCATCTCTAAAGAAGAAGCTCTGCAATATTATCAGCAAAAACAAGACAATCCGTTATTGCTTGAGCTAGTTACAGCTGATATCTTACCAGCCAGCATCGAAATCTCCACTGCAGAACCTGTGTACTTGGAACAAATTGAGCAACAACTTAACTCATATAGTCAAATCGATGATGTGGTCTTACAAAAGGATGTTGTGTCAGAGATTAGCCGCTGGAGCCAATCTCTAAAATTAACTGGAATAGCTCTAGTTAGTATTTTGGCCACTATGTCATTGCTCATCATAATCAGCATTATTAGTTTTAAGGTTAGCCACCAAAGAAAATCGATTTCGATTCTTAGAATTATAGGAGCTAAATCTGGTTTTATCATTACTCCATATATTTACGAAGGTTTTATTTACGGGTTTTTAGGATCAGTTTTAGGTTGGAGTTTGATGTACGCCGGTTTTCTTTATCTCACACCCTGGCTTAAATCAATGGTAGGAGAGATTGTTAATTTTCCCCTACCATGGGAGTTCTTCGGCCTACAGCTAGGCCTCGGTACTAGTTTAGGTCTCTTTTTTGGTGGTTTTGCTAGCATTATTGCTGCCCGCAAACTAATCAAAAAATGAGAAATCGCCTTCAGAAAACACTAATCATTCTTCTTTTGCTCTTATCATCAGTCCTATGGCTAACTTCTCCCACACTAAAACCCCATCCTAATCTAGTTTGGGCCAATGATTGTAATCAGGGTTGCGATGAAGAGAAGATGAGCCAAGCTAAATACAAGGAGTGTTTGCAAGAGGAAGCACAATGTTTACAAAAGAAAGTTGATAGTGCACAAGCGCAAGCTCAGACCTTAAAAAGTGCAATCAATCTAATTAACGGTCAAGTTGGGTTGCAACAGTTACAAGTGGCTCAAACCCAAGCAGAAATCTATTATTTAGAAAAAGAAATCAATGAGCTTGGTGAAAGAATTGATGGTTTAAGCCTATCATTAGACCGCTTGTCTGAGATGCTGATTGAAAGAGTCCAGGCATCCTATAAACAAACTAAGGTTAATCCGCTGTTAGTGTTGTTTGCTACAGATAGTTTTTCCAACTTCATCAGCCAATATCATTACTTACAGCAAGCAGAAAAACAAACAGCACGCGCTATGGAGGAAGCAGAGAACCAACGAGTTCTTTATGATGAGCAAAAAACTCTAAAAGAAGTTAAGCAAGAACAACTTGAACAAAAGAGACTGCAGTTGCAAGCTCAACAACAAGAACTAGAAAGAAAAAAACAGAGTAAAGAAAAGTTATTGGCAGAGACCAAAAATGATGAAGCCACTTACCAGAAGCTACTGTATAAAGCCCAGCAAGAAATCGCTTCCCTCAAAAGCTATGTTAGTTCTGTAGTTGGTTCTTCTGTTTGTCTGCCTTCACCTCAACCCCAACCAGATGGCTGGTTTTACAGCCAGCGCGACTCCCGTTGGTGCGCTAATTATATTGGCAACTCCAACGAAACCATTGGAGCTGTTGGTTGTCTAATTTCTAGCACAGCCATGATTTGGGAAAAACACGGTCATGATACTAATCCAGAAATCATTGCTGCTAACCCCAACTATTTCTGGCTTAACACTGCTTATATGAAAAACCCTTTGCCAACTCCTCCTGGCTATACCTATAATCGTTATGATTATTATGACCAGGATTTAATCGATGATGAGATCGATGAAGAGCGACCAGTTATTGTTCATTTGGCAATTGGCGGAGCGGGGCACTTTGTAGTTTTGAAAGAAGGACAAAATGGAAATTATATTATGAACGATCCTGTCTTTGGGCCAGATCTGCCCTTCGAAAAACACTATACTATTGGTATGATCGACAGCATTCGCACTTTTACTCCTTAGTATCCTAGATAATTTATTATTATTCGTAACTTTTACGCATAATATATATTACAAGTTTTTATCCAAAATCTTCAAACAATTTTTTTTCCACCCAAGAAACTAGGCCACGTATTTTTTTACTGTTTGCAATAGAGCCCAACTGCTGACCCAACTGCTGACCCAACTGAGCTTGACTTTTTTAACATCTCATAATAGAATTATAGAACTATATAAAAGTATATTAAATTCTCAAGTAAGCAAATTATATACTTAGCATCTTATAACAAAATTTAAGAAGAAAAGAAATATTATGAAAAAACACATTTTAATACTCTCTCTAGCTGCATTATTTTTAGTGGCAAGCTCTACTCAGGTTATCGCTGATGAGTTAGAGCAATCACAAAAACAAAAGCAAAACGTTGAAGCTAATGCCGAGGCAGGCAGTGCTTGTGTCGCCGGCCCCTATGGTCAATGTGCTACTTACGCTGAAGCTGAAGTCTCTGTTGAAGTTGAACAAGAGCAAGAACAAAAAATAGTTTATGTTGATTCTCAAAAAGAAGGCGAAGTGAAAGGAGTAATGACCCATCAACCAGTTGATACTGCCATGGACACTCAAACTACTGCTGCCGCAGCCAGTACCATTTTTTCTGGCATTGTTGCTTTAGTAATTAAAGTTAAGAAACGCTTAGCTTAACTTAGATTAAATAAATGAATTTTAGAAGCGCCTCGTAAGAGGCGCTTTTTTTGATTACAATGTTATTGTTTATACTAACTAGCAACTTTTATTTATGTCTAACCAAAAACCCAAATTTCTAGACCAAGCCTTCGAAAAAATACTAGAAACGATGTTTAAAACTTTTATCAAAAAACATAAAGACTATGGCAAAGATAATATTTTAGATACAGGAGAATTAGGTATTATTTTCCGCATCAATGATAAAATCAGACGTCTACAAAATTTAAATTGCAAGGATCAAGAACCGCAAAACGAATCTATTAATGAAAACTGGGTAGATATTGCTGTCTATGCCGTCATTGCAATTTTATTGCGCAAGGGTCAGTTTAAGAAGCTAGAGTTAGATCCAAAAAAGTAAACCGCGAGCTCAAAAATAGAAGGGTAAAGAAGACAAGTCCTTAAGCTGTTGTGGCTTTAGCAAGCAAATTTCTTGGTTTTTATAATTGATTAAGCCCATTTCTTTAAGATTCATCATTTCTACACTAACAGTCTCTCTTGTTAGTGCGGTCAAGTATGCCAACTGCTGATGCGTAACAGGAAAAGTTACTACCTTTAAACCATTTTTATCATCCGGACACCGGCCATCTTTTTCTTGATTGTCTAAACCTCCAAATTTTTTGGTTAGCAAGTAAATGGCAGCCGCTACTTTTTGCTGAGCCGAACCAAAGACTAGTGATTCCATTCGATACAACAGTTGATTGATACCAGCTGCTAACTTGCGAGTAAATTGAAGCAA
>CAZMMR010000090.1:0-3959 GCA_964567445.1 uncultured Pseudomonadales bacterium
GGGGGCAATCTCAGCATTGTAGTGCATGCCCAGATCATAGCGAAGACCGTCACTAATAAAACGACTAGCCCAATTAGCTACCACCGGTGGCAAAATTTCGGGAGCAAAAATCGGCAACAAGCCATAACTAAGTAAAGTCTGGCCAATAGTTTTGAGTTTTTTAGCTTCTACTAATTTATACCAAGCAAAATCGCTGCTGGCCTGAGATAAATATAAGTGCTCACGGCCACTAAAAGCAGGCATAACCCATTTAATAATACTCACACCATAAATACTGGAGGCTAGTGTCACAAACAGCCCTAGTTTGCGCCACAGACCCTTGTTTTTAACAGCTAAGTATAAACCGAAATAAGCAGGAATAATAAAAGTTGTTTCCTTAGTTAGTAATACCCCCAACCAGCTCAATATAAACAACCAACGTTTTTTAGAAACTAAAGCATAAAGAAAGATACTCAGAGGCAAAGGTAGTAAAGTAATGGCATGAAATTCAGTAATTAAAGCATTATGTAAACCAACAAAAGCTAGATAGATAATCAAAATTGCTAGAGATTCTAGATTGCTTTTAAGTAGTTTGTGGGCAGTTAAATAGACAAAGTAGCCACTAACTGTAACAAATAAAGCTTGCACCACCAACAATACTTCTGGCCTAGGAATCAGAGCTATAATCGGACTAATAATGAAAATCAACGGGTGAAAGTGGTCGCCTAAAATATGCTTACCCTGAAAAACAAAGTGATCGATAATAGGTGGCTTGCCACGAGCCACTGCAGAGATACCCTGATAAAAAATGCCGAAGTCATAATACCAACTGGCATACTGCCAAAAGCGGTGAAGAGAGATTGTTGTAAAAACAACGAAAAATAATACAAGTAGTAACAAAGCCATGAGGCGAATAGCTTGTTGCCGAGACAACTGTCCTATTTTCATATGTTTTAATCCTAACACACAAAGCTATCCCATCTATCCAAAGCCTACATAGACAGTTAAAAATAATTTACTCCCTTGTCTCTGCAATTGAGACAAATCTTATTAGCTTTGATAGACTAGAAAATAACGTGGTAAATTTACAAGACAAACTCATTTTCATCATGGTTGGCTACCCTGGCAGTGGCAAATCAACTCTAGCCAAAAAAATTGCTCAACATTTTAACTGTCAACGACTCGCCTCAGATGAAATTAGAACAGAAATGTTTCAATCTAAAAGACTCGATCAAGCTGGCCACAAAATCATTGAACAACAATCAAAACAAGCTTATCGCTACATGTATCAACGAGCGATTGAATTAGCTCAACAAAATAAAAAAGTTGTTCTAGACGCTTCACACTTACTCACTAAAAAACGAAAAGTTAGAATACAGCAACTAATTAATACATGTGACCCAGAAAATATCTGCTACATTCTTGTGCAAACTCCATATGAAACAATTGAAAGAAGGATGTTTAAGTACAGGAATCAAATTAACCAGAACGACGAAACAATCTATCAGGCTTGGAAAAGAGTCTATGGATATTTTCTAGACTACCAACAAAAAGGGTTGATTAGTTGGCCGGGTAAAAATGAGGGGATAGCGATTATCAAAGCACCAGACTGTGAAGTAATGATTGAAAAAAGAAAAGAATAATAAACTACTGCAAATAACAATAAATAAGATATGAAAAGAGTATGGTATGTCTACATGGTCCGTTGCAACGACAATAGTCTTTATACTGGCTGCACCAATGACTTACAAGCTCGCATTAATACACACAACCAAGGCAATGGCGCCAAATACACCAGAACTAGAACCCCGGTAAAGCTCGTTTATTCCGAGCAGGTAAAAAATCGTTCTCAAGCTCAAAAAAGAGAGTGTGAAATAAAGAAACTGAAACGCAAGGAAAAGCTAGAATTAATTAGATAAGAATTGCAAAGTACTGGCAAACAGTACTAATAAGCACTTTACCTCAACTTAAGCCTGATATTATCATTGATATACGACTATTTTTGGAGTAAAATTACTACTTCGCAGGAACCGCTTAAATAATCGCTTCCCAGAGTATGATCGCTTAATCAATTAACAGCTAAAACTGTTTATCATCAACTTTATGAATCAGAACAAGTTACGCAACATCGCTATTATCGCTCACGTTGACCACGGCAAAACTACTCTGGTGGATGCCATACTCAAACAAACCAGCACCTTTGCTGCTCATGAAAAAGAGATGCAGCAGTCAACGATTTTAGACTCAAACGAATTAGAACGAGAAAAAGGCGTAACTATCTTAGCTAAAAACACATCTGTGACCTGGAAAGACTACCAAATTAATATCTTGGATACACCTGGCCACGCCGATTTTTCTGGCGAAGTTGAGCGCGTTTTAAATATGGCCGACGGCTGCATTCTGTTAATCGATGCGGCTGAGGGTGTATTATCCCAAACCAAATTTGTTTTAAAACTAGCCTTAGAGTTAAAATTAAAACCGATCGTAGTCATCAACAAAGTTGACCGTAAGGACCAACGAGTCAAAGAAGTGAAAAAAGAGGTTATCGACTTATTCTTAGACCTAGCTAACAGTGAAAAACAGCTGGATTTTCCTGTTCTCTATGCTCGGGGCATTGAGGGTATAGTTGGCAAAAAAATAGTTCAAAACAGCAATCACTCTTTACAAATCTCAGACAGCAATGACTTAACCCCTTTGTTTGAAACTATCATTAGTACGGTTCCTGCTCCCACTGGTGACACTAAGAAACCATTACAATTACAAATCAATAACCTGGATTGGGATGATCACCTAGGAAAAATAATCATTGGCCGTATTTTTGCTGGTAGCTTGAAGCACGGGCAAAAAGTAGCTGTAATCGATAGCGACAAACAAACCAGAACTGCTACTGTTGATTACCTTTTTATCCACAAAGGCCTGGGTAGAAAGCGGGTTAAACAAGCCCAGGCTGGTCAAATCGTAGCTATTGCTGGCATTAACAATCCTAAAATCGGGGAGACAATTGCCGATTCTCAAAGTCCTTTACCATTACTTCCTTTATCAATAAGTGAACCAACAGTTAAAATTAAAATAAAGGTTAATACTTCCCCTTTTGCTGGCCAAGAAGCAGACTACTCTACCTCACGTCAACTTAAACACAGGCTCGATAGAGAGTTGGAGACCAACGTGGGCTTAAAAGTCATCAACAATAAACAAACCGATGGCATGACCTTAGTTGGCCGCGGCGAACTTCACCTAGCTATCCTCATTGAAACCATGAGACGTGAAAATTATGAATTTTCATTAGCTCGCCCGCAAGTAGTCCTAAAAGAAATTAACGGACAAACTCACGAACCATGGGAAGCGGTTATCATTGAAGTTCCAGAGAAATACACCGGTGATATCACTGCTACCATGGGCCAACGCCATGCTCAACTGCAAAACATGACTCAAATTAAAAACGGGGTCCGTTTTGAATATGAAATCGCTACCGCCAATATAATTAGCTACCGCCAAAAATTACTTACTTTTACATCCGGAGAAGGTGCTATTCATAGCAACTTTTTAGAGTTTAGACCACAAGGAGAGACCATTACCTGGACCCGCGGTGGTGCCATTGTTGCTCAGAAAAATGGCCAAGTCACTGCCTATTCCCTAGATAAGGCTCAGCAAAGAGGTCAGATGCTGGTTAATCCAGGAGAAGAGGTTTATGCTGGTCAGATAGTCGGTTTTAATAATCGACAACATGACTTAGTGATGAATATTGCCAAAGGCAAGAAGCTCACTAACATGAGAGCCGCTACTGCTGATGACACCATTGTTCTCGCCCCGGCCTGGAAGCCATCTTTAGAGCAGTTTATTACTCTTATTGGCTCTGATGAAATGCTGGAAGTGACACCGAAGAATTTAAGATTGAGGAAAGCAGATATTAAGAAAGCGCTAAAGAATTACTAATTGAATCTCATACCTTTGTCTTGAGAGTAAAAAAAGTTATAAAATCT
>CAZMMR010000091.1:0-3920 GCA_964567445.1 uncultured Pseudomonadales bacterium
TTACCCAGACAATAATCGATCAAGATCTTAATTTTCTGCTCAGTTATAAGAAGTTTAAAGCAATTCGTCATAGTTTGAAAACAGAGACAATAGCCTTGCTTAAGGACAGGTTTGACTAAGTTGTGACCACTCTGCACTAAACTCAAGAACTAAAAAAGTTATCTTCTCTAGAACTTAACCCCTATTTTTACTATACTGATGATACGCATGAAGTTTGTCAAAACCTGCCTATTGTGGTTCTTTTTATTTACCATCTCTTTTGCTGGAAGCTTATATCTCGTTAAGTGGGTCCGTGGCGTAGGGGCTACTCCCGTTACTGGTCAAGCCACTGTTTTAAATTCTGGTGCCAATCTCATTTTTGATAGCGACACTTACAATGCTAACGTTACCATTAGCGATCCTGATTCAGAAAACTCCAACCTACGAACTTTAACTGGTTACGCCTGGAGTGAGGATTTAGGTTGGGTTGATTTTAATGATACTGAAAATGGCGGTCCAATTACTGTGGACTATGACACTGGTGTTTTGTCTGGCCGGGCTTATGTTTTAAATACCGGTGGCTTTATTGATTTCTCTGGTGATGACTTTAATGCTAATGTTGCTATAAATACTACTACTGGGGCTTGGTCTGGCTATGGCTGGTCTAGTGATTTGGGCTGGATAAATTTTGGAGATTCAGGTGTGCAAGTGGCTGAAACAGAGGCTCCTAGCAATCCTGATACCACTAGTGGCTATGACTCAGACAGCAAGGCAGTCGGTTTAGCTTCTGGCGAAGGAGACGATGAATCTCTGGGTACAGATGACGATACTTGGTATCACTACCAGCAGCCCTACTTTGAATGGTCTGGTGCTGTTGATAGCGGTAGTAGTGGTGGGTATACCAGCGGCATTGCTGGTTATTATGTTTACTTTGGCACTGATGACACCGCCATTCCCTCTACAGCCGGCAGCCAGCAGACTGCAGCTAATTATTCTGCCAGTAGTTTAACCGCTGGCGATACGTATTATTTGCGAGTCCAGGCCTATGATGGGGCTGGTAACGTCTATACCAATGCTGAGGATGATTACACTATTTACATCTACCAGTTTGATGATGTTGCCCCTAGCAACCCGGCCGGCTTGTCCGCTCCGCAAAGTTACCGCAATACTATCGACAGTTTTACTATTTATTGGTCTGATGAGGGAGATAATGCGGCTACAGACTCACCAGTTGGAGCTAGTGGCGTTAAAGGTTATCAGTACAAAATTGGTGATACTGGTACTTGGTATGGCAGCCTTCATACTGGTTTGGAAAACTGCGACGATGTTGTTAGCAGCACTTCTTACACTTTAGATACCGACTTTGACAGTTTGGAAACTGGAGAAAACACTTTTTATCTACGCACTGTGGATCATGCCTGCAACTTTACTAGCTCTAATGTTACTGCTATTTTAAAATATTCGGGCAATGCGCCCTCGGAACCCCAGGCTTTAACTGTTGATCCTGATAGCAACACCGACAACTCTTTTGCTTTTTCTTGGTCTACTCCTAACACCTATGCTGGCCAAGAATCTGGGTTAAGCTATTGTTACACAGTTAACAGTGTTCCCTCAGCACTAAACTGCACTTGGACTAGTGACTTAAGTTTAGCTGCTGATGCTTACGCTACTCAGCCCGGGACTAACACTTTTTACGTTGTGGCTAAGGATGAGGCTGGTAATGTTAACTATAATTCTTATTCCTCAGTTAATTTTACGGCTGACACTTCAGCGCCTGGTGTACCTCGTAGTTTAGATGTAGCTGATATTTCAATCAAGGCTTCTGAGAATTGGAAATTGGCTGTGTCTTGGGAAGAGCCGAGCGAAGTAGGAGCGGGAGTGGAAACTTATCAGGTTTATCGCAGCACGTCAGGCAGTGATTGCTCTTCCGATTTGTCTGCTTTTAGCCAAATTGGAACTACTGCTGGAACTTCTTATACTGACACTGATTTGTCTCAACAAACTTATTATTATTGCACTAAAGCCTGTGATAGCGCTAATAACTGCAGCGCCGTCTCATCCACCGTTTCTAGTTATCCTGATGGCAAGTTTACTGAGTCAGCCGATTTAACTTCGGATCCGGCTGTCTCTAGCACTACCACTAAACAAGCTACGATTTCTTGGAGTACCGATCGAGCCAGTGATTCCAAGGTTCAGTACGGCCCTAGTTCAAATGAATACTATGATGAGGAGCCCTCAAAGTCAGACCAAACTACCAACCACAGCATTACTTTAACCAATCTTTCTGCTGGGGAAACATACTACTTTAAAGCAAAATGGACTGATGAAGATGGTAATACTGGCCTGTCGGATGAATACTCTTTTACTACAGATCCGGCTCCTGCGGTGCAAGAAGTGGCTGCTACCAGTGTTAATTTAAGCAGTGCCATGATCCAGTTTACTTCTAAGGATGCCAGTAAGGCCAAAGTCTATTACGGGCCTACTACTGCTTTTGGTGGGATCAAAGAAATCAATGTTAGCGCTTTGGAAACTACTTATAGTGTGGATTTGACTGGTTTAGCAGATGGGACTAAGTATTTCTACCGGGTTAATTTGTTTGACAGCGAAGGTGAGGAATATCAGGGTGACATCTATTCATTTACTACTTTGCCGCGTCCTCGGGTGTCTAATGTTCGCATCCAACAAGTGCGCAATAGTGCTCAACCAGCGGTTTTGGTCAGTTGGCAGGCTAATACCGAAATTAGTTCCATTGTCACTTATTGGCCTCAAGGCGAGACCGGATCTGCTCGGGATGAGGTTAATGTTACGCGCAAAGCAGGCGAGCATCAAATGTTAATTCGTGGTTTATTACCAAACACCAATTATAATTTACAAGTTAAAGGCCGGGATAAGATTGGTAATGAGGCTAATTCAGATACTCAAACCTTCACGACTGCTACCGATACCAGACCCCCTTTAATCAGCGAGATTAGTATCGAAGGCAGTACTGTTCCGCCCACCCAAACGGCTGGCCAGGATTCAACTGCCCAGCTAGTAGTGGCTTGGAATACGGATGAGCCAGCTACTTCTCAAGTTGAGTTTGGTGAAGGTTCGGGATCTAGTTACAGCCAGACTACACAGTTAGACAACAAATTAACTTACAACCACTTGGTAGTAATCTCTAATTTAACTCCGTCTAAAGTTTATCATCTACGGGCAGTGTCTAAGGATGAAGCCGGCAACCTAACTCATTCAGTTGATAACGTGGTCATTACTCCGAAAGCCACCGATAACGCCCTTGATTTAGTTATTTCCAATTTAGGTCAGGCTTTTAATTTATTCGGAAGAAAGCGCTAATATGAAAGTGCCAGCTATCGACATCCTTCAGGTCTCTAAATCATTTCAAACAGCTAAGGAGCAAGTACCAGTTTTAAAAGAAATTGATTTAACTGTTGATCAAGGCGATTTTTTGATCATCTTTGGGCCCTCAGGTTGTGGTAAGTCGACCTTATTGCATGTAGTACTGGGCTTGGAGCCTCCTACTCAGGGTCAGACCAAGTTATTAGGGCGCAGCTTGTTCCATCCTCATCAGCAAGATCAGCAGCTAACAGTTAACGCAGATCAAGTGGCAGATTTTCGCAAACAACATGTGGGCATGGTTTACCAGCAAACGTATTGGATTAAGTCTTTAGATGTTCTTAATAATGTGGCTTTCCCTTTGTGGTTATTGGGCAAGGATAAGCAAGAGGCTTTAGATCAAGCCACTCAAGTTTTGCAGACCGTTGGCATGTCTGACTGGGCAGATTATATTCCAACTGAACTATCTTCTGGCCAACAACAGCGGGTTAATTTAGCTCGGGCCTTAATTACCAACCCGGAAATTCTTATTGCAGACGAGCCTACGGGTAACCTTGATTATGAGGCGGGCCTTAAGCTTATGAAGATGTTGCTTAAACTCAATC
>CAZMMR010000092.1:0-3911 GCA_964567445.1 uncultured Pseudomonadales bacterium
AATTACTATTTGGTCGTCGGCAGAGATACCATCCACTACCTCTATATACTCTTCGGTTTCCAACCCAACTTTAATCTCTTTTTCTTGGATTTGATTGTCATCTTGTTTAACGTTAACAAAATAGTTATCGCCTCGTTTTTTAATAGCCACAATTGGTATTGAAAGTGTGTTATCTTTTCTAGCTAATTCGATTTGAACATCCCCATTCATGCCTAGTCTGTACTTTTCTAAATTAGTACTGCTTTCTAAGGGAAATTCAACCAAAAAAACTGTGCCACTGTTAGATTGTGTGCTTTTGTATGAAATGTAACCAATTTGAGTTGTAAGTTGTTCTTGATCGTAAGCATCTAGTATTACATTGGCTGGCTGGTTTTTTTGCAAATTAGCAATATCTTCTTCATCGACCTGTGCTTTAAATATTAGTGAGTTAGGATCTACTAGTTCAAAATAGTCACTAGCTAGAACTTGCACCCCGGCAGTGTCGATGGGTGATTCAACCAAAATACCATCAAAAGGGGCGGACATGACTGTGTTAGAAATGGCAATATCTTGCAGCTCAACGCTAATGACAGAATTTTCTAGATCCCACTGTCTTTGGTCCTGGTTGCGACGATTTTCTAGGGTTGGGTTCTGTTCTCTAAAATCTTCTGTTTCAGATTCAAAGCCCCAACGTTCTTTTAGGTATAAGTTTAGATTTTGCTTGAGTCTTTTTTGTAAGTCTCTGGCGTCGATGGTGGCAATAGTTTGCCATTTGTTAACTTGGTCGCCTTCCTGTGCACCCAAATAAACAACTTTGCCGCCAGCAATAAATCTCATTTGCGCTTTGCGACTGGCATCGATAATGCCAGATACTTCTAATCTTTTTACCAAGTCTCTTTTTTGTGGGCTGTCGAAGGTTAACTGCTGCTGTTCCTGACTTGTTTTACGGAAGTAGAAAAAGCAACCAACTATAAGTAGCACGAGCAGCACTAAAATTAACTTATGTTTTTTCTTGATAAAAGCAATAATTGTTTCTAACATAATTTTCGTATTATATTGACTGCCAATATTTTTGCCTGTAATTCTTATTACATCTTACACCTCATTTTTTTTGTGCGCGCGCTAGGACTCGAACCTAGAACCGTCAAGGTATAAGCTTGATGCTCTAACCACTTGAGCTACGCGCGCTTGAGTTAAGTAGCGAATTGTATCGCAATTAGCATATTATAACATCTGGACAAAAAGAGAAAATTGGAGATATCCTGGACCCAAATTGCAAGCTGGGAGTAATAAAAGAACTAACTGGGGGTAAGAAAAGACTGTTTTTTATCTAGAAACTGTCCTCAATTTATAAGAATAGGAAGACTAGTAGACCAGCGCCAATGGCACCGATGCCAACTTTAAGATAGTTTAACCAATCTTCTGGACCACTAACAGGTTCTTCTATAATTCTTTCTACTGTAGTTTTTCCTTGTGGTGTACGGCAGTACTCGTCTTCTGGGTTAATGTCTAAGCGGCAACGGCCGTTGTAGCAGATATGGCTGATATTATCGCAATCGGCATTAGTGCTACAGGTGTCATTACACTGGTTGGTAGTGTCGACTGTTTGGACACTGGTGGGAGAGGGGGTTAATGTATCAATTGGTTCGTCAGTCGGTTCTGGTGTATCGTCTGGTTCATCAGTAGGGGTAGATTCTGGTTCATCTGTGGGGGTAGCTGTAGGCGGTGCTTCACAACAAGTCGCATTGCTTGGCTCATCAATACAGGCATCTTCATACTCTTCCATAGCGCAGTAATTATTGCCATCATCGGCATCAACACAGATTAAATCGTTATCACAATCGTTGTTAGCACTACACCCTTCATCCCCACAGTCCATTGGGGTGGGGCTTGGTGTGGGAGAAATATCTGGGTTGATAAGACCACACTCATCGCCATCAATCACTAGATTGTCATTTTCGTCATAGGAATTATAGACATAGAATCTTACTTCAACTATGTCGGTAATATCGAAGCTAACGTTATTAAAGTGCCATTCATACCTAATGCTAGTGCCACTCTCGTTTGTAACTAGTTGGAAATTAGTTAAATCAATAGTTTCTCCAGATTCCAAATCAACTTGCAGCGCCACATTTCCATAAAGGATACTTGCAGATGAAATGATATTTAAAGTATCATTGTTCGGCTCTTCAAATGATATAAGAGCATCTTCAATACACATCGACTCTGTGCAGCAGTTTTCATAATTTTCTTGGACGGAATTATTAGGTTCATATCCAGTGGTGCAGGCATAAGTATAGTCGTAGCCATCTTCTATTGCAGGCTCTGAACAAACCGTTTCAGTGTTTGGTTCTTCTCCAACAGTTAAGCATTCATAATCGTTTGCGCAGTAATAATCAGGGTCATCAACAACACAGCCCGTTCCTCCACAAGGGATGCCGGTTGGAGTAGGAGATACACTGGGAATTAATATACCGCATTCGTCTCCTGTTTGTTCTGGTTGATCTGGGTCTTCTGCATAAACATAAAATTTGGCATTATCTAGATCTGTAATACTTAAGCTTGCATTGGGAAAAGTCCAGTTAAATGTATCACCTGATGGTAGGGTGTCTGGAGTAAGATTGGTAGTAGCCGATTGTTTATCTGTAAGTTGCAATACAACGTCAGTATAACCGTAAATAGCCTCTGCAGAAAATTTGAGTTGGCTATCAGTGGACGAACCCAGCTCTTGATATGCTAGGTTTGCGTCTTCTATACATAGGTCTGCGCTGCAACAAACTACTTCATTTAAACTATCATTGCCAGACTCGTACCCATTCCTGCACAATTGTTCATGATCATATTCGTTAGTTGACTCTAAAGAGCAGACATAGTTGCTGTTTCCTGTGTTAGTTTCCTGAATGCAGTTTAAGCCTTGAGCACACAAACTGTCGTCATTGTCACATCCAGAGAATCCACAAGGAATGCTGGTAGGAGTAGGAGTTGCTGTTGGAGTAGGAGTTGCTGAAGGCTCGGCTACAGTAAATTCAAGTGTGCAACCAATTTCGTCGTCAGCTGCTGGCCTTGATTCCGGAGCAGTTGGAGTAGGTTCTTCTCGTTTTTGAACTGTGTAGAAAACACCTATGCCACCAGCTATTAATAATAAAATCGCTAAAATAACTAAAGGCCACTTTTTTCTCTTGCCTTTATTTTTCTCAAATTTCTTCAAAGGTTTTTTTGTATCTTTATCGCTAGCCTTATCAGCCGCACCTACCTTTTTTTTAGGTGAAAACGCATTGCCTGTACCTTGTAAAGATTGTTTGTAAGCAGAATCTGTTTCTTGCTTAAATCGATTTAACGACGGAGCAGGATCATTGTTAGTTCCTGTTTTTAGGTTTGGTTTACTTTCCTTATTAGTATTAGAGAGAGGCTGATTGGAACTACCACTCTTTTTATCAGCATGTGTTTGTCGGTTTTGATTTTGTGGTTGATCTACGTTCATTTTAAAATTTAGTCTGCTGGCAACTATTCATTTTGAAACTTAATAATTATTCGTACAACACAAAAAAACAACCCCGTTAGTGATAAGTCTACCTACCAGAATAATACAGATAGCAACCTTGAGTCAATTGTAGCTTTTCAGTTGATGCATTATGTATGGTTTCGATGATTTCTTGAGAGTAGTTTGGTGTTATAATCTTTGTTATGGTTGCACTAGTTTTTCTAAGGCAGGCAGCTTTTTACCAGCTAAAAAATCTAAAGCTGCACCACCAGCCGAAGAAACATAATCAAAGCGATCGGCAAAGCCAAACTGATTGACAGCAGTTAGCGTATCTCCACCACCCAAAAAAGTTTCTGCACCTGATTTAGCAATAGCTCGCGCTATTTCTCTTGTGCCAGACTCGAATGGCTCTTGTTCAAATACTCCCAGCGGTCCATTCCAAAATATAGTT
>CAZMMR010000093.1:0-3892 GCA_964567445.1 uncultured Pseudomonadales bacterium
TGACCAAAGCTCGATTGGGCTCTAGTAAATCCGATATCTGGCTAGAGTAATATCACTGAATATGGTTGTTGGTACTTATTTTAGCTATCATTAACAACAATAATAGCATTTTATCTTATTTCCGTCAATAGACTGACGGTAATTAGCCTATTTGCGTCAGTTGACTGACGGTAATAGGAAAATTCCTAAGTAATAAACTGCAGGTAATTATCTTGGTTAATTACTTGATAACTACTGTTGGGGTATGTATCTTGCCAACTTTGTGGGGCCTGAGGCTGTTTATTACCCCACTTGAATTCATAGCCGTGAAGCTCTGATCCTGCTTGCTCAACATAGTCTAACTCAGCGCCGGTTTGTAATCTCCAAAAATAGCGATCACAATAATTCTCTTGGTAAGTATTAATCTTAATTTTTTCACTAATTAAAAAATTCTCCCAGAGTTGGCCTATGTCCTGCCTATTTTCAAATAATTTAAAATCATTAATGACTGCATTTCTCACACCTAAATCATAGAAGTATATTTTGTCCATCTTGGTAACTTCTTTTCTTAAATTTCGGGAATAACTAGATATTCTAAAAATAACAAAAGACTTCTCTAATAGATCAATATAGTTATTAACTGCATCACGGCTAATACCTAGCTGGTTAGCTAATTCATTAATAGAAACCTCTGAGCCAATTTGAAAAGCCAGCAGTTTTAGCAACTGTCTGATTTTTTGGTGATATTTAATTCTGGCAAAAGTGAAAATATCTTTAAATAAATAGGAGTTAGTGAGCTGTTGCAAATGTCTTTGTTTACGCTCAAAACCTGTAATTGAAAAAACCTCTGGGTAAGAACCAAAAATTAACCTTTGCTCCAACTGATCTTTAAGCTCAAATTTGGATAGATTCTTACTGGCTTTAAGCTCAAAATATGAAATAGGATACAGAGTATACTTCCAAGAACGACCAGTTAAGGGCTCGGCAACTTGATTGGCTAAATCAAAAGAGGAGGAACCTGTCACAAAAACTTTAACTTGAGGTAAGTGATCATGAATTAATTTTAGATTTAAACCTATCTCATCAATATATTGAGCCTCATCAATAAACAAGAGATTATTGTCAGCGATTAACTCTTGAAATTTATTAACATCTTTGCTGCTTAAAATTGAGTGGTACTTGGTTTGCTCCGCATTAATCGCTAAAGCCTTGTAATCTAAATCAGATAAAATTTTTCTAGCTAAGGTGGTCTTGCCCACTTGCCTGGCTCCAAATAAAACAACAATTTTGTTGTCTTGGCTTAAATCATTTTTAATAGATTGGCTTAAGTAGCGAGGAATATAGCTCATATTTTTTTAAAAGTATAAACTATGATAGCACAAATGGCGCCATTTGCGTAGATGAACCCGCACAAATGACGCCATTTGTGCGGGTTTGTTAATTTAAACTATTCATTACTTTACATCATGCCTGGCATGCCACCCATTCCTCGAGCAGCGGCAGCGGCACCAGCCCCGGCTCCACCTTCATCTTCTTCAGGAGCATCAGTGACCAAACACTCTGTTGTTAGGATCATACTAGCCACAGAGGCTGAGTTTTTAAGAGCTTCAATCGCTACTTTGGCAGGCTCAATAACACCAGCTTTTTCCAAATCCTCAAACTCATTAGTCATGGCATTAAAGCCCCAATTGGGATCATCCTTTTCTTTAATTTGCCCTAAGACCCAGCCAGCATCAACACCAGAGTTAATAGCCAACATTCTGATTGGCTCTTCTAGAACAGCTCGCACTAGTTCCACTCCAGTTTGCTCATCTTCACTTTCAACTTTAACCTTGGCTAAAGCTTTGGCTGCTTGGACAAAAGTGACACCGCCGCCAACAATAATGCCATCTTCGATAGCAGCTTTGGTAGCTTCTTTGGCATCCTTGACCCGCTCTTGCAGGTTTTTCATTTCAATCTCTGTACTGGCTCCAACCTGGATCACTGCCACACCGCCAGTTAATTTGGCTTTGCGCTCTTGCAGCTTTTCACTATCAAAATCGGAGGTTGACTGCTCAATCTGCGATTCGATCTGAGCCACTCTGGCATCAATATTAGTTTGAGTACCCTTACCGCCAACAATACGGGTGGTGTCTTTGTCGGCACGAACCGTGTCAGCTTGACCTAAATCTTCAACACTAGCATCTTCTAACTTGCGACCAACTTCGGAACTAATGACTGTAGCCCCAGTTAAAACGGCAATGTCTTCTAACATGGCTTTTCTTCTGTCGCCAAAGCCAGGAGCTTTGACTGCCAAAGCTTTAAAAGAACCGCGCAGCTTGTTAACCACTAAGGTTGTTAAGGCTTCGCCTTCAATGTCATCAGCAATAATTACCAATGACTTACCAGCGTTAACCACCTTTTCCAGTAGCGGCAACACTTCTTTAATGTTAGAGATTTTTTGATCGGTAATAAGCACATAAGGATCTTCCATAACGGCCTCCATATTATCAGAGTCAGTTACAAAATATGGAGAGGCATAGCCTTTATCAAACTCCATGCCCTCCTTATGATCGATAGCAATATTCATAGTCTTACCTTCTTCAACTTCGACCACTCCATCTTTACCAACCAATTTTAGGGCCTCAGCAATTTTGGCACCAATTTCTTCGCTCTGTGAAGAAATAGTGGCTACCTTCTCCCAATCTGCCTCTTTAACGTCTTTAGCTAAATCTTTAATCCTAGCAATAACAGCTGCCACAGCTTGATCAATACCACGCTTCATAATCATAGGGTTAGTGCCGGCAGTAACGTACTTCATGCCGATCGAGCTCATTTTTTGCGCCAACAAAGTAGCGGTGGTAGTACCATCACCAGCAGTATCGTTAGTCTTGTCGGCTGCTTCTTTTACTAATTGAGCGCCCATATTCTCGAATTTATCTTCTAAATCGATTTCCTTAGCTACTGTCACACCATCATGGACTACGTTGGGAACTCCCCAAGATTTATCCAGAGCTACATTACGTCCTTTAGGACCTAAAGTGGTAGTGACCGCTTTTGCTAATTTATTAATGCCCGTTAACATTTTTTGGCGGGCATCATCGCCAAATTTAAGTTGTTTTGCCATAAGATTTTTCCTCGTAATAAACTAATTTGTTAATTAAATATTTTTACTACTTTATTTGTTGATAACTGCCAGAATATCGTCAAACTTTAAGAACTGATATTCGACATCGTCAATCTTAAAGTCGTTGCCACCCCATTTTTTGTAGATAACAACATCACCTTTTTTGGCAGGACATTTAATTTCTTTAACACCACTTTCCCAAAGAGAACCACCACAAGCTAGGACCGTGCCTTGTTGGGGTTTTTCATCTTCAGACTCAGGGAGATAAATACCGGATTCAGTTTTCTTTTCTGCTTGGACCGGTTCGACCAAAACATAACCATTGTTGGGTTTAAGTTGAGAAACTTTAATTGGTTTCATGCTTAAATCCTTTCTAGATTTATTTAATTAATTTGTAATATTTTGCTGTAGTCATTTCAAGACATGATTGCCATTGTCAAAAACAAAATTAGCAAACGTCAATGATGACTACTAGCAGTTATAGTAACTGACTGCTAAAAAGTTGTCAACGGGAAATATTGAGGAAAAAAGAGTTATTGTGAAATAACTCTGCATCTTTAGCGGCAAATCTAGTCCCGCATTTTTCGCGACAAGTTTAATGACTAACAACCATCAGCCACCCAACTCTATTCCACCATATCCTGCCTGTGGATGATTCTTTCCACTATATCTAAAGTATTACGAATATCAGACATCATACCTAAAGAGAGATTAATGGCTTCGTCATCTAAATCTAAACCATCTAACACCATCATTGAATCGTCTAACAAATTGTTTAAAAGACCATTAATAAGATGTTGATTGCGA
>CAZMMR010000094.1:0-3846 GCA_964567445.1 uncultured Pseudomonadales bacterium
TGGCAAATTTATCGCTGGCAGGTAATAATTTAGATAAGAGTGAATGGGGCCAAACTTGCTTGCAGCAAAAAGAAATAAAGAATTATAAATGGCTAATTGTAGACCAAGGCTATCTTAAATTTACCGGCAAACACTGTTTATTGCTTTCGGTTGAAGAAGGAGCTGATATCGATCCTCAACAAATCATTGTTTGGTAAAGGATAGCAACCCAGCAATGAAAAGATTGCAAAGGTTAAATTATGCTTTAAGCCAATAAACAAAATCCGTACGATTAAAATAGTGCTTATCTCCAATTATCTTAAATCCTAAAGACTGATACAACTGCTGGACATGCTGATTCCAATCAGCTTGATTAGTTGCTACAAAAATAGCTAAGCGGCTCGATTTTAAACTGTTTAAATATTTGTGAGTAAGTTAACATACAAAATAGTTATTGTGCTGTAATTTTATACATTAGGCCACTATAATTAAACCGTTACAGTCGCAATATACTATCTACCTTTTCATATGCTAAATTTTATCATTGCCACCCTCATTATTAGTTTCATTATCCAAATCTTGTTTTTTAGCTTTGCTGCTACTTTTAAAACCGATAAAGTAACCGATCTCTCTTATGGCTTAACCTTTATTATTTTAGCCTGGTTTGGACTACTCACTAACTCCAATATCCAGCCCTATCATTGGCTAATCATTGCAATTATTTCTTTGTGGGGTCTCAGGCTTGCTACTTATCTTTTTATTCGCATTTTAAGAACCAAAAAAGACAAAAGATTTGATGGTGTCCGAGAAAACTTTCTTAAATTTGCTCAGTTTTGGGCTCTACAAGCTATCTCGGTTTGGATAATTAGCTTGCCTGCCAGTTATATTTTATCGCTATCACAAGCCCAGCCGGTAACTGTTGTCAGTATAGTTGGTCTAGCTATTTGGTTAATTGGTCTTACCCTTGAAACAATTGCTGATTGGCAGAAATTTCAATTTAAAAACCAGCTAGAAAATAGGGGACAGTGGATAGATTCTGGCTTGTGGCGCTACTCTCGACACCCCAACTATTTTGGTGAGATGCTTTGTTGGTGGGGCATATTTATTTTTTCTATTCCTTTTCAAAGCGGCTGGTCTTGGCTAACTATCATTGGCCCGATTATCATCACTACCTTACTGTTATTTGTGACTGGCATTCCTCCTTTGGAAAAAAGGTACAACAAGCGCTACGAGAACAACGATGATTATCAGCAGTACAAAGAGCAGACCAGTCTCCTCATTCCGTTACCAGTTAAGAAATAACTATGGCAGAAAAGATAAAAATTGGCACTGACTGTATTGGGGTTGGAGTGAGGGCTGTAATTTTTAATGACCAGCAAGAATTATTGCTACTCAAGAGAGGCAAGCAAGCCAAAAATGAAGTTGGTAAGTGGGAAATTCCTGGTGGAGAAGTGGCTTATGGCGAAACTTTTAAGCAGGCATTATTAAGAGAAGTAACCGAAGAAATCGGGGTCGAAATAGAAGTAAAAAAGCTTCATTATGTCTGGAACCATATTTTACCCGATGAAAATCAACACTGGATAGCACCGACTTATATCTGCCACATCGTTCAAGGTAACCCTAGCATCCAGGAGCCACATAAACATGACGAAATGGGCTGGTTTGGGTTAGAGCAAGCATTGGAATTACCCTTATCTAAAATTACTAAAAAAGACGTTAAAAGACTGTTGGAGCATGACATAAAAACCCCATAGCCAATTGGTTGTGCGGTTCTTGTCTTGACTGAGCAAAACCAAGTATTGTTAGGCAAGCGCAAAAACTCTTGTAAATCTGGTTTCTATGGCTTTCCAGGTGGTATAATTGATGGAGCTGAGAAAATTAAGGATTGTGCTGCTCGAGAGCTGCAAAAAGAAACAACTTTAATCGCTAAAGATTTACAATATTTAGGAGTAGTAAAAGAGTGGCAGGGCAATCATAACTTTGTTCATTTTGTTTATATTTGCCGAGAGTGGAGTAGTCAATTGCAAACAAATGAACCACAAAAATGCGCTGGCTGGAAATGGTTTGATATTGACCAGCTACCGAAAAAGATTTTAGCAGGACACAAGCAATCAATTAATCTTCTGAGTAGCAAACAACAACTTGAGGATATTTAGTCTAAAAATCAATTGTTTCATATAACAACCATCATCGATGTAATCGCTGTATATTTAGATTTTACTTTTTCTAAAAACCAAACTCAACAGGCTACAACCTACTTTTAATCCTCAATATCTGAAACACAATTTACTTCTTTGTACTTAATGTTCAACAAATGGTTAAACGAATAATCCAATTTTACAAACAATAAGTCTTTAGGTATAATTTCTTGTTCTTGTCTACCTCCATCTTTATGAACACTCTAAGTCCAGAATCTCTCCCAGAAACTAGGCCTCCCCTAGAAACACTTCGTAATTATAAAGTCGCTGAAATTCACTATGGCAGTGAACGTGAAGACGGTGTCGCTTTGCAAATAAAAGAAACAAGAGAAGAGTTAGTCCGACAAGGCATAGGCGTTTTTACTATCTCCTCAGACGTAAACCCAGAGGAAAATCCTGGTACTCGCATTGAGGAGCTTGATTATAAAAGCGAACAGGTGCAGGCTCTAACCAAAATTATGAACCTTGGCTATCAACAAGATCTAGAGAAAGAAAGAGTAACCAAAAACGCTACATTTACAGAGGAACTTGCACCAGGAAAAAATATGGAGAATGCGATATTAAATCAAATTTATCAGTCAGCTGCCATTATAGAAAAGAAGGTAGAAGATGCCCTAGACAAACACAATATTCATATTGCCCACGTTAGGAACCTTCTTTCCCTGCCTCATATGCATCCAGCAGCGGCTTTAGCTATGTATCGGCTCATTAAAAAGCGGCCTGATATTCATTTTGTCCTCCATCATCATGACTTTGCCTGGGAAGGACCAGCGGCAATTTATAATTATTCTCCCTATCTCGAAGTAGAGGCCCTCATGCAAAAATTAATTGCGCCAAATCTACCGAACACATCACACATCGTCATCAACTCAAACAATCAACAATTGCTGCAAGAGCAGAGAGGTGTTGAGGCAGAATACGTGCCAGATGGTTTCTACTTTGATCAAGAAGTAGAACATCAAATGACCAAAAAGGGACTTATTAAAGTCCTCAATAACAAGGTTCAAGAAAACACTAATCAATCAGATAGCACCCATGTTGTCTGGCCAGATGCTGAAATGAGTCAGGGTAGATTTGTAGATGGCCAAGGTAATGCAGTTCAGGTCACAGACAATGATTTGCTCCTGGGTATGATGACCCGTTTGGTTACTAATAAAAATGTCGAAGTTGCCATTCAACTCATCGCTGAATTGCAAAAAAAGGAAAATAGAGAAATCTTTAATGACCAAGAAGTAGGTCCGCATCAGTCACAATTTAATCAAAACAGTAGGATTATTTTAGTCCTACCCAATGGCGCCGACGTTATTCCAGCTTATCTAGAAAAAATTATGTCTTACGCTAAAAAAATGGGAGTACCTGTAGTTTACATCGGAGATAAAGTAGCCGCAGGAAAAGTCGATTTTTATGAATCTTATTCTGCTTTTGATGCCATTTTATATCCGAGCGAACACGAGGGTTTTGGCAACCAAGCAATTGAGGCTGTCTGGGCCCTTATGATTTTACTTGTCCATCACTATCCAGTCTTCTCAGACCTAAAACAGTATATCCCGCATCATATTAGTCTGGGTACTAGCCAGGATATGATCAAGGATACATATACCGGAGGGTTGAATGTCATGAAGCAAGAAGTACTAGAGAAAGCAGTACAAAATCTGCAGCGAATGTTGCT
>CAZMMR010000095.1:0-3738 GCA_964567445.1 uncultured Pseudomonadales bacterium
AAGCTGATCTGAGTCAGGAGAAAAAACAGTATTATCAGCGCTGGTTAAATGAACAATTTTTTACGCTTTTTAAAATTACCGCAGTTGACCTAGGCACAAGCATCACCCTCCTCGACCCAGACACCAAACAAGAGTTACTTGTCTTTGAAAAGCAGGGTAGTTTTTCGGCGGAAGTTGGCACCGTTTTAGCAGCCCGAGTGATACCAGTTGCCGACCACTGGCAATTAGCAGGTGGAGGTGTGTATCCACTTCCCACAGAAATACTTCATTTCTTAGAGCACAAACCCACCAGTGACAGATTGCCCATGGAGTCTCTAATTAGACTAAAGCACGACGGAGAATTTGATTACATGGCTGAGGTATACAATGAGATAGAGCTGCAAAAAGCTCTTGATTTATTTGGTCAAGACTGTAACGTTAAACATCTTTCTTCTTTAGTGCTAAACAAAGCGAAGAAAAAAAATCTAGAACTAAGGAAGTTAGTGGTTACAATCATTAAACAGTGTGAAACAGATACGCAAATTTCCAGATTCTTGCAGCTTATTAAACACTGGTTAGAGATGAAAGGCTTAGAGCGCAGTTTAGATGACATTTTACCATCTGAACTTATGAATCTGGATCCCGGTAACCCACTCGATCAATACCATCAAGCCGTTCATATGCATGAGCCATTACAGGTAATAGAACGCCTAAAAATACTAGGCAAGGTTTTAGAAAAAATAGAAGAGATGCCCGAGGTATTTCGAGTTTACTTAAATATCGGCACCAGCTTGGCGACATTCGGACAATTTGAGCTAGCCAAAAAATTTGTTAAAAAAGCCCTTGCCATTAAACCTGATTATCAACTAGGAGCTAAAACCCTAACTAAGTTAAAGAAGGTAGGCCAAGACTTCAGGGATGATAGCCTCAGACTAATGTTTAGCTTATTGTCTGATGAAGGCTGTGAGCGGGAATCTCAAACAGAAAACACCCATGCTTCTTCATTACAACTTACTACAAAAACGGCCCCTCCTATGTTAGCTATGATGACTTTCTTTCTCGAAAAAACAGATCATCAACCGTTGCAATTAACCAAGGTCCGCAAAGATATTGTTATTAAATATGCTCGAGAAATCGAACAAGAACTAATTAACCTTAGTCACAAGCAAGTTAAATCTTATTATCAGCAGGATGATATGAGCGTTGTTAGGTACGAAGGGCAGTTGCAATTAACCAATCTGATACACACTATTGCTCTATCAACCTCTTGGGTTAAAGTGAGCAAAAATAAACTAAAAATTACCAACAAAGGTAAGCGGTGGCTACAATTACCAATGATGGATAAGCTAGGACAACTCATATATTACTGGTTAATTATTACCGATTGGGACTATGTGGGCCAAGTGCATAACATAAGCGATAAAGTTAATGGTTATGAACAGTCAATCATTCAGGAATTCATGCCCATCATTTTCGAACGTCTGCAATTACGGAAGTTTGTTAAGTTAGAAAAACTAAGCGAAGTTATTGCCGATCACAGTATATTTAAAGGCTTGGCAGATAAGGACAAAGGCCTAGCTGAAGATATTGAGGCCATAATGGACAAAGCAAGTAAGAAAAAAGTAAATAATTTTTTAATTAGATTGTCGGCAGCTTCACTCGAACAAACTTTTTTGTTGCCAGCAGTTCAGGCTGGTTTACTTGAAGCTAAGAAAAAAGCTTTAAAATGGAATCGATTATTGAGTAAGAAAAACTACACACAAAAATATAGGCTGACTAATTTGGGCCGGCAAGTTTACCAACAGCTGCAAGAATTGGCGATATCATTAATACCAGATAATATTAGAGATTTTTGAGATTGAATAGGTGCTTGCGCATTAGATTCAGGCACCAACCTTTGTACTTACTAAAAAGATAACACTCGCTCTATTATCAATTATTTTAATTCCAATATGTCAAAAAACGCAGATGTTTATCAGTTAAAAATCAGTCTAAATAACATCAAACCCCCTATTTGGCGACGAATTCTGATACCAGCTAACAGTAATTTTTGGGCTTTACATGTAGCCATACAAGATGCTTTTGGTTGGATTGGTTACCACTTGCATCAATTTATTATTGGACCTATACGGGATCGTAATGTGACCATTATATCAATGCCAAATCCAGAATATGATCCATCTGTCAGAGAAAATGAGTTAGATGAAGTACAGACTAAAATTTATCAGCATATTTCTGAGGAGCAAAAAACGGCGAAATATATTTATGATTTTGGAGATGATTGGGTTCACCAAATCAAGCTTGAGAAAATAATACCTTTTGATGATAGTGCTCATTATCCTCAACTTGTCAAAGGTAAAAGAGCTTGTCCTCCAGAAGATAGCGGAGGCCCTTATAATTATCAACAGAATATTGAAATCCTTAAGGATAAGGATCATGAGTACCATCAAGAAACACTAGAGCGTTTTGGAGTAGATAGTTACGATGAGTTAGATCTGGAGAGTTTTGATCCTGAAGCGGTTGTATTTAATGATCCAGAAGAGGAATTAAATATATACCAAGATTTATTTGGACAAGATTAGACTAAATTTATTTAGCAAGTCTTGCTATCTTAAAAAAGTTATTTAAACAAACTAGGGCATGATTATTGGCTTAAATTATGTCTGATTACTCTTATTCCCTACTCTCTTATTAGCTTTTACATCATCCATCAATCAAATAAAACAGCGCCAAATGGCGCTGTTTTATTTGAGCGGAGGTGGTGGGACTCGAACCCACGGAGCCGTAAGGCCCTGGTTTTCAAGACCAGTGCAATTGACCACTATGCGACACCTCCATCATCTGTTTTAACCCTTCCTATTCTACCAGATAGTGGTTGGTTAGTAACCCTTTTTTGTGTATATTGGTAACTAGCATGCCAAATCAACAAACAACTGCCCGCCATCAAGTTGGCGCTCAGCCCAAACCTAATTCTCAACAACCACAACCAGCTCGCAACGATCAAACCCGTCAGCAGTCTAACCAAACCATTAATTTTGCTGGGCAAGGTTCTACTAATTTTACGCAAAAAAGTTCTTCTAAAGTGAATGAAGCTCAACCACAACCGCAACAAAATCAAGCTACAATTAACAGTCAGGTCAATACCCAGCAGGCACCAGTCAGCCAGACTAGACAGTATACTCAACCCAACCAAGATCAACAACAAGCTCAAGCTTCCAACCAAACCCAACAACAAACTCAAAAAACTAACCAAAACCAAGTCAACAATCAAGCTCAGTCTCAATCTCAAAATCAGGCTAATAACCAAAGCCAGACTCAACAGCAAGACCACGCAGATGAAGCTAACTATTATGCTCAATATCAACCAGAAGAATCCAAGGTAGCACCAGGTATGTACAAACCCTTGCCCGAGGAGACTCTGCTAGAGTGGCAAGGACCCAGCCGACCATTCAAAAAACGCAATAAAAAATATCACAGTACTATTGTTTTAATTGCTGTTTTAATCTCTTTAATTCTGGGATTTGCCGGCCAACTAATTGCCGTCACAGTCGTCATTGCCGTAGCTTTCTTAGCCTATGCTCTATCAGTAGTACCACCACAAGATGTGACCTATAAGATTACTACCTACGGTATACGAATAGAAAACAACCTTTATTATTGGCAAGAGTTAGGTCGTTTTTGGTTTGATGAAAAGTTTAAACAGAAACTACTGCAGATAGAAACCATTCGTTTTCCAGGCCGAGTAACAGTTTTACTGGC
>CAZMMR010000096.1:0-3721 GCA_964567445.1 uncultured Pseudomonadales bacterium
AGCAAATTAAAGATAATGAACTCCTTACCAAGTTAAGGATGATTAAATTGGTGGAAAAATCAGGATTTAGACAGGTTGAAGTGGCTAGGAAGTTTGAAAAAGGCTTGCCAATAATGAATTAGGTAAACCAAAGTAGGTAAACAAAGAGTGGTTAGCCAATAAAAGCTAAGAAATTGTCTTGGTTAACTGTTTTAAATTGAGTCAATATACTGACCAAATTTAACTAAATACAGTCAGTATATTGACTGTATTTAATGTAAACCCAATAGCCTGCCTGTCGGCAGGCAGGGAGTCCACTTTCCGTTCGTCTTACAGACTCACTGCAAGTATTACCCAGGTTAGCTTTGTCCCGCTGAGCGGGAGCACGCTAACTTGGCGACAGAACCATTGGCTTCTTATCTAACACTAAGATCCACAAACACAAAAACAATCGCATATTAGCGATTGTTTTATATTTGTGAGCCCGGTGGGAGTCGAACCCACGACGCACAGCTTAAAAGGCTGTCGCTCTAACCACCTGAGCTACGGGCCCTAAATGTAATTTCAACTAACTTTACTCAACAGCAAACCTTAATTATATCAACAGACTTAAAAAAACTCTACAGAAAAAATTCTAAAGACCATCAATCGTAAAAGAAAATCTTAACTCTTAAGCCCGAGAAACATAACTGCCATCCTCTGTATCAATTACCAGCTTCTCTCCTGTTTTAATAAACAGCGGTACTTGTACTTTTAAACCCGTCTCCACCGTTACTGGTTTAGTCCCCGCATTAGAGCGATCGCCGGCCACCGCATCTTGAGCTTGAGTAACCTCCATTTCTACTTTAGGAGGCAAACTAACTGCCATTGGCTTACCCTGATAGACCATCACATAACAAGAAATTTCTGGAGCTAAATACTGAACCTTATCTCCCAACACCGACTTTGGTACTTCCACTTGCTCATAAGAGCGCGGATCCATAAACACTACTTGCTCCCCACTCTCATACAAAAATTGCATTTGCCTAGATTCAACCTCCACTTCTTCAATAACATCATGAGATTTAAAAACAAATTCGACAATAGCGCCCGTTTCTAAATTTTGCAGTTTAGTCCTAGTAAAGGCCGAACCTTTTCCAGGTGAAACAAATTTCTTTTTAACTACTCGATGAGGTTTCCCATGATGCATGAGAAACATTCCTTTATCGATATTTCCGGCTTTGATTTTTGACATGTGTGAAATTCTAACTGATTAAGATTTTATTTGCAAAAAAACTGTAAGTAAATTAATTTGTGCACAACTCAACAACTTAAAATCCCAACACCTTTAAAACAAAGTAGATTACATATAGCGAAAGAATTAAAAATGACTCCTTACGTTCTAATTTTTCCTTGGTTAGCAAAAACAACACGACTACTACAGAGGTAAATAAAAGATAGGCAAAATCGAAAGTAGCAATCCCACGCGTAACTGTCCAGCCACCAATAACAGCACTTCCTCCTAAAGCCACCAATAAATCAATAATATTGCTGCCGATAATATTGCCAATAGATAAGCCGCCAGAGCCTTTAATAACTGCCGATACCGACACCACTAATTCTGGCAAGCTCGTACCAAGACCTATCATCAGCACACCAACAATCATCTGACTCAACCCCATTAGTTGAGCAATCTCGATTCCGCTGTCTACCACTAAATCCGAAGCCTGAGCCAGAATAAACAAACCAATCCCTAATTTAAGTAAAGGAGCAACGCTTTTGGGTTTTAAAAAACGGCGAAAAGAGCCTTTTAATTTTGAGATTTTGGTTTTTTGTTGCAAACTAAAAAAGTATCCTAAATAAAAAACAAGCAAGATCAGTCCATCTGTTGGTGAAATAAAGCCATCTAAAGACAAAACTAGAACCAGAAAAGTACTAGCTATAAGCATCAAACCATTTTTAACAGTTTCATTTTTCTCTGCTTTTAAAACCCGTAAGAGACCAGAAACGCCCAAAACCAAAGAAATCTGGCTCATGTTAGAGCCGACGATGTTGCCCACCACCAACCCAGACGTATTAATGCCTTGCTGTTGCTCAATAGCTCCAGTCATAGCAACCATTATTTCGGGGAAATCAGTCCCAAAGGCCAGAATAGTCATACCAATAAATGTTTCAGAAAGACCCATTCTTTTAGCAATAACTGTGGCACCTTTAACGATTAACTCTGATCCCAACCACAGTCCAAAAAGACCAGCCACGAAGATTAACAAATGATGTACAAGCATATTTATAAGTATTTAAACACAATGAACATCTGGCTGTCAGCTACTGCTTGCCAAGATAAAAGCGCAAGAATACTATTTTTACCATAGTAATTAATCATAAATTATTTATCTATCAAGCAAAAATTGGCATATCAGTAATCGTAGCAACAATCTTTTTTTAGCACTTGTTGACAAAGTCTGCTAAATTGCTAAACTATACTTAGCAATTAACAATTATGTCTGCTAATCGCAGAGAAAGGAAGTCATATGGACTTAGTACCATTCAGAGGGATGCGCAGCCTTAGTCGCTGGCCTGACATCTGGAACGATCTAGATAGCTCGCTGGTCAGTGCAGGTGGCAATAATCTCGACATCTATGAAACAGAGGACGAGGTGGTAGTCAAAGCCAACGTGGCGGGTGTAAAACCTGGTGACGTTGATATTACTTTCGAAGATGATGTGCTATGGATAAAAGCTCAGAGAGTAGAAGAGGAAGACGAAGATAAACAACACTATCGTAAGTCTTCGTGGAATTACTCTTATAAAGTAGCAGTTCCAGGAAAGATTGATTATGGTAAAGAACCAACCGCAGAGGTTGAAGATGGTGTCTTAACTGTTATCTTCGAAAAATCTGAGGCGTCCAAGCCTAGAAAAGTTAAGGTTCAAGCTAAGTAGTTAAGAAATGATTTATAAATGCAAGTCAGCCAGAAAATGGCTGGCTTGTTTTAATTTTAAGCAATTTTCTTGGCTTGCTACTTTTTCTGCACTTGCTCAATGCCTTCACGGAAAGCATCAAAAATAACTGTGGGCTCATTTTTGTCATCAAAGAAGCTAAAAGTAGTAAATGGACCAGGAGCACCTCTTAGTAAGAAGGGGGTAACGCCAACCACTTTAGGATGAGTCCAAACATGCTGCATAGCATAAGTGTAATAATCGCCCAACCATGGTCGAGTGTAACGATTAGCCACCCAGCCAGTCTCCGTGATAATAACGTCAAAATCTTGGCCGGTCTGATTACGAATGTAGTTGAGTTCATATTCAAAGCCCCGAACTGAATTTTTACTAACTTGAGTGGGGCTAGAAGAAAAACCCGGATTTGGATACGAGTGCGAATTCCAGACATCAACCTGATCAAAGACATCGGGATTAGCTATCAACATTTGGCCAAGATAGGTAAAAGCGTCTCTGGTAACAATGCTATTAGGTGCAGCTAAGTCCATAGCCGCTGGCAGAATTATATAGCGCTTGGGACCAGTGTGCGCCCAGTTAGCACTAAACTCAAGAATGCGGCTGTAGCCAACAGGATCTAATTCATTACCCCACTCTTTGGCATGATTAACCTCATTAAAAACAACGACGTAACGATCATCTGTCGGCCACTGCAATGCATCAAGAAAATCAAACATACCCACAATCTGCTTCCGGTTGGGTTGAATCCAAGCTCCATCTTCAACTCTTGTAGCTAAACGAACAATGGGGATAAACTTGTCTCTTTTCGC
>CAZMMR010000097.1:0-3660 GCA_964567445.1 uncultured Pseudomonadales bacterium
CCAACCAGCTTACACAGTTCGCGTTTGTTCCTGATAATGGGTTTAGTTATCAATTCTGTTTTAACACTACTAGCCTTAACCTTGCTATACAAGTTAGTTACCAAACTTACAAACTCAAGCCAGATTGGTCAACGCAGTATTTGGTATCTGCTATTATTTCCCACTGGCTTTATTTTAACCAGTTTTTATACTGAAGCCTTGTTTTTAATGTTAAGCCTACTATTCTTTTTTTCCCTGGAAAATAAGCTATTTGTTAAAGCGGCAATTGTGGGAGGGTTAGCTAGTCTTACTCGTTCGCCTGGCTTTATTTTGTTGATACCGCTCTTATATCAGATATGGCAAGATCGAAAGAAACAACAAATTAGTTTGTTAAAAGCTCTTGTAGTCTTGGGTATATTCATTGCCTTCGTTGCTACCTGGTTGCTGTTTGCTCATTACACCACTAATTCATGGCAAACTCCCTTTGTCGTCCAAAAAGCATGGAATAGAAAATTGTCGTGGCCCTGGCAAACTATTTTCTCACCGACCAATTATATTGGCTTTGTGAGCATTGTTGAAAAATATTTAACTCTATTCTGGATCGGCCTAACAGCCACCTCTTTTAAAATTTTTAAGGATAAAAAATATGCTCTCTATGCGAGTGCGATGTTAGCCTTACCGCTAGTTAGTGGTACTTTGGCCTCTATTTCCAGATATTTTCTAATCATTTTTCCCATTTTTATTGTCTTAGCCAAAATTACCACCAAAAGACCATGGTTAGATCAAGGCGTACGTTTCTTATTTTTCACTATCCAAGTCTTGTTTTTTGTAGCTTGGTGTCAATTTTATTGGATCGTATGAAACATAAATTTTTAAAATCCCAGCAACAATACACTGATTACACCTTCAGTAAAATCAAACAGTCACAAGAAAAAGTTGAAAGCTTTTAAAATTACAATCGAGTATTAAATTTCTATCAAACAGATAAACCATTATCTTACAATAAACATCATTTTATATAATGATATTACCATGAAAACTAAATCTACTTTATTTCGACAAAGACCACAAACAAAAAAGAGCAAGTCATCTAAGCCAACACAGAAACATCGTAATCAAACCCAACAGTCGTCATCTCAACTACAAAGATCTATTAAGGAAAGACAGCGTTTAAAAACTGCAGAGTATGGAGCTAAAGATCCAATTAAAAAACATTTGAAAAATAGAGGTAATTTAGTCAGCCGTAGAATCGCAAATCTCCAACAACAAGAAAAATAGATATCCACTGGTAAAACATTGATGTTCTACCATTGATCTTCTGCTGCTTGGCAGTAGCCGCATAAGCTTTGCCTGTCAACATAACGTCAATATTCGTACTTATGATGGCGATATGGATCGGCATCTCCATCCACCATTCAAGCCTATAAAAATATTAAAAAAATACTTTGGTTACCAACAATTTAGAACAAATCAACAGGCAATCATCACTGCTATCTTACAAAATAAGGACATGCTCGCCATTCAACCCACTGGTAGTGGTAAATCGTTGTGCTTCCAGATCCCTGCTTTGTGTTTGCCGGGGACTACAGTTGTTATTTCACCTCTAATTTCTTTAATGGCAGATCAAGTCTCTACCTTACAGAAAAAGGGGATTAAAGCCACTTTTTTAAACAGTAGTTTGCAGTCACAAGAGCTAAGTGCGAGATTAGAGCGACTAGCCAATCAATATTACCAATTGCTTTACGTTGCTCCAGAACGACTATTTTCATCAACTTTCAGAAAGGCAATTGCCAAGATTAAAATCCCACTGGTTGCCATCGATGAAGCGCACTGTGCCTCATTATGGGGTCATGATTTTCGCCCTCACTACTTGTCGATCAAACAATTTGCAAACGAGATTGAACCAAGGCCAACTGTGGCTGCTTTCACCGCCACTGCCAACAATAAAATTAAGCAGGATTTAACTAAGGTTTTGGGGCTTAACCAGCCACAGATCTTTACTCAATCGTTGGTACGAACCAACCTTAACCTCAATGTCATTAACTGTCCATCACAAGCAGCCAAACAACTGGCTATCATCAAAATACTCAAGAAACACCAACCCAACAATCACTCTGGACTCATCTACACCACCACCCGTAAGTCAACGCACATCGTAGCTAACTTAATCAAGCAACTTAATTTTAACCAACAATTAACAGCCAGAACACCCCTTGTGTATCATGGCGGACTTAGTGACAAACAACGTGCTCAGACACAACAAAAGTTCTTGGATAACGATAATCAAATTATTTGTGCCACCAATGCTTTTGGGATGGGTATCGATAAAGCTAATATTAGATTTGTCATTCATTACCAAATACCCGCCAATATTGAAAACTATTATCAAGAAGTAGGACGGGCTGGCAGAGATGGCCAAACCAGCCACTGCTATCTTCTTTTTCATCGACCAGACATCGCCATTCACCACTACCTGATTAACAATTCTAAAAACAATAATCGCCAGCTCATCAAAGAAAATAAACTAAAACAAATGATCAACTTCGCTACTGAGGCTGGTTGCCTAAGCCAAAAAATAAGTACCTATTTTGATCAATCTCTGCCTACTTTAGATTGTTGCTGCAGTCATTGTCTCCCTAATGAAATGATCCTTGACGAAAGCGAGGAGCAAAGACTGTTTTCGCTAAATAAGCATCAAATATTATCGAAGCTACCGCAACAAACACGTCTCTTGCTAGCTATATTAAATCCGACTAGTTTTAAACAACTATCTGCTATTCCTGGCATCGGGCAAGGTTTGCTGCAAAAACTAGCAGTAATATAAGTTGGCTTAATTTAAGTTAAGCCTATAAGTTAAGTCGAGAGTAACGGTTAATTAACCTGGCCAACTCAACCTTTGTTTTCTCGAGATTAGTGATAAAATAACAGTTTGTTATAAGATACAGAATTGAGAAGGCCGTGACCATCCAAGATCTTACCGACCAATATCGACATATTGCAGACTTTCTAAACAAACATTGGCCTTTAAAATCTGCCGATCAGAGAGTATTTGCCCGCACCATGAAGATTGTAGAAGAACTGGGTGAATTATCGGACGAAATTCTAACCAGCATGAACTTACAAAGACAGTCAAAAATTGCTAAATTTAGCCACAGGAATGTAGAGGATGAGTTTGCTGATGTTCTTGCTTCTCTAATACTACTGGCTATTGAACTTGATATCGATATAGAAGAAGTAATAGAAAGAAAAATCGATTTTACCAAAGAGAGATTCTCTATCTAGTTTGAATCAACGAAACTACAATCATAATTTACTTATCTGGAAAAGCCGCCCCTCACCAAAACCCCGTTGTCGATAATACCCTTTAGTACCAATGGCTGAAATAACAGCCAAACTCCGGTATCCTTCTTTCGCAGCAATCATCTTTGCCTGACCAATCAGCTTAGTACCCAAACCCAAGTGCTGAGCTCGACGCTCAGACTTTTTGCCCAAACCAACCACCGATCCATAGACATGGATCTCTCTTATCATAGCCGCTCGTTGCAACTCACCTATAAAACAATTCTTTTTAGGTAAACTCAGCCGCATAAAACCTAGCAGCTTCTCCTGTTCTTCTGCCTCGACATCAACCGGAACCAAATACTGCAAAAACATTTCTCGACTGACACTAGTTTGATATTC
>CAZMMR010000098.1:0-3595 GCA_964567445.1 uncultured Pseudomonadales bacterium
CCTTGGCCCTCATCAAACTTCCAGTATGCCACCGGGCCAGGGGCAACTTCTTCATTTTCGGCTGTTCCGACTTGTGGGGTGGGGTAAGTGAACTGGCGCATCATTGGGTAAGACCATAGGCCGGATTCTGAAGCACTGTTTTTTTGATAATGAGCGGCGACGGGAGCATCGCACTCCATATACCATTGTTCTGAGGTCCAAGTTGAGGAACTCCCGGTTCCAAAACCCAGGAAATAAATTTTATCATTGCTTGAGCTAGCGGTGCCGCTACCCAACTCATTTTCATCAGTGTCATAAACAATACAATTGGCAGGTTGGTCTGAAGCTATTGAAATGTAGTCGGTGTTGCTTACTGCTGACCCAAAGATAGTTCCTGTTTCACTTAGTAATTGATAGTAGTGGGAATCACCCCCATCACCATCAGCAATCTGCATCACACCGAAAGGGTTGTCAGCAGACCAACTCAAAATGGCGCCGCCGCCCATGCTGCCATCACCAGAAAGACCAGTGGCTGTATTTGCTCCTATAGAGCCACTAATATCTTCATTGGTAGTTGCATAATGAGTGTAATGATAGGTGGCTCCATTTTCATTAGACACGATTTGACTACTACTACCACCACCAATCCATTTACTGGTATTGGTTGGATGAAGTGGATTTTCATCGCCACCGGGATCATGGAAAACTAAGATGGGATAATCGCTCTCTACACGATAGGTACCTGTGCCAGCACAACTGTGGGTAGCACCTGCTGAAGTGACCGACAAACCAGTGCAAGAGCTAGAACCATCGTCATAAATATCAACGGCTGCATCTTGCCAGGGAGCAATCATATGAAAGTTGGCTGGGCTATTGTACCTAATTTGGACTGTAAACTCAGTGCCAGCCCAAGAAACAGGTACGAGCATATCGGTGTCATTGCTGGCATCATCTGCATTAAACATATCTTTGGCTGTGACTGGAGTCCACTGACTAACGGAATTAAAGCTACCAGTTTCACCTCTATCTAAATTCAAAGTTGAGCCATTATGAGAAATGCTGTTGTTATTTGCTAATGAGATTACTTCTAGTTGATTGACGGCGCTATGAAGCACGTAGCCAACGGTTTTTTCTTCACTATAACTAAAAGTGGCTTGCTCATTTTGAGCATCTGGGGCATTAGGATTGCCGTAGTACATATAGATAGTGACGTCTGAAGCATCGATCAGGTCAGTTTTAACCCAGACTTGGGTTTCATCTGTATTGCAGGTGTCACCGACTATGAAATAGTCTAATTTTCTACCATTATTATTGGTGAATCTAAGATCAGCACAGTCTGAACGCATTTTGCCAGCTGAAATTAAAGAAGCTGTGTCAACATCCTTAATTAAAATTTGATACTCAGTGAGCGTTTCGTCGCCGGCGTAGTTTACGGGGTAGGCTTTTCGATACCCCCAGCGATCATTAAACCACCCAGCTCTTACATCTTCGGCCTGCTGGGACTTATAAATAGCAAAGCCGATTAAAAATAATAGTATTACTGCCAATGCTGGTAGCAACCTGCGGCGGGTTTTTTTATTTAGCAATTGCCGGTGTAGTTTGGCCAATTTCTGAGGTACAAGTTTACCTTTAATCGTACTAGTTAACCTATTGATATATTTACTTAAACCGCTTTTTCGCTTGTTGCTAAATAACTTCTTTCTGCTTTTCCCACGACTGTTTTTACCTTTTCTACTTACAGCACCAACAATTCCAGCTAGTAAACCGTTTACCAGTAACCCCATTACCAAAAAATTAAAGACAATGTTGAAAGTAATTAGTGCTAGCCACAAAACCAAACGACCAATAAAAGTAGTAGCCACAATTATGGCTGTGCCAATCCAGTAAGACACATCCAAAGCTGTCTTAACCGCAGTTTTAAGTAAGGGGCTGATTTGGTAGTTATGTTTAGACCGAGACATTGTTTTTGCTTGTTTAAAGTTGGCGTAAGCTTTAAGAGTAAGAGTAGAACTGGTTGTTTTTACTCAAGCTTAGCCTTTCAAGCTTACTTTCTAGTATAGAAAAAATAGGGGCGAATTGGTAGGTGGGAGCAGCGGTCTTTTCCAAGAGATTAATTTCAGGTTAAGATAGGTGGTCTTTCAATGGTTTAAACAACTTTCCTTTGATAATAGTTCTATTTTAGTGCGACTTTTTTACTAAGTCCTCTTTATAAAAAGTGGGGTTGGTTGGTTTGGCTAGCTGGCTAGCTGGCTTGTAGCCCATCACTTAAAGGCTAAATTAAATCATCAATATTTTATGACAGCGCCAAGATCTCTATTTAATAATAATATTTTTTGCTGTCTTATCTGTTTTTATTGATTTATGCCTGGGTGGGCAACTCTCTGGTCAAAGATTAACTAGCTTCTTGCTGGCACGAACTCTCTTAACCCCTAACTTTCAACAAAACGTCAGTTTTCTTGTTTATGATGTTAGTTGGCAAACACAACTATCTTAATAGTATTAGTGAAAGGAGGTTGTATAGTATGAAAAAACTTCATACAATGAGTATGAGCACAGTTAGTAGCTACTTCATCTCTATGAACAAAAGAATTACTATTAGTTTGCCAAGCTCCCTTCATCGGGCATTAACTCGGTCCGTTCCCAAGGGTAGAATTAGCCAGTTTGTTTCTAAGGCCATTCAACAGCAACTGTTAAAAGATAAGCTGATTCAGGCTAGAGGTGATAGGCCTAGTGTCGAGGAAGAATTCTTGGCTCTAAGAAAAGATCTGCCAAAATTTAGTCAGAAGGAGATTAAAGCTGCAATCGAACGGGGGCGGCTATGAGCTACGTAGTAGATGCCTCGGTTATTCTTCAAGCTTTGTTATCCGAGAGAACCAAAGCCAAACAGTGGCTGGCAACGGTTTTGGCTAAAAAGGAGCAGGGTACAAGCGGGGCAGCACTGATTTCTAGTTGTTTACTGCCTCTGGAGGTGGCCAATGGTCTTAGGTATACTCTTGGGAACACTCAAAAAGCTCAGCAAGTCATGACCAGTTTTAACCGCTTGCCTATTAAGGTTGTGGATCTCTCTCCTGATTTAATTGTGGAAAGTGTGGCTGAGGCCAAGCGCTTGCAGACAACGGTTTATGACACCAGCTATCATTTGTTAGCTCTGCAGAGAGGACTGGTTTTTGCCACTGCTGATGAAAAGTATTTTAGAAAAGCTAAAGGCTTAGGCCAGATTAAGCTTGTGGTATAGAGCCTTTTTGGTTTTTAGCCCAACTCATGAAGGTTATTAGATTTGCTGGCTAGGTTTGTAGCTGATAAGGGTGGCGGTTACTACTTTGTGGTTACTGCCCGAGATATGTCTAAAAAAGAACGGGCTTTATATCGCTCGCAGAAAGGAGAAAAGTATGACTCAAAAAAATGATAAGAAAAAACTACCAGACTTCTCTCAGGTGTCTGCTGCACAAGAGGCTGTCTTTTGGGACGAAGCAGAATTAACGGATTGCATTAATGAGGCAGATATTAAACGTAAGAAAATTAAGTTGCAACTTAACGACAAACCGACCAAAAGCGAATTGGTTTCTTTTCGACTAGAAGAGGGTGATTTAACCATGTTGAAAAGCCAGGCTAGAGA
>CAZMMR010000099.1:0-3525 GCA_964567445.1 uncultured Pseudomonadales bacterium
ATATCTCATTAGTGTCAGCTTTTCTAGTTGCTGTAGCTAGCTTATTAGGTATTTTTTGGCCAGTAATTTATGCTCAGGAGACATTTGGGCGACACAAGGGATGAGGCAAGATGTAGTCAATGTTGTAGTGGCTGTTCCGGCCCTGTTCTATTTCTAATTAGCCGAGATAAACTAGCTGGTTACTTAATGTTAGTGCCATGGTTGGTGTTTGCCACCACGATGGGTTCAGCCATTATTGGTATGATGATTGCTATGCAGCTTGAGGATCTAACTGCTCCAATCGCACTCCCAATTGTCATTGTCATTACGGTTGTTACTTGTCTTTACTACACTAATCAAGTTATCAAAAGCTGTGCTAGCTAACTTTTTAAATTTTGGCTGATTGACAAGTTTATTTTTCGTCTGCTACAGTAAGGGTATATGACAAATAACACACCCCCCTCTCAAGAAACAGAAACTAGTACGCCCCAAAAGGAGCAACTCGATGGTAATTTAAAGGCTGCTTTGGCATATGTTGCTGGTTGGCTAACTGGCTTGCTTTTCTTATTAACAGAAAAAGAAGATAAATTTGTTCGTTTTCATGCAGCCCAAAGTTTAGTTTTGTTTGGCGGAATTAATGTTATTGCTTTTATCCCATTTTTAGGTTGGTTGGTGTCAATTTTATTGGTTCCGATTGCTTTTATCTTGTGGATAGTGCTGATGATTAAGGCTTATCAGAATGAGCAGTTTGAACTGCCTATTATTGCTGATTGGGCTAAAAAAGTAGAAACAAAAATTTAAGTTTGCTGATTTTCTTTAGAGTTGTTGCAAAATAAAGACTCACAGTAACTTCACAACCAGTCTATTTAATTAACAACAAGTCTGTTTAACTGGTAACGGTTTACTATGCCATTTTTTAAGAAGAACAAATCTGCTGGCCGTGGTCGTAAAGGCGGGAAAAAAGCTGGTGGTCCCGGTGGAATTTGCGTTTGTGTAAATCCCACGTGTGATTATCAGCAGCCTCATCAGCGAGGTCAAGCCTGTTACAAACAAAAATGTCCCCAATGTGGTTCACCTTTAACTCGAAAATAGCAGATTTTTTTCATGTCTTCTAATCACCAATTGCAACAGCTTAAAAGAGGTGAAAACGTAGCTAGCAGAGCTATTTGGTTGGAGGGTACTTTGGTGGTTACAAAAATTATAGCCGGTACTCTCTCTGGTAGTTTAGCTTTAATTTCTGATGCTGTTCACAGTGCCTCTGACATTGTTTCTATCGTCACCTCCTGGCTGGGTCTTAAAATTGCTCAAAAAAAGCCTAGCAAAAAATTTCCCTATGGATACTATAAAGCGGAAAGTTTAGGAACACTCCTAATTTCACTTTTAATTCTTTATGCTGGTTTTGAAATGGCTAAACAGGGTTTAACTAACTTTCAGCAACCATCGCAAATAAATTTACCGGCTATTGCTCTAGCTGTTTCTGCAGTCGATGCCGTCACTTTGTTTATTTTTGGTAACTATGAGATTAAAGTTGGTCAGGAAACTGGTGCTCGCAGTTTAGTGGCAATGGGTCGGGAAAACAGAACTCACATATTCTCCTCTAGCGCAGTTTTTATAGGTACTTTGTCTGCATATTTTAACATTCCTTATATTGAAAGCATCATTACTATCGGCATTTCGTTTCTGATTTTTGAAATTGGTTTCACTAGTTTAAGAGACGCGATTTTAGCCTTAATGGATGTTAGTCCTGACAGTGAATTAGAAGATAAGATTAAAAAAATTGCTGAAGATGTGAGTGGGGTGGAGCAAGCCTATGAAATCAAGCTGAGACAAGCTGGACCAATGATTTTTGGAGAGGTTAAGGTTGGAATTAGACGTAGTATCGACATTAACCGCTCGCATCGCATCGTCCATCAGATAAAAGATGCGGCTAGGGCAAAAATAAGTAACCTCAGCCAGCTCTTAGTGCATGTAGAACCGTTGCAGTCTGATTATCATCATTTAGTAATTCCAGTCGAAGATAAGAATAAATTGCAGTCGAAAATTGCTAGTGAAATGAGCCGCGCTCCTTATTTTTTGTGTGTTAACCTAAAACAAAATGAGCTACAGGGCTTCTATTTTCTTGAAAACCCTCATCAACAACAAAAGCAAAAAGCTGGTTTAGCTGTAGCTAAAATGCTAATTAAGACTAAAGCTGATGTTGTCATTACCCCTAATATTGGTGAAATTGCTTTTCATGCTTTGCGCGAACATTTGTTTGATGTTTATCAAACAGATTGTAAAGTTGCAAAAGAGGTCATCAGTACTTATAAAAATAACAAGTTAAACTTGCTACATAGGGCTAATAAATCAAGCTGAGGATCATATAGTTACTGCTCAAGAATATAAGCTTGTACTTCTTGCCACTGATTATTACCTGCCTTGGGAATCAAAATAAATTGTCCGCTGTTGGATTTAGAAGCAACAAGTACATTACTGGTGCTAATAATTACTTTTTGGGTGTTAAAACTAGTTGCTTGTTTTAAAGCTGGAGCTAGATATTGCAATATTTCTAAATCTAGATCGGTTGTAACATTGCTCGTTACTGTTTGATAAAAATCTGGAAGTTGATAGAGTGCCTCTAGAGTAATTAGCTTCTCTTTAATTCCTTCCAAGACAGCATGTTGACGGCCACTGCGAGAGAAGTCTCCACCTTGTGGTCCATGTCTAGAGCGAACGTATTTTAAAGCGTCACCACCCTCCATTTGTTGCGGTCCCTGCTTGTAGTATAAGTGCTCATAACGACATTCAAACTGCTTTTCCAACTCAAATCCTGAGTACTGTTGAGTAACTTGCGCTACTTCTTCAGGACTCATCCCGCAGGGATTGAGTTCTTCTCCAGCTATAGGGTACCAAGGATCTTCTAGTGTTTCGGGAACATCAACAGTAATGCTATCCAAATCTTCGCCAATCAGCCTCTTAAACCCAACAAAATCAACTGCAATAAAATAATCAATAGGTAAGCCACTGATAATGCTGGTCATTTTTTTAGAAATCTGACCGCCACTAATAATTGGCTTTTGAGGATCCGTTCCCAGACTAAAAGCTTGGTTTACTTTTGCTTGGTTGCCATCTGGAAGCTGTACCCATAAATCTCTAGGAATAGAAATAAGTTTTATAGCGCTGCTGGTGAAATCGATATTCACAATCTGAATCACATCGGTTAGATAACCGCCTTGGTGGCCAGCACCGCCATATCCTAGCAAGACAATATTAAGACTTTCTATTTGATCGGGATTACCAGCTGTTATTGGTTGCTCGCGATTAGTAACTTCTACAGTTTCAGATTCATTCTTTCTGTTGCTGCTTCGGTTTTTAAAGTAGTGGTAAGAGAGAAAGGTGGTGGTGATGATGCTCATCAAAATTAAAACTATAAATAAAGGCAACCATTTTTTGTGAAAGGAAGGAATAGTCATTAATTGTATTTTATACTAATAAATCTGATAATTAAGCGTAATACTAATGGGTCTTGCCCAGTTAACTAGTTCTAAGGAGCTCCTTTAAATTATC
>CAZMMR010000100.1:0-3475 GCA_964567445.1 uncultured Pseudomonadales bacterium
TGCTGTTAGTAGTTAATTTTCCAATTCTAAGAAAAAGCTGCTTGCTTATAAAGTGATGTTGTTAAAAACGCTATTTCCTTACAAAATCTAATTTGCGAACTTATTAAGATTAATCTTTATTAATGATGGGGCTTTTGCTGGCTGATCTGCACTAATGTTACGATTTGTCTAATTTTATTTGAAATCTGTGGTTTTTGGCTACTGATTAAGGTTCGTGTTAATGGTTGGCTGTTGTAGTTATATGAGTAAGGACAATTTAGATTTGTACTATTTGTTTTAATCTCCAGCAAAGTGGATGGCAGAGCCCGAGTTGTAAATTTGTTGAATTTGCTGGTCGGTGAGGGCGTAGTTGTAGATGCGGACGTCGTCGATATATCCTGGCCAGTGGTATCCAGAATTTGTATAAGGATAGCCAATATTATCAATTAAAAAACGAGTTGTTGCTCCTGTTTCAGTTTCCATGTAATTGCTATCATAGTAAAATTTTAAATTGTTAGAGTCTGAGCCATCATTAGTAATAACGACATGATGCCATTCTTGTCTTGCTTCTTCCAGAAAATCAAAGTCACACACAAAACCACCATTTGAGTGGAATCTTATTTTGTAGCTGGCCCCACTATCACGATGATAGAGTCGATTGTTGCCGTCATCATCATCTCCTAAAATCATATCGTTACAAGAAGAACAATTGTGATAAAACCAATAAGCAACTGACCAGGGGGTATCCTCAGCTAAATCTATTTGATTAGCTAACTCTACGTCATCATCAACTCCATCAAATTCTAAAGCTTTATTAAATTTGCCCGTAACCCAGTCATCATTAGTCATAGATCCAGTTAAAGTGCCATTATTTTCGTTGCCACTAGAATCATAGGCTGTAGTACCTTCGCCCTCATCAAACTTCCACCAACCGACTGGTTTACCGCGGTTGTAGTTCCAGGCTACTTGGGCAGGGGAGAGGGCGTAGTCGTAGACTTGAACTTGGTCAATGAGGCCGTTAAATCTTCTATAGGTGGAGCTCCAAGCACCAATTCTCAACTCTCCTCCTGAGTAAGTTATTGGAGTATTAGCATCAATCTGTTTATCTAACTGTCCATTTATGTAAATTGTCATTTTGTCTAAGTCGTAAGTTGCTACTAGTTGGCTCCATTCTTGATTGGGAATGCTTGAATCACTAACCATTGATGGAGCCCAGCTGCTATTGGGGATATTAACTGCAACTCTGTTCGAATCTCTAACCATAAGGCTATAACCACTTGTTGCTGATATGTCTTTGGTGATAATGCCGGCGTAGTCTTCTTGAGTCGTATTATTTGGTCTTACCCAAGCTGACATGGTCAGTCCAGTTGTTGGCTTTAAGCTACTGTCATCTGAAACACTGACTAGTTCATCACTCCCATCAAACTCCAGGCAACTTCCGACTTTACACAAAGCGTTTGATTTCCAGTCTTCAGCCTCCATATTAGTTAAAGTACCATTATTACCATTGCCGCTGGTGTCATAAGCGGTGGTTCCTGTTTTTTCATCTAGTCTCCATTCAGCTACTGGTCCGCAGTTGGCGGTGGTATCGCCAGGCGGGCAGTAGGAGCGATCGGAGGAGAAAGAAGGAGTAGTGCCGTCAGACTCGGTGCCAGCTGCGCCCAAGACTTGAGTTTTACCTTGATTGTAATCAGTTTTGATTTGGTCTTCTGTTAGAGCGGTAGAGTAGATTTTGACTTCGTCGATTAGGCCTTCGTAATAACTGTTGTTGTCTGCGTGCCAGCCATTTCTACTTAAATAGAAAGTATCATCGTTCGATCCTTGAGTAGTTGTAAGATCAAACCTTTCATCATAATCAATTAAATTCCCGTTTTTATCATATATATAAGCTTTATGATATTCGTTTTGTTTAATAATTTGAGCAGTGTAGTACCAAGTGTTTCCATCGATAGGCGCGTTTAAACTTAAGTTTTTTGTCCCTTCTGAATCAGAAATTGCAAACCCCCAACTACTATCGTTTGTATCTAGATAGATATTTGGTCTCCATTTATGATAAATAAAACGATGAGTTCCTTGCGGTTCTGGCTTAACCCAGGTGGTAATGGTGAAATTCTGACCATCAAAGTTAAGCGAATCATCACTGCCACAAGCTAAGCGACCATCTACGCCATCAAAGCTAACTGCTTTATCTATTTTTCCAGTGTTACTCCAGTTGGCACCTCCTGAAAAAGTGCAGTCATTATTATGGATGTTGTTGTCATGAGCAGTAGTGCCATATCCCTCATCAAACTTCCAATAAGCAACTTGGCTACCGATAGGACTGCCACCAACTGGATGGCCGGCGTTCATATCTTCAATAATTTGAGATTGAGTGCGGGCGTAATTGTAAACACGGACATCATCAATATAACCATTAAACTGACGACTGGAGTTTTCAGCTCCAACTATAAAGCTGTCCTGATTGCTGACGCCGGTTCCGCCAGTATTAACTGTTTCTTCAAGCACACCATTAACATAAAGTTTAGTGCCGTTTTCATCCCAGGCCACCGTCACATGGGACCATTGGTTATTGGGTACAGTACCAGCTGTAGTTGTATGATATCCTGGTGAGCTACGACCATGCCAATATGTTTGTAAGCTGTTATTGGATCTTAGGCTTAAATAGACTCCACCACCACTACCTGTGTTAAGAAGAATGGTACCTCTCTCTGAGGGGCTTGATTTTGGATAAACCCAAGCCTCCATAGTAATTTGGTTACTGGTGGGGGCCAATACATTGTTCCAACCAGTGTGTCTTTCTGTCCAGGTGTTGTAATAATAGGCTTTACCGAATTTACCCTTAACAATATTAGAGCTATCTAAACCAGTTGCGGTGAGATCTATGCTGTTGCTACTAGAATCTACAGCTTCAGTAGTAGATGCTTCATCAAACTTCCAGTAGCCAACTGGTCCCGGGGCCCAATTGTATAAATCTCTTACTTCTTTAGGGGAGAGGGCTCGGTTGTAGATTCGGACTTCGTCGATTTTGCCGTTAAAACTATTAGTTGAGGAAACAGCATACGACAGAGTTCCCATTCTGGCAGCAGCACTAACACTAAAACTTGTTATTAGGTCCGTTGTTTTATTTACGCTACCATCAACGTATTGCTTGAGTTTAAATCCATCATAGGTGGCTGTGTAGTGATACCACTTACCGGTTTCATATGTTTCAGTAGTTAGATTGTCTGAGGAATTCAACTTGGCTCTAAACTGATTATTATTTAAACCAATTAAAAAACCATCAGTTGCTCCATCTCTTGAGTCAAAGATGACTTGCTTATTGTCTGTTTCTGTTGAGTAAATCCAAGCTGAAACTGTAAAATCAGTATTGTCGTAGCTGTTGTTGAGTTGTAAATAATTACTGCTAGCACGATTAAAACTGCCACCATTGCCAAAATAGCCACTAGAAATTGAGGCTCCATTTTGAGCAGTGCCATGATTACTGTTGCCACTGGCA
>CAZMMR010000101.1:0-3467 GCA_964567445.1 uncultured Pseudomonadales bacterium
TTACGACCATAACCGTTTGGATCTGTCCCCCATTCCTGCGATTGTTGTTACTGCGTCTGCTTTCAAATCTCCTAGCTCTAAGCAGCCAATCAGCCAGCAAAGCAATTAAGCCAACTAGAATAGTAATGATTGACATCAAGCGAATATCATAGTTTTTAACATGAGATAGCTCATGAGCCATAACTCCTTCTATTTCCGTTCTATTTAAACGACTGAGTAAACCAGTAGTGGCACAAATAACAGCATGGTCAGGATCGCGGCCAGTAGCAAAAGCGTTCATGGCCGTATCTTTTATGACATATAATCTTGGCATAGGTAGTCTTTGGCTTAGAGTAATATTTTCGACGGTAGTATAGAAATCAAAAAACTCTTCTCTGCTAGCAGGTCGGGCATTAGAAATGGCTAGGATGATTTTGTCTGACCACCAGTAACTGGCAAAAGAGGTTGTTCCTGAAAAAATTAGAGCTATGGCTACAACGTCATAGCTATAGCCAAAAGCATAAGTCATAAAATAGGCAGCACCCACAATAAACAAGATGAAGGCGGCAATGATAATAGTGGAACGGCGCTTGTTGCTGGTAACTAGTTGGTAGTGAGTCATAATTGCATTTTATACTTTTAGTCGCTAAAACAAAACTAGGCCCAGCAAGACCAGGCCTAGCATTAAATTACTTTCCAAACTTTAGAGTTCAACTTTAGGATCTTTCATTTCTTCAGCCGATACTTCAACATGTTCTCCACTACGAGGTGTAGCAATACCCTTCTCTTTTTCAAAGCCAAAAATATTGGCAATCAGGTTGGAGGGGAACATGACTAGCTTTTCGTTATAGGCCTGAGTCAGATCAATGACGCTACGGCGAGCGTAAGACAGCTTGTCAGCCGTATCTGTAAGCTCATTCATGAACTTGGCAACGGTTTGATCGGACTTAATCTCTGGATTATCTTCCAGAACGATTTGCATTTTTGGTACCAAAGAATTAATCTTGTCTAGGGCTTGATCAATATCTTTGAAGTTACCACTCTTTTCAGCTCTTGCCACAGATTTCCGAGCATCAGTTAACATAGAAAAGATTTCCTTTTCCTGTTTCATGTAGCCTTTAACCGCAGATTGCAAATTGGGTATTAAGCTAGCTTGGCGTTTTAGTTGATTGCCAATTTCTTGAATGCTGGCTTCGATCTGAGTTTTAAGCCGTTGCAGGGTGTTGTAGGTCGAAATGACGTAGACACCAGCTACGGCGACTAGGGCCAGAATAATAAGTAAGACAGACATAGTTTCTCCTTTATTAAATTTTTATTGATATTTTTAGTATAATTTATTTAGAGTAAATGTAAATTGGTATAGAAACTTTTTGCTGATTTATATATAATTTAGGATCTGTTGAGGGTATGGTAGGTCGAGATTTATGATAAGACCGTAACGAAATTAACAGATAGAATTATTGCTTACAAATTTGTTGTGGAATAGGGCCCCGTGGTGTAGTTGGTTAACATACTTCCCTGTCACGGAAGAGATCGCCGGTTCGAGCCCGGTCGGGGTCGCCATCAGCTTAGATTGAGTTAGCAATGTATATTACAAATCCTCAGTATACTGAGGATCAAATCTCAGAACTTTATTATACTTTTATATTTCATAACTCTACTTCCAAAACGACTTTCTTCCACGCTTCATACATTGGCAGTACTTTTTCTCTTACTTCATCAAAAAAGATTTTTTCGTCAAGATCTCGTTTCATTTTTTTAAATAACTTTTTTTTAAGATCACAATAATCGCCAGTATTTCCATTGCTCCAAGAATACAAAATTCTTAAATAAAAACCATTGTGATAATGGCTCATGGCATCGGCAGTTGCCAAAATCTTCCCCTCTAAACTTTTTGGTTTTCCGTTTTCACTACAAGAGTGTGTTCTGCAAGACTCACTCACTAAATCTATGAAATTTTGGTCAAAACCATTTTTCGACAAAATTTTTCTAGCATAATCAGCGCCATATAAGTCATGGTCTTTGTTTTTTCCATGTGCCCTGCCAATATCATGAAACCAAACACTTATAGTTACAACATCTCTGTTGGCGTTTGGATATAAATCACACAGATCTAAAGCTAGTTTTTCTACAACTAAAACATGTTCCTTATAAAACCATGAAGCACAATGTTTGGAGGTTTTTATTTCTTGTGCTAAATCATTTTTAATTTTTTGGTATTTATCTTGCATGTAGTCATTTTATCATAGCCTTTCTGCCTACGCTCCACAAACATATAGGTGAGAAATTAACTCAATACAGACACAAAACCAACTTTCTTTGGCTTAAGCAATGTTTTGAATACCAGTATAATCTACTCAAGTGATTTATATAAAAGTTCCACCGAATTCCGTTCAAATTTGCTAATAAGCAACCCCAATGCAGAGTATTAGTCTTAAACAGATATTTTTGGTACCCTTAACCAGATATTCTTTTCAACGATCTTGTGTCTATTAATTTTCTAAAAAGTTCTCAAATTCTGACTTGAGGCGCTTTCGTCTCTTCTTGCTGATTGGTTTTCCAGGTTTTCTTGTTATGGTATCTTTGATCATAGTCTCAACTTCGTTAATGGCCTGATTGAACAAATTATACTTAGACAGTAAAGTAACTCCCATTGCCATGGCATATAGTCTAATATTGGATACTATAATTTTATAGCCATTAATATCTGCCATTGTAATAAGAGATACTACAGCTATTCTTTTATTGGCGTTTGGAAAAGGATGATTCTCAATTAGAAAACAAAAAATTAAAGCACCTTTTTGACAAAAATTTTCAATTTGTGATTTCTTTTCAGGTCTTTGAAATGGAGACTTAAGACTGGCGCTTAATTTGAGTAGGTTACATTGGTAAAAATTTGGCACAGGCTCTGCAAAATTTTGAGTTCTTAGTTTTTCTACTGACCCTTCAATGGACTCTAAGGTTAAACCAATAATATTCAACGATCTCCTCCTCCAAGCCAGTCCAAGGCTTTTTTGTGATATTTAAGAGCTTTTTCAGCTCCTCTTTTTCCAGCTTGTTTATGAGCCGAACTTCTCTGACTTTTAGGAGACCATTTGCCAATAAAAGCACCCTTTTTACCAGCAGAAGTAGACCTTTCTCTAACTTCCATATATGTGCCACCAGTGTTTACTCTTTTTGACATAGTAAAAATATTTTATCAGTTTAGTGCTAAATACAATATACGTGATTGGCGTCAACTTGACTTTGATCCAATGTGATAGAATCAGACTAAATAATTAGAAAAAAAACTATATGACAAACCAACAAGCAAAAACCATTGTAGCTGCTTTAGCTTATGCTATTTATTACAACAATTTTCCTACCACAGTCAGTAGTGATAGCACCTATACTTTGTCTGATATTGACGACCAAAATTTAGATAACCCTCGGTTTTATTTTAGTATCAGTAGTTTTGGCACCATTAATGTTGAAAATAGGGTTAGTAG
>CAZMMR010000102.1:0-3370 GCA_964567445.1 uncultured Pseudomonadales bacterium
AAATTTAGTAAGATCAACTCGTTTAACATCTAATTGCTTGATTACTTTCGGATCATGGGTGGCTACGAGTAGAGTTGTGCCGAGTTGATTGATCTTTTTGAGCAGCGAAATTATCCGTTGGCCGGTTTGACTATCTAAGTTTCCTGTAGGTTCATCGGCAAAGATCAACCTAGGACCAGTAGCTAAGGCTCTGGCGATAGCGATTCTTTGGGCTTCACCACCAGATAGCTGCTTGGGGAACATGAGAGCTTTATCTGTTAAACCTACTAGTTTAAGTAAATCGGTCACGCGGCTTTCTATTTCTGACAATGATCTCCTCTTAATATCTAGAGGTAAAGCAATATTTTCCCAGATGTTAAGCTCTTCAATCAGTTTATAATCTTGAAAAACAACCCCGATCTTCTGGCGGTGTTCTGGCACTTTGTTGTTAGGAAGATTATCTAGCTTATTACCTTCAAATATAATAGTCCCAGATGAGGGCAGATACTCTCTAATTAAAAGACGCATGATAGTAGTTTTACCACTACCTGATGGACCAGTAATTAACACCGTACCACCTTCATCTATTGAAAAAGACAAATTATTGAAAGCAATGGTGCCGTTGGGAAATTGTTTGCCAACTTGTTCAAATGTAATCATGGGTATAGGGTATATAGATTCATTAAATCACGACTATTGGAGGTGCTGCAACCAGTGTTAACAACAGACTAGAAATAAAAGCTAAAGTGTTTCCTCAACTGGTGGCTCAGCATCTGTATCTAGGACCTCAATTTTGATCACGTCCATTAACCAGCCAGCTTGTTGTCCTTTGTAGGTTTCTCCCCAGACTTTAATTTCCATACCTACCAATTGATCTAAGTCTGTCACGGTTGAGGTGAGATAAACAGTCTGGCTTTGGCCACCGGCTCTGAGTAAACGGTGGGAGCCTTCACCATCAATACCGCCTAGCTCTAAATAACCTTGGGCACTATCTTTTAGGTTTTCTGAATCTTGTGAGGTAACGCCAAAAATATCACCTTTTTCAATTTGGTTACCAGCAACTTGTTTTACTTGCTGCTTTTGATTTTCTTGTGGGGATTGTTTGTTTTTTAGTTGGAAAGCACCAATGCCAGTGGCAGTTCCGGTTGCTAAGGCAATTATGCTGATAATCACAAGTATGCGTTTAGACTTTTTTTTCATGTCTGGTTGTTCGTCATCTAAATTTAATTTATGTAAAGTTGAGGTTGGTTGGGAATCTTGATTTTGACTCATTTCTTTAACTTGGTCAACTGCCGTTTCTTGTTCGGATTCGGTGGTTTCTGTTTGTTTTGTTTGGGCGTTGAGGTCGATTTTATGCATAAATAAATTGGTAAATTGATATATTTCCTATTTTACGATAAGTCTATTGCTTTAATTAATAATATAACATTGGTTGTTAATTGGCAAAAACACTCTGCTTGTAGAACCCAACACTCGGCTCGTAAAACCCAACACTTGGCTTAAAGAGCTAAACACTCGGCTTGTAGAGGTCGGCACTCAACTTAAAGACCCAAACATCTGTTAGCATAAACAAATCACTAGAGCTTAATTTCTTCTTCAATAAACATATCTAAGTCGCCGTCCAGTACTGCCTGACTGTTGCTAGTTTCTACTTCTGTTCTAGTGTCTTTCACAAGCTGATAAGGATGGAGGACGTAGTTTCTAATCTGAGTTCCCCAGCTTGCGTGTTGATGTTGTCCTTTCTCTTGAGCAATCTTATTTTCCTGTTGTTGTTCATGCCGCAAAGCTAACTGAGCTTTGAGCATTTTAAGAGCTGTTTCCTTGTTTTGCACCTGAGACCTTGACTCTCTGCTTTTGACTGTAATGCCACTTGCCTCATGAGTCAACTCTACGGCGTTGTTAGTTTTGTTTACTGCTTGGCCACCGGGTCCTCCCGATCTTGTAAAGTGCCAGCTTAAATCTTCTTCATTAAGTTTAATGTTAGGATCATGATTAATAACAGGCATTACCTCCACCAGTGAAAAAGAGGTCTGTCTTAGATTATCGGCATTAAATGGACTTTGTCTGATTAAGCGGTGAGTGCCACGCTCGCCCTTAAGATAGCCATAGGCATAAGGAGCTTTAACTTCAAAAACAGCTTCTTTGATACCAGCTTCATCGCCATGAGTTTCGGAAATAAGAGAATATTTCCAATCCTTTCGTTCAAAATATCTCAGATACATTCTCTCTAGCATCTCTGACCAGTCCATAGCCTCAGTACCGCCTTGTCCGGGATGGATTGATAAGATAGCACCTTTTTGATCATAGGGGCCGCTTAAATATCGAGCTAAGCTGAGTTGATTGACTATCTTTTGTAATTGCACTGAGATTTGCTTGGCTTCCTGTGTTAGTTGTTCTTGAGCAGCTTCATCTGCAGTTTCGGTTAGTAATTCTTGTGAAGTTTGTAAATCTTGAATAAGGCCCGAGAGGTTTTGTGCTTGTTGTTTTTTATTATCAAGCAATGATATTTCTTGCATTATTTCTTGGGCATGACTTAAGTCCCAAAATCCAGGTTTTAAGGTTTGCTGACGCAACTTTTTTACCTTAGCATCAACAGCCGCAACATCTGTTGCTGCCAGTAGTTCTCGAGCTTCTTTAAGTAGTGGTTGATAGTTGTCGGTGCTCATAGAATGTATTATATCGAAATTGTGTTAGAAGATGAGTAGTGTCTCTAGGGTAGAATGGTGTTTTGATTTAAGACCAACTCATGCCATGGTTGGTTAAAAAGTTTTATCTGATAATTGGTGGCGGGTAGGCCAGATTGTTTGTAAATTGTCCAAGTTTGGTTAGGCAAGAGCTTTTGATAAGTGGTAATAGCAACCCGGCAGTTCTGGCTAGATTGTTCTGGTACTTTTAATAAAAAACCAATTTGATAAGCTCGACCACCAGCTGTTTCTACAGGTCTCTGCTCGATAATTTTAGTCGGTTCTGATTGCCGACCACAGTCGATAGCAACATCCTTAGGTTCAAGATTAGTTAAAATGCGTTGATAATCGATATAGCCCATATGTGTTGCTTGCAATAAATCTGGATTCTGTTCGATTTTTTCTATAGTTTCTGGCTTAAGTGGTTGGTTGTGATTAATAAAATTAAGACCAATGTCGATTGTGTTTGCTTGGATTTGCGTTGATATTTGACGTTCAACATGCTCATTAGCCTTATTAATACCAACATTAGATTCTACTAGATATAAAAAGTGATCTGTGTCGGGTTTAATGTTGCCGGCCAAATAGAGATTGGCAAAAATCTGTTGTAACTGCGAATGGGGGCTGAAAGCCAGAATCTGTTTCTGTTTAACAGCTGTAGCGATTGTTTTAACCAACTGTTGTTTTTGTTGATGATCGAGTGATGA
>CAZMMR010000103.1:0-3213 GCA_964567445.1 uncultured Pseudomonadales bacterium
CGATAAAATTAATGTTATTCATGAGGCGTACTCAATGGCAGGGTATTCATCACTTGCAGCAAAAACCTTTGCCTGTGACTGCTGTTTTGCCTAGCGATTGTCCTGTGGCAGTCATTAATACTACTGGTATTAGTCGTCTAGCTGCCACCACTTCTTTAATTTTAGAAAAGAGTGGTGCTAGAGTCATTAGAGTTGATAGCAATGGCCAGCAATTAAAACAAACGCAGTTGATTGTTAGCGATGACAATGATCGTTGCCTTCCCGTTGTTGATGCTCTAACCAACCAAGTTTTATTTGGAGAAATTAGTCGGGAGAGTAACGCTGAGCAACAGCAACTGCTCAACAGGTATCGCGCCAATATTGTACTTTTATTGGGAAATACAGAGTTAGATGGAAGCGAATAACAGTGCTTAATTTTTGGGAATACTCTTTAAGTTACGTTCTGACAACTCTTCGTCTGTATCGGTGTGGACAATGTCCAAAGGAATATCTTCTTGAACGCGATGTTCTTCAGCTAAATTATTAGCATTGCTGCCATTTTCTTTCGAAACGGGAAAAGAAGTAATGCCTTGGTTTTTCTTAGAAATATACTGCTCTTTGATGTGGACTTTACAGTCGCCATTTTTAATTGAGTGGATCTGACAAGAGTACTTGTTGCCATTGTTAATCAGTTTAATTAACCTTTGAGAGATATCTAGAGTTAAAGCCCCCAAATATTGATCGCTGTCACTGACGTTGACTGAAACATACTTTTTATTAGCGTCTAAACTACAGGCTTGACCGACTGACATTTCCTGTAAGTTTTCTTGCTCAGTAACTCTAGTAAGAGGAACTACTTTGGCCTTACCAGGTTCTTCGATGTAAGAATTATTGCGGCCTAACTTAACTGTTTGCCCCCTTTCTTTATTTTGAGCCTTTTCTAAATTCTTTTTGGCAATCTTATTGTGTTTGTCTATTTTAAGGACTTTTTCAAGAATTTCCTCTGCAATTCTGACGTGACCGAGTTGCATTCTGGCTAAAGCTAAGCGATTCAAGGCACCAACGTCATTGGGTCTTTCGTCAAGAATTTTTTCATTGATTTCAATGGCTTGGTTCCAATCTTGTTCGCGAGCTGCGTTAATGGCCTGTTTGGCTAGAGAAGTGATGTTTTTCATAATATTTGTTAGCTTTTGGCTTGTTTGCCAACAATTAGTGATCAAGGATACTCATTTTTTAAGGATTTGTCAAGTTTTCTGGGGGTTAAAAAGTGTTTATTAGTGGTATTATCAATATTTTTTTACTTGCAAGAATTATGCAAGAGTAGCAGAGAAGGGGAGTTAATTATTGTTTGGTTGAGCTTACCTTGCAACTGGTGTTCAAAGCAAGAATTAGTCGATATAATATGATCTGTTGACTAGTAATTATCAGATTTAAAATATGTCAGGACACAGTAAGTGGGCTAATATCAAACATAAAAAATCAGCAGAAGATAAAAAGCGAGCAAAAATTTTTAGTAAATTGTCTCGTAATATTAGGGCCGCTGTAAAAGATAGCCATGACGGCGATCCAGAAACCAATGCTAATTTAAGAGTGTGGTTGGATAAGGCTAAAGATGCCAATCTACCTAAAGACAATATCAAAAGGGCTATCAATGCCGGATTAGGCAAAGGCGATAATGGTCCGATGGAGGAGGTAATTTACGAAGGTTTTGATTCACAAGGTATTGGTTTGTTGATTGTCAGTTTAACTGATAATAAAAATCGGACAACAGCTGAGATTCGCAATGTTTTGAATAAAGCTGGTGCCTCGTTGGGCTCTCCTGGCTCGGTTAAGTATATGTTTGCTCGTAGTGATGACAATGGATATGAATGCACTATCCCTTTGGAGTTTCAAAATGAGCAACATCAGGAAAAGCTGCAAGAGCTGATGGATTTGTTGCGCGAACAAGATGATGTAGAAGATGTTTATTGTGCCATAGCTAGTTTAAATCAATAATTTTTTAATCGATAATTTCTTGAAAGTTAATTTGCTCTGACAATATGAGAAGAAGAGAAAAGTTTGTTATTTCAGCAATTTTACTATCCGTGGCTTTCTTTGCCATTCAGTATGTGACTCTAGAGTGGCGTTATTGGGCGGTTGCTGGTCTGAGTTTTTTAACATACTTTATTTCCACTTGGGCTTTGGCGGATGATCTCCAGTTTTATGAACGTTTAACTATTGTTCCCTTGCCAGCCATGTATGCAGGTGCAGTCTCTCTATTTTACTTTTTGCTGCCCAGTAATTTCTTAAGTCAGCTGATTATTTTAATCTTATTTGGAATTGGTTTATACGCTTTATTGCTCACAGGCAACATTTATTCTGTTGCTAAGGGTCGTACCATCCAATTACTGTACGCTGCTCGGACTGTCGGCCTATTTTTAACCCTTTTAACCTCGTTGCTGCTTACCAATACCATTTTTTCCTTGAGACTACCTTTTTGGGGCAATGGTTTGTTGGTTGGTTTGGTCCACTTGCCTCTGATTTTTATGTCTTTGTGGTCAGTGAATTTAGAGGATTTTATTGCTAAAGATATTTTGGTTTATTCTTTGTTGATTGGATTGTTTTTAATGGAGTTTGCCCTTATTTTATCTTTAATACCGATATCTTTGTGGAATGCTTCTTTATTTGTGACCGGCTTAGTCTACCTAATTTTAGGCATTTTACACTCTTTTTTAAGAGGTAGATTGTTTAAAAACACCATCACCGAGTATTCTTTAGTAGCACTAATGCTGGCGGTGCTGTTTATTATCTTCTTTCCTTATAAATAGGCGTTTTAGCCTATTAAATATCTTACCCTTCCGAGTTAGGGTAGAGGGGTAATTTTTCTTGAGTCATCACTAATGAAATAGTTAAAGCTGTTCTTCTCTCGTTTTGTTGATGCAGAAATTAAATGTGTGCTTGTTTTGCTTGCGATAATAACTAAATTCACTTATTTTTTTGCGGGAATTATGCAGAGAAAGAGCAGAGGGCTGGTAGTTATTTGGTGGTAATCGATACTCATGATCTAACAGCATACAAATGGTGAAATAGACTATTTTAACTAATAAAAATCAGCTGAGAGTGGGCTTAAAACATTAGTTTACCAGGCTAAATTTAAGATTTAGACAGAGAAGAGGCTAAAAAATTTTTATAGCGTGAAAACAAGAGCAGAGGGGTAATAAAGTTAATCAAAATCCTATAATAATATACTTTGAT
>CAZMMR010000104.1:0-3211 GCA_964567445.1 uncultured Pseudomonadales bacterium
GCGCTTCTTGGGCAAAAGCAAAGTTAAAGTTCTGCTGTTTCGCCTGAAGGAAGAAGACGTAATCTTCACTGGTAGGTAAACTTTCATTAAAACCGCCAACTTTTTCCCAGACCTGTTTTTTAAGTAAAACCGAGCGAGTGGTAGGCATAAAATTATCTGGTTGAATGCGATTGGGGGTGACTAAAGTATAGGCTATGACTGCCTGCTGAAATTCAGTCTCTGGCAGTCCATAAAAGTAGCCAGCTACTACATCGGCTTGAGTCTGTTCGTACTTGCCAACCAATTTCTCCAGCCATGATGATTGGGGAATACAGCCGGCATCAGTAATAGCAATTAGTTTGTGTGTGGTGTGGGCAATGCCCCAGTTACGAGCCTGACTGCGGTAGGAACCAGGCAGCACCTTGACAGTTAACTTAAAATTAAGGTCCTGATTGTCCTGGAACTGTTTAATTTTTTGAAGAGTGTCATCGCTGCTGCCGCCATCAACAATAATAACCTCCTTTGGCAGATAAGTCTGACGATTAAGAGCTGACAACAGTGCTTGAATTGTCTTTTCTTCGTTAAGAATTGTAGTAATGAGCGAGATGACTAGGGGTTGGGGCTGATCAGTTGGCATAAAGAAAAATATGTCTTGGCTAGTACTACCAATCTATTGTACTATGGTTTTATATGAAGCTTAACAGCAATCGCACTCTATTTATCGCATTAATTGTTACCACTCTTTTGGGGATCTGGACTGTGACCGATTACCTCAAAATGTATGTTGGTTTGCAGCCCAATTTGCCAGTGCAGGCTGGACGAGCAGGGCTAGACAGCCAGACAAGTAATAGTAATGACCACCAGCGCCTCAAACCACAAGACTGGTTGACAACTGATACATCAAGCGAACAGGATCCTATGGCTGGCGCTATGTTTATTCGCTTATTTTTAAAAAATAAGGTTGAAGATTCTTTAGCTTTAACTCAAGAAGAACAACAAATTTCAGCTGAATTTCCAAATCTAATTTATGCGGCTTTAGCTAGCAGCGATACTAAAAACCTACAACCAGGTAAAGAACGGATATTCTTCGAGCAGGCCTTGCAAGCTAGGTGGAGAGTGACTGTTAGCTGGAATAGTGCTCGTATTGTGACTATGGCTGATGGTCAGCAATTAACACCAGAATTAGTAGAGGTTTGGACTGCAGGCAACCAAGTTAAGCTCATGGTTTTAACGGCAGATGATAATCAGGCCTATGCTCTGATGAGTAACAATCAGTATCTACAGCAACTGGCTCTATCAGCAGACAATATTATTGCTAGTTATTTACCAGAAAATCAGACCCAGTTTAGCGATCAGTATCTGCAGTTTAGCTATACTAAGCAGCAACAGTTGGAGGTGTCTTATGATTATGCTGGAGCTCTGGCTCATTATGTAGTTAAACCGGTGGGCGAGAATGAGCCGCTGGCAGCAGAAGAAGTGACTATTCAGCTTCTTGGTTTACAGCAGGTCAAACAAAGTTTTGGGGTGGATGATCTAGATCGGGTAAAAGAACAATTAGCGCAGGCTTATTTAGCTAGTAGTAGAGATTTTGCTATTACCAGCAAACCTGTGCAGGTAGCAGGTTATCCGGCACTGATGGCGGTGGCGGAAATTGAAAGTAGTGAAGATAGCAGGCAAGAGCCGGTTAGTATGGTTTATGTTATTGAGTTAGACGGCTCGCGGTATTTGGTGTTGCAGGGTAAAATGGAAGCAGTGGAGAGAGTAATAGAGACGCTAGAGATTAAGGAGTAGAATCAAGTCTATTTAATTTTGACCTTATTATTGATGACACTAAAAACAACTGTGATGGTGAATATTACAGTTCCAGAATAAAATAAAGCTTCAAGGAACTTCGGGTTGGTGATGACTTCAGTGATTAATGTCATGGTTTTGTTCATAGTATTTCTTTAAATATTTTATCCCAATTAAAATTGCTATCCAAGTGCTAGCAATGAAAACAAGCAGGATACTAATTCTATCAATAGAACTAGACCATTTGTCGATGAAAAAACTGGCATAACCAGCAACAAATATACTTTTTGCTACATCAAAAGCAAGATTGCTCATTTTTTTAAGTTGAGCTTGCTCAAAGCGCTTGATGTAAATTCTGCTCTTTACTTGTTTTTCATCCTTTTTACTCATACCAATCCAACCTAGCACTCCAAACTTTCATTTTGTTGAATTTTGCGCAGTTGCTTGTTAACCATGGCTACCTAAATAGCGATAAGTGTTAAAATTAGGCTATGCCAGATAGTAGTCAGCCAAAAACTAGCTCTCACCAGATTTCAGTTACTAAGCATCTGTTAATTGTTACGCCATATTTTCATCCGCACTTGGGTGGTGTAGAAAAACACGTTCTAAAAACCACTCAGCACCTACAACAAATTTGGCAAGAGCAAGGACAAGATTGGCAGGTAGACATTATTACTCGTCAGCACAAGCCTTCATTGCCTAATAAAGAGCAATTTAGGCAAAACACCATTCATCGTTTTTCATATCCAGATATAAAGCTGTTGGGCTTACTTGCTATTTGGTGGCAGATGCTAACTCGTTTTTGGCATCTTTTTAAGAGAGCTGATGTAGTTCATGTTCATGATGTCATGATTTGGCTGTTGCCATTGCGTTGGTTGTTACCTAAGACTAAGTTTGTTTTAACTATGCATGGATGGGAAGGAGTCTTTCCCATTCCTCGTAAAAATAAATGGCTGAAAAAGATTAGCGCCACCCTAGCTCATAGGGTATTTTGCGTGGGTGATTACATTGGTAAGTATTATGGTATTAATTGCAATCAAGTTATTTATGGTGGAGTTGAACCAGAACAAATTCTGCAGCCAGTACAAGTAAAAGCAAAACATCAACTGCAACCAAAAGAAAAAATAAAGTTGGTCTATGTGGGTCGGTTAGCTGAGGATACAGGCTTGCCGATGCTACTTAAGGCTATTAAGCAACTGCCAAAGACAGTAAGCGATAGATACCAGTTCATATTTATTGGTGATGGTAAGCTGCAAACTGAGTGCCAAGCAGTAGGGCAAGTGTTAGGTTGGCTGCAGCCAAAGCAAGTGCAGCAAGAATTAACCAAAGCCCAGATGTGTTTTGCTGGGGGTTATTTAACTGCATTGGAAGGTGTGGCGGCTGGTTGTGTGGTGCTGGTGGGTGGAGGGAGCCAAATTAAGCAAGATTATTGGTCCTCCTC
>CAZMMR010000105.1:0-3122 GCA_964567445.1 uncultured Pseudomonadales bacterium
GTCTCTACCATCAAACGCCTCGTCTAAAATTTTTTGAGCTAACTCTAAATATTCGGGCTTGGGTTTGCCATATTTATATAATTTGTTAAGGGTTACTAGCTCACTGTATTTAAACTGAGGATTATATTTGCAGCCTTTTTCGAAGAATTTGCGCCTTTCTTCTGGTAGGTTAATGGGGGTCATTAGTTGTACTAAGCTCATAAAAATTATCCTTTCTGATCACAATTCAAACACATAACGGTGGCAACTTACTTAATTATTTTTTTGCTCTTCAACTCTGACGAGGAAGCTACTCAAGTCTTTACGCCCAATTTCTACCTTATGTTGGCTACGGTTAAGTCGTTTGGAAACGACCATGGTAGTTTCAATGATCTCTTCTTTTAATTGTAAGCGAATTTCAATCACTGGCACTTTCCCCTCCCCTCTTTCTTGTTGATAACAGAGTAAATTTTCTAAATCAATTAAATCTAGTTCTCTGGCCACATCACTAGCAATAGCGCTGCGGAAGCGACCGGTTTTAATAAAAGCCAGCACATCTCTTTCTCGTAATCTATCGCCAAAAATTTTAACTTCTTCTTTGGGGCTAATAATCGTTAATCTCTCTTGTTCTGTCTTAAAATAGTTTTCAGCAAATAGAGCCTGAGCAATTCTAATACCATGTTGAGGATTTAAAACATTAAGATCTTCAATACGCTCTAGTCTTTTACGCAAGCCTGCCTGATTAGCGATTTGAATTGATAAACCCGGGCGGTAATTAAGCTCCACCACCATTGGATCTTTTTTCTCATCAATGAATAGGTCGATGCCAGCATAAACTAAGCCAGCGGCATTGGCAGAACGAATGGCAGTGACAAGTATCTTTTGCCAATGAGGAATTTGAATACCGCGCAACTCAATATTTGTCTCTGGTAAATACTTAATGAGTTTTGTTTTATGAGCAGTGGCATAAGTAGTTAAACCAGTGCCTAAATCGATTCCTACTCCTAAGGCACCTTGGCTTTGGTTGGCCCGACCCTCAGATTCTTCTGTGGGCAGACGAGTGTAAGCCATGATTGGCACACTGTTAAAAACTACCACTCTAATGTCGGGTGTGCCTTTATAGGATAAGCGAGTTAAAGCGGGATGGCTAACTACTCTTTCTTCAACAATGACTTTAGGACTGGCTCCATGAGAACTGTACTGGCCCTCCAAAATATCGTAACAGTGAACTTTTAAATCTTCGATGGTCCAGCGCTTGTTGATAACATCGATCCAAATGTTGCCAATCCGTTTTTTAAAAGCGACTACACCTTTGCCTGCGTGGCCATTAGTGGGTTTTAACACAAAGTTTTCATTAAGGTGTTGCCAGCCAAAGTCGTTGACATCCTCGATTGTCGCCATAATACCGTAAACATTGGCGGTTGGAATGCCTTCATTCAGCAGCAAAACCTTGGTGGCATATTTTGAGTGACAGATACTCTTAGCCCGCTGTGGGTTACGAGACACATATAGCTGATTACGGGCATTCATGCCCAGGATATCACTCGGATTGATCATCGGTTGTTGGATAATTGTAACGTTCCTGGCTTAAAACCGAGTTAAAGCGTGTTAATTCTAACAACCGTAAACCGGTATATTTTCCGATTAAGTAGTTAACAAAAGCTGTACCCAGCAAAGCCAGTTCTGGTCGGAGTAAAACAAATTTCTGAGCTGCGTCCTGATTAATAATTAAGGAACAGACAATAGCAATTAACAAGGTTTCTAGGGTAATCTTAAGTGCTTCTTGTCGACTGTTAAACAGTTGAGAATCCATAAAATTCTCTGTTAAAAGAATGATAATTAAAATTGGAAAAATATTGATAGTTAGCAGCTCAAATAGAGCTAACTGCGATGAGAGAATTAGCAGACCGAGAATGAACACGCATACTCCCCACATGATCATGGCTGTTCTGGGGAGATAAGAGAAGCGCAATTTCTTAACTATTTTTCTGGTAAACATAGCTGCTAGTAATACGGCAACAAAAATGATGGTGCCAGTCACAATTTCAGTAGAGACAAAGGCTACCGATAAAACAGCAGGAATATAGATGCCAAATCCTCTTAAACCAATGATATGGCGTGAAGCGGCAATAATCGAAGCGATTGTGGGAAATACTAATAGTAAGACAATGATGTTGGTTGGTAATCCCTTTCTAACAGCATTGCGAATAGCGTGCTGCAAAAAGTTATGCCAAGTTAGAGAATCGATTGGGTTTTCATCTAAAAGAGCTGCTAGCTTGCTTTTTTGCTCTCCACCAGTTTCGGTAATATTTTCAGCCTGCCTCTCCTTAATTTTTTGATCAACTTGAGTTGCTGGTGATGCCTCTGCTGAGGCTGTGGCTGAGTTTGTAGCGATTGGATCTAAATTTACCACTGCTTCTAAAGCCGACTCGTCTTCTGTGGTTTGTTCTGGCTGCAATTGGTTATTTTGATCAGAGGTTGGAGTTTGAGCACTGATTTGGTTAGCTGGCAGAAAAGTTAAAGCAGCTAAACACAAAGTAAAGACTAACAGCATTTGAGTAATAGCGAGATTAATGGTTTTTGGCATAGAACTATATTATATCAAGTTTTAGCTGAGAACTAAATTTTAAGGGCTGGAGGGCAAGAAAATTCTGGCTAGTTCTTGATTGATGCAAAATTTATTTGCGACTACAAGATCTTCTTTAGAATATTTTGAATGAAGCTGATTAAGAATGAAATGATGAGTAAAGTCCCGAACTCTCCAAAAGCCAAGCCATTAATGATCATGGGTTGAATGTTCAAGCCCGGTACAAGAAAGGTGGCTAACCATAAGAGAAAAACGTTAATCACTAAGGAAAATAAGCCTAAAGTAACAATATTAATTGGCAAGAATAAAACCTTTAGGATGGGTTTAATTAGTTTTTGTAAGACGGTTAATACTAGGCTGGCTAGGATTAAAGTAACCAGGCTAACATAGCCAACTGTGGGTAATACCCAAGCTAGTAAGGCAATGGTAATGGCGGTAATGAGAATGGGGCGTAACACTTTCATAGGTTTTAAACTTTAATTATCTTTAATAGATTTATAATAGATTTATCATAGCATGTTAGTAAGGAGGAGTTAAGATTGGCGAGAATGTATAG
>CAZMMR010000106.1:0-3097 GCA_964567445.1 uncultured Pseudomonadales bacterium
ATCCAAGTCGATAGAATCGGCTCAGGTTAAGGTGGAGAGCTTTTTCTTTGATCAACGAAAACGTCTAGTGGAGTTTGACGATGTTATGAACAAGCATCGAGAGATTATCTATCAGCGCCGCCGCCGTTTATTAGATCAATCAACTCAAGAAATGCAGAGTTTAGATGAGGCAGTTGATGAGACTCAACAACAAGATACGGCAGTTAAGGATAATCCTGCCAGCTCGCTAAAAGCAGAAATTTTAACTTATGTTGATGATGAAATTAAAGCTATTGTTAACACTTATTTGCCAGAAGAAGCTAGCTCGCAGGAGGATGTTAACAGTTTGGTTAACGAGTTTGTAACCATTGTTCCGTTTGATGAAAGCTCACAGAAACAGTTGGAAGCAAAACTGCAGCAGTTAACTGGTCAGCTTGAAATCGAGCAAGAGTTAATGGATATTGTCGATAAAGTTTATCAGTCTAGGGCGGAAGTGTTGGGAAATGAGACGCTACGACAGCTAGAGCGACATGTGGTTTTGTCTACTATTGATGAAAAATGGATTGATCATTTAGATCAGATGAACGCCCTTAAAGATGGTATTTGGTTGAGAGGAGATAAGAGAACTGTTTTGTCCGAGTATAAAAAGGAAGCTTTTGCCATGTTTGAGAGTTTGATCGCTAATGTTGAGTCTACTATTGCTCGCCGAATTTTTAGAGTTAGACCAGTGCAACAACCAACAACTCCAACAGCTTCATTATTAGAACAAGCTCAATATCAGAAAGAAGATATTCATGAGGAATTGAGCAAGGAAGTAGCCGAAGCTCAGACGCCAACCGGAGCTACTGCTCCTCAGTCGACTCAGGGTTCGTCTGCAGATTTAGCTTCAGCTTTAAAAGGAGCCGGAGCTCAGAGGACTGCAACTCAAGGTACGAGAAAATCTAAAGTGGGTCGCAACGATCCTTGTCCTTGTGGTAGTGGGCTCAAATATAAAGAGTGTGGCTTAATCAATGCCCCTCAACATCAAGAATAAACATTAAGAGTCACTAGAAAACAGGATTTATGCCAGAATTGCCAGAGGTTGAGACTGTCAAAGCCCGATTGAAACAAGTGGTAGTCGGCAAGACTGTTGCTGATATTAATGTTTTAAGAGAAAAAAGCTTCCAGGGTTTGCCCGAGCGGGTTATAGGTAGCCACATTATTGATATTACCCGCAAAGCAAAACTGATTTGTTTTTGTCTAAGTAATGAATTTAATTTACTGGTGCATTTAAAAATGACCGGACAGCTTATTTTTGTTGGTGATGATACCAGAGTTGGTGGCGGTCATCCCACAGCGGATTGGACGCGAGATCTGCCAGGAAAACATACAAGAGTTGTCATTAATTTTACTGATGACACTACTCTTTTCTTTAACGACATGCGTGTTTTTGGTTGGATTAGAGTTTTGAATAATAAGCAAGTTCTGCAAGAGTTTAATAAATATGGGCCAGATGTTATTGATGATGATTTTACTGCTGAGTATCTGCAAGAGAGGCTTAAAAATAGAACTATAGCCATCAAACAAGCAATTATGATTAATGATATTGTTGGCGGCATTGGTAATATTTATGCCAGCGAAGCCTTATTTGTAGCGGGCATTGATCCTCGTCGTTCTTCGCAGAAACTGAGTTTGGATGAACTGCGCCAAGTGGTTAATGCTAGCAAACAGGTTATTAAAGAAGGGATTGAAGCTGGCGGCACCACTTTTGATGGGCGGTATGTTGATGTCGATGGTTTGGCTGGTGGCTATCAAGAACAACTCAGAGTTTATGGTCGGGAAGATGAGGACTGCCCTGAGTGTGAAGGGAAAATACAAAAAGTAAAAATTGGCAACCGAGGCACGTATTTTTGTCCTGACTGCCAAGACTGACATGAGAGAAATCAAAACGTCTGTGACTGTTTTCATTCACTACCAAGGTGAATACCTGTTTTTACATCGAACACCAGAAAAGATTGTTGACGGCAATCGCATTAATGGTATTGGTGGTAAGGTTGAGCCCAAAGAAGACTATTTGCAAGCTGCAATTAGGGAGACTAAAGAAGAGACTGGTTATGAAGTAGATAAAGAGCAAGTTAATTTTTTAGGCTTGCTTAAATTAGAAGGTGGCTATCCACAAGATTGGTTGGTAGCTTTTTTCGAAATTGAAGTTGATAGCAAGAATATTCCTATTGGTTCTGAATGTCGAGAAGGAAAATTTTTATGGTTAAAGCCAGAAGAACTATTTGAACAGGAGTATGAGCTGGTTGATGACCTAAATTATATCTTTCAGCCCTACATTCAAAACAACAAAATATTTTTTGCTAATGCTCGGATTAATGAAGAAGAAAAAGTTGAAGAAATTAACGTCAGTGAACTAAGTCAATAACACTTTTTGCAATTGCCTGAGAATTTAGACCATATTTTGCTAGTAGCTCCTGCGCCTGTCCTGACTCCCCAAATTCATCCTTCACCCCCACCCTCTTAAACTTAACAGCTTGTGTAATTTGCTGCCGTTGTTCTTCAGCTAAAACTTCTGCCACAGCCGAACCTAAACCGCCAGTAACTTGATGATCCTCCGCTGTAACGACCACTTTAGTCTCATTGGCAGCATCAATAACAGCTTTCCTGTCCAAGGGTTTAATAGTATGCATGTTAACGACTCTAGCTGATAAACCTTTCTTTTTTAATAGCCTAGCCGCTTTTAATGCTTCATGGGTAATATCTCCACAAGCAATGATAGTAACGTCTTGGCCGTCACTTAAAGTTTGCGCTTTTCCAAGCTTAAATTCATGATTGCTAGTGATGTTTTTTAATTTCTGTCGTGATAGACGTAGATAAGTTGGATGATTGTTTGCTGCCATAGCATGAACAGCTAGGCGGGCTTGTTCGGAGTCAGCTGGTACTACCACTGTCATGTTGGGTAAAGCCCTCATCATAGCAATATCTTCTAGGGCTTGATGAGTTGCTCCGTCTGGACCAGTCGCCAAACCAGCATGTCCGCCCACGATATTCACATTTAAATTGCTGTAAGCGACAGTTAAACGGATTTGTTTCCAGCTTAGGCTGGGGCTAAAGGCTGCAAAACTGGCAGCAAAAG
>CAZMMR010000107.1:0-2897 GCA_964567445.1 uncultured Pseudomonadales bacterium
AGGAGGTGTCGCATAGTGGTCAATTGCACTGGTTTCGAAAACCAGGGCCTTACGGCTCCGTGGGTTCGAGTCCCACCACCTCCGCAGTCATTGGAAAGTTATGACAAAATCATCTAATTTTGCCAATTAGTTACAGGAAACATCAGAGTTCCCGAAAGCATCAATATCAAAAATTACATTCATAAATTTGTACAAATGACAAAAACCAAAAAATTAAAAGTCCAAGATAACGAAATAGTATTCTTTACCCAAAAAGATGAAGATTTTATTTCGTTAACAGATATTGCAAGATATAAAAATGCTGATGAACCAAAAGATGTTATAAAAAATTGGATTCGTAATCGTAGCACAATAGAGTTTATAGGGCTTTGGGAACAGATAAACAACCCCGATTTTAAAGGGGTCGAATTCGACGCCTTTAGAAGCCAAGCTGGTTTGAATAGCTTCGTTTTATCCCCACAGAAGTGGATAAAGAAAACAGGAGCAAAGGGTTTGATCTCTAAATCAGGAAGAGGGGGAGGAACTTTCGCACACAAAGATATAGCATTTGAGTTTGCTTCATGGATTTCTGCAGAAGTTAAATTATACATAATTAAAGAATTTCAAAGATTAAAAACTGAAGAGAATGAGAAAAAGAAATTAGGTTGGGATGGAAAAAGAATGCTTACAAAAGTAAATTACAAAATTCACACCGATGCAATAAAAGAGAAGTTAATCCCTGAAGAACTTACATCAAACCAAGTAAGATATGTGTACGCAAGCGAAGCAGATTTACTCAACATGGCATTATTTGGAATGACTGCAAAGGGATGGAGAGTTAAAAACCCAAAAAAAGATGGAAATATCAGAGATTATGCAGATGTTCGTCAGCTTGTTTGCTTAGCAAATTTAGAAAGTTTAAATGCTGAATTTATAAGAAATGACTTAGACCAAGAAGAAAGGCTAACAAAACTAAACAAAATAGCAATAATTCAGATGAGATCTTTAGCAGACTCAACAACCGTAGATAAATTATCTTTAGCAAGTGGGAAATAAAATGAATAGCCTTAACTTTGACGAAACCAAAAACATGAAAATTGCCCCAGAGCATTCATCTATCCTCAACTCCTCATTGCGGCAAATAAAGCTAACAAATGAATTTATAAAAAATATAAAAAACACATTGGGAAATTAGTTCGTAACGCATCCAGTACGGGTCTGCCTAGTTTGTGAAATGTATTGTGTAAAATGGCAAGTCGAATGAGGGTTTATTGACATAAAGGGTATCAACTAACAAAACTAACCATGAAAAAAATAAAAACTCTCATCATCAGTATATTAGTGTTAATGGCGGCAACAGTTGGTATTTATCTATTTTTACAAGGTAACAGCGGTTTTAAGTTTAATGATAGTGCCACTATTATCAAAGAGGTTAAACAATTGGGCAGATTAGAAACAGTCAGTTTTACCCTTGAAAAAATTATTGATGGTGGAACTCAGGGTAATGTTTTTGAAGAGTTTTTATTTGGTGATAAAATTTTGTTAATCGCCAATGGCGAGGTTATTGCTGGGGTTGATTTTACAAAACTAGATTCAAAAAAGATTAAAGTTGAGCAGCAAAAAGTATATTTAGAGTTGCCAGCTCCGGAAATCTTTTCTGTTATCCTGAACCAAGAACAAACGCGGGTTTATGATCGTAGCACAGGCTTACTAACTAAAGGTAACAAAAATTTGGAATCAGAAGCTAGAGAAGAGGCAGCACAAAAAATTGAGCAAGCTGCTTGTGAAGCCAAAATATTAGATAAGGCCAATCAAAATGCTCAAGAGCAAGTGCAAGTTCTACTGAAAGCGTTGGGCTTTAAGCAGGTAGTAATTCAAACCTCTGTTGCTGATTGTTAGCTATTATTTAGGCAATTGAGGTTTATTAAGCTCCCGTTTTAACTAATTAACTACGCTATTAAAATTAAGGACTAAGCTAGTTTGAAAAACTAAAAAGTAATGATTTTTATGATCAACCACAATCGCTCTGCTAGTCAAAAAAGAAAAGCTTTTTTTGAAAAGATTAATAACAAAAGAGTTTTTACAGTAACTGATATTGTTGCCGGTAGTAAGCAACTAGTGGTTATGAGTCATGGTTTTAGGGGTAATAATTGTGGTCCGGCCCGTCAGTTTGTAGACTTTGCTGATCTTTTGAATAAAAATGGTATTTGCGCAGTTAGATTTGATCAACCGCATTCAGGTAACTCCGATGGTGAATTCCTGTACTCTTCATTTAATGAGTGGGTTAATACTACTACATATTTTGCTAAGAAGTATCTAGCTGCTGGTTATCAAGTGATATTGATGGGTCAAAGCATGGGTGCCTCAACCAGTGTTATTACCAGTGCACAACCGGAACTAAAAGACAGAATTCCGGCCTTAATTTTATGGGTTCCCGATCCTAAATCTACTATTTCAGTCAATCCAGATCAAATATACGAAGAAGGTGGTCAAAAATACTATGGTAGATTTTGGCAAGAGGCAAAAGATTCAGAATTTTTTAATTGTCTTCAGCAATTTCAAGGTAAAATGCATCTAGTTTACGGAGAGCAAGATCGTTATATTAAACCAGAATTGCGTCAGCAGGTGATAAATATGGCCCGTGCGCAAGGATCGCGAGTTGATATTTTGCAAGGTGAAGATCACAGTCCATGGAAATATGATAATGCTCAACAAGTTATGGAGAAACATATCGAACTAATCCAGCAAATATAAGTATCGTGATAATAGTGTTTGTGTTTAGAAGCGGAGCAAATGTTAAGCGGTTATTGTATTAAGACAGGGTCTTGCCCAGTTAACTTGTTTTAAGAAGCTCCTTTAAATTATCAGAAAGCGTGTTTCTGTGATTGAACCTCCACTCAGATTCTAACATATGCTGT
>CAZMMR010000108.1:0-2849 GCA_964567445.1 uncultured Pseudomonadales bacterium
AAACGTGGTTATTATCTAACACATGATTTCTACCTGACTCATCACAATCAAGAAAAATTTTATAATCTAGTTAGCAATATTATTAAGCCCGAGTCATATTTGTCACTTGAATATATATTGCAGCAGCATGGAGTTCTAACAGAGGGTACTTTTACAGTAACAGCTGCGACCAACAAAAACACGACTTCCATTAACAATAAAATTGGGGTTTTTAATTATTACCACATTAAGCCAGAACTGTATGCCGGCTTTCGCTCTCAGCAGAAACTAGGCATTAGTTATTACTGGGCTAGTAAGGCCAAGGCTTTGTTTGACTTTTTATATCTTAAGTCACTGCCATTAGCAAAACGGAAAAAAGAGTACAATTTAGCAGAAGATTTGCGACTCAACTTAGATGATTTTACTCTGGAGGAAATTGCCGAATTTAAATCTTATATTGAGTTAGCTCAGTCAGATAAAATGGATTTTATTTTTAACAACTTTCACAACTTTTTATGGCAGTAGTTCTAGACTATTTACAAACTCACTTAACCAACTTGCAATCCGAACATGGATCTCTTAATCAAGCGGTACAGAGAGTGATAGCAAAAGAGGTTATGCAAAGTTATGTTTTAGATTTCATTTATAACCATACCCAATATAAGCAGTTGGTTTTTTATGGAGGAACTTGCGCCCGTTTAATTTATGGTTTAAACCGTATGTCTGAAGATCTTGATTTTGATAAGAGCGCAGGGGTTAATCTTGATCACTTTGCCCAAGATTTACAGCAGCATGCCACTAGTCGTTTGAACTTATCAGGCGCAACTGTCAAAGTCCAAGGATTACAAACTGGTGCTATTGAGTGCTTCACCCTCAAGCTTCCTATTTTGAAAGAGCTGAACCTTTCTCCTTTATCAGAAGAGAAATTACATGTTAAGGTTGAAGTTAGTTCGCATAAACAACAGTTTCAGCAACAAGCGACACCAGTGGCTCGTCACAACCGTAGTTTTGTGGCTAATCATTTTGATCAAACAAGTCTATTTGCGGGTAAGATTTTAGCCTGTTTGGAAAGAGTGTGGCAGCAGGGCTCAACCAATATTCACGTTAAGGGCCGCGATTATTATGACTTAATTTGGTATATGCAGCAACGGATCAAACCCTTGGCCAACAAGCTTGAACAGGATGGACAGCAGTCTTACACTGTAAAATCAGCTTTTACTGCTTTAGATAAAAGAGTACATCAGTTAAGTAGAAAAGATCTACAGCGGGATCTAACTAATCTTTTTGCCAACAAAGACTTTATTGACAACTGGCTCGATCACTTCCATGAGTTTTTTGATCAATATAAGCGGTTTTATCTACAGGAAGATTAAAAGCAAAAATCGGTTGTTTTACTTGTAGAGACTTATTGAAGAATAGACTTGTTGCGATTGGAAGTTGGTTGTGTACTGATAAATATAGGACTCTATTATAAGTCTAGTATCTCATTAATTAACAAGTTGTTAGCTAAAATATTATGCGTCTTGCTTTGGTTGTCCCTCATATTTTTATGCATCAGCTAATTTTGCCTGATGTCATTTTTTCTCCAGGTGAGTTGGCTATTAATCTAGCTCGTCAGTTGGTAAAACAAGGTCATGAGGTGACTATTTTTAGTCCTGGGCCTTTAGCCAATTTCTTAAAAGGGAGCGGGGTGAAAAATGTTCATGCCGACCTGTCTTTATTCGAGGCAGAGCTTAAACAACGGGGGGATAACTATTTAGATCTACTTAAAAAACATCCCTTAACTTACATTACCTTAGCTAGGCAGGTTCAGTCTGAAATTATTGCCAAAGCTTATGATCAGGCTAACCAGGATCGTTTTGATTTGGTTCATATCTGGGCTAATGAAGAAGAGCTGGCCTTGGTTAATGCCAGATTTTGCCAAAAACCAGTAGTGTTTAATCATCATGAGCCGTTTAACTTTTTAAGTCGTTATCGCTCTATTTTTCCAAAATATCCAGATTTAAATTGGGTATCTTTAAGTTATGCTCAGCGGAGCACTTTTAGCTTGCCCGAAGACAAAGTGAATTGGGTGGGTAATGTTTACCATGGTTTGCCTCGAAATTTATATCAACTGCAAACTAGAGATAATGGTTACCTGCTCTATATGGGGCGCATCATTAAGCCTAAAGGAGTTCATTATGCTATTGCTGTGGCCAAAGAGTTGGATATGAAATTAAAAATTGCCGGTAAACACTATGCTGGACACAGCAAAGATCAGTACTGGCAGGAGTTTGTCCAGCCAGAATTGAATGAGCAGATTGCATATGTGGGTTTTGTTCGTGAAGTGAAAGATAAGCAAAAAATTATTGGTGAGGCACGGGCGTTACTTATGCCTTCTACCTGGCAGGAGCCGTTTGGTATGGTTATGATTGAGGCCCTGGCTTGCGGTACCCCAGTGGTGGGTTTTAACTGCGGCTCATTGCCGGAGGTGGTTAAAAATGGTGAGAGTGGCTGGTTAGCGGATTATCAGCCAGAAGAGAGGCTAGAGAAAAATGGTAAACAGGTGGCAAAAGATTGGCAGCAGTTACAGCAAGACCAAGCTTTTTTAAATAATTTAGAGGGGTTGAAGGTGGCGGTAGAAAAAGTGGGTAAAATTAAGCGCAGCGCTTGTCGGCAGCAGTTTGAAAAGTGTTTTTCGCTAGAGAAAATGGGGAGAGGGTATGAAGGTTTGTACCACAAATTAATCTAATCTCTGTTACCCAAACTTGTTATTAATGAGCGTGATTTCTAATTTTTGACAGTTGGTATTAGGTAATTTTCATCTATAATAAACTAGGGTCTTGCCCAGTTAACAGGAATTTAATTAGTAATTAATACCTGTATAATGG
>CAZMMR010000109.1:0-1637 GCA_964567445.1 uncultured Pseudomonadales bacterium
CAATTGAAATACCTGAAATATAAAACATCCTGTATTATCAGGATGTTTTTTGATGACCATCTTCTGAGAAAAAACTTGTTTTTTTATTACTTTGTGGATGTGAAAGCAATAGTAGAGCTTGGCTAAAAAGTAGTAAGTAAAGCAGAACTAGAATGAAATAAAGACTAATAAACCGCTTTAATTTAAAAAGTAAGATTTTACTGATAAAAACAAGGTTTACTATTAATAGCCTTGTTATAAAAATTGGAAACGATAAAAACACAATCATAATTGTAATATAACTCATTAAGCTTGTTGTAAAATAGCCATGTGCCTTTTGTGTCAACTGGGCTTGTTGTGAAAAACCACACATTTTTCATACCAAATCTTTTTTCTACGATAATCTCTAAAAAAAAGAACTTGGGACAACAATCACTTTTAACCACAAAGATTCTAAAGCAGATATTCTAAACAGAGCAAAGCGAGTAGCGAGCTACTTTTTTATTTATCCGCTGTTGGCCACCTGCTTTTAATCAGCATTTTTTCCTCAACAAACTCTTTTTTAAGTAATACTTGCCACAGTTTTTCGGTCAAAAACGGAATAAAAGGATGAAAGAGCTTAAGAAATGTAGTAAGGCCTGTAAGCAAAGCTCGCTGTGATAGCTGATCATCTTTGTTTTTCTCAATACACTCATCGCACAACCAATGCCAAAACTCACTGTAGAGTGTTTCTGCCGCTAGTCCTAACTTTAACTCGTCCATTTGTTTTGATACATCGGCGACTACTTGCTTAAGATGTAGATAAAAACTCTGATCATAAGACTTTTGTTGATTGCGATTAACTTCGTCATGATTTAGATTCATGAGAATAAAACGAGTGGCATTCCACATTTTATTAGAGAGATTGCGAGCAGCTTTAAAATCTGGACGACCTACCGACTTGTCCAATCCTGGTGTTGAGCGGATTGCTAAAGCCAACCGCAAAGCGTCTGTACCGTATTCTTTAGTGATTTCCAACGGGTTAATTACATTGCCCTTGCTTTTACTCATCTTGACCCCTTTTTTGTCTCTAATCAGCCCGTGTAAGTAAACTTTTTCAAATGGGAGTTTGCCAGTTAGATATTTGCCCATCATTAGCATTCTCATTACCCAAAACATCAAAATGTCGTAGGCTGTTTCCATAACTTGGGTGGGGTAGAAGCGCTTAAAATCTCCTGGTTTGGTATTTTGTAGAGTTAGCACAGGCCACTGACTAGAGGAGAACCAAGTGTCGAAAGTATCAGTTTCTTGGATGTATTCTTTGCCAGGTTCTTGGCGACTTACTTGAAACCCAGCATCTAGTGGCGCATTTAAACTTTGCAGACCTTGTTTGACTGTTGAGAGATCGTATGTTTTTAGTAACTCTCCAATTTTTCCAGCAACTTTTTCATTTTTTTGATTAATAAAAGCAATCTGGATGTCTGGGTTTTCCTGGGTATTGTACCAAACCGGAATTCTAATCCCCCAAACGATTTGGCGACTAATATTCCAATCCTGCAGTATGTCTAGCCAGTGGTCTAAAATTTTGTCGTGACCGGCCCCTAAAACTTGCAAATCACCCTCAACAATAGCTTGCTGAACAGGCTTTACTAAAGGTTTGACCTTAATATAAAACTGAG
>CAZMMR010000109.1:1647-2743 GCA_964567445.1 uncultured Pseudomonadales bacterium
CTGAGTGAGGGGGAGGGGTTCAATTGGCCGATGGCAGCGATAACATGTGCTAATCTTATTCTGATATTTATTGTCGATTTTTATTAGTAAGCCGGCTTCTTTTAAATCAGGGATCATTTTTTCTCGGGCGATATGAGCTTTTAAGCCACAATAATCACCGGCGATAGCGGTCATTCTTCCCTCATAGTTAACCACTTTCTGTGGTTGATGGGGGATTTCCTCCTTATGTTTTTGCCAAAACTCAAAATCATTAGGATCGTGGTAAGGGGTGATTTTAACTACGCCCGTACCAAATTCAGGATCAACAAAATCATCAGCAATAACTGGTAGCTGGTAAGAGGTAAATAAGCCTTTAAATTCTATGGTTTGACCCACATATTCTTGAAAGCGTTGGTCGTCTGGGTGGACTGCTAGAGCAATGTCGGCAAATTTTGTTTCTGGTCTGGTGGTGGCTACTGTTAGGGGTCCGTACTTTAAATAATAAAGGTTGGTGGTTTGTTGGGTGTGCTCCACCTCTAATTCGCTAAAAGCTGTTCCACATTTAGGGCAATAGTTCACTAAGCGGTTGGCTCTGTAGATTAGATCGTCTTCATTCAATTTTTCAAAAGTATCTAAAACGTTGTTAACGATGTCTTTATCGAGAGTAAATTTATAACGGCTCCAGTCAGCGCTGGCTCCCAGTTTTTTAATTTGGTTTACAGCAATGCTTGAATTGTCTTGGACATACTCCCAGATTTTTTGATAGAGCGTTTCTCGGTCAAAGTTAAAACGAGACTGCCCTTTTTTCTTAAGTTTCTTTTCAAATACATATTGAGTTTCGATGCCAGCGTGGTCGGTACCGGGGATCCAGACTGTGTCATCGCCCAACATGCGGTGATAGCGGATCATGGCGTCTTCTAAAGTCACAAACATGGCGTGACCAATATGAAGAGGGTCATTAGCATTGGGGGGTGGCATAATAATGCTAAAACTATCGCCAGTAGTTGGCTTATAGCTGTCGGGGTTGAAGGCGTCGGCATTTTCCCATAGCTGATAAATGTCTTGCTCGTGTTCTTGGTGGTTGTAGCGTTTATCCATAATTTTGTTGGTTTCTTAA
>CAZMMR010000110.1:0-2741 GCA_964567445.1 uncultured Pseudomonadales bacterium
AACACTCCGTCTTTCAAGGGATGATTATCCTCAAGAAATATTCAATGATCTAGCAAGCAATATTTCTTCAAGTGATTACTTTTCTACCAGAGATATGGCTTGCCAGATCTCTTCAGGAGATTACCTGGTCACCATGTCGATTGATGCTTTACCAGCAAACGATCACTGGCTCGAAAACATAGCCCGGCCATTAATCGATGGCAAAGCCGATATTGTCCAGGGTGAAGTCCAATGCCCTGAGGATGACTCTCCTCATCATCCAGATTTCTTTTATTGGGAAAGAGATTACAGACTTTATTTCACCTCCGAAGCTAAAGGCTTTTATAAAAAGTATGGCCATTTTGATGAAGGCGACTGGGGATTTTCTGGGCTTAACATCGCTTTTACCAAAGATCTTTGGAGAAAAACAGGTTTTGAAGGAGCGAGATATAACGACGATAATGTTTTTCAGAAAAAAGCTTGGGCACACAAGCCTAAGATAGTTTATGAGGAATCTGCCGTTGTACTCCATGCGCACTCATATAAAACAATCCGGTCACTCTTTAACCGAGCCTCAAATGAAGGCCTAGGATGGAAAGATCTACGGGTCAGATATAGTTTAATCAATTTGCTTTACGACGTGACTAGAATGGATTTGCATCTTGAAACTCTGAAAGTTTTATTAGCAGGTAAACTAAAGTATCCTTCAGAAATATTATTTCATTTTATCAGACCCATGGGCTTGTATTGGGGGAATCACTTTGCGACAAACCTTTATTCGGAAAAAAGAAAGTAAGAATAAAATTGCATATGAAGTAAAGCTTCGCACTTCTTCCCTTTTATCTGCATTGAAGTAATGATGTTTAGGAAATTTTCTAGAACACTTTTAGTTCAATCAGCTAATCACATAAGCACAGAAGCTATGTTAACAAGATTCAGCTACTTCATGTTAGACTTACAACTGGTTTGACGTTAAGGATTTGGACAGACTGAACTCAGCCAATGCGTATTTTTATAAAATAGAAGCAAACAAAACAGCGTATTGAAAATATAAAAAGTAGCTAGAAAAAATTTAAGAATAATTAAAAGTCCTAAAAAGGAATTTTACAAGCCTAAATATTGTCTTTGCCAATCAATCAAAGCTGAAAGTCCAGTCCTAAAATCTGTCGTCGGCTGCCATCCCAGTTTATTTTTGAGCAAGCTGTTATCTGATACAAAGTACTGTTGGTCACCTGAACGAGCTTGATCAAACTTAATTCTTGGGTGGTTACCAACCAACTCACTTAAAGTTTCGATAACATTTAGTAAAGAAACAGCACTATCTGGCCCACCACCAATATTAAAAGCTAGACCAGCAACTTTATCAATTTGTTGATAAGCTGACCAATAAGCTTTGACCAAATCTTGAACAAACAACAAATCCCGAACTTGATAGCCATTTCCATAAATTGTAATTGGTTGATCTAATAAAAACTGTTTAGAGAAATGAGCCAGCCAACCCTGGTCCTCAACCCCCATCTGGAATGGGCCATAAATGCAAGATTGGCGAAAAACAACTGTTTTCAATCCAAAAATCCTAGCATAATCAAGAAAATACTGGTCAGTTGCTCCTTTAGAACAACCATAGGGGGAAATAAACTCTAGGGGTTGAGATTCATCAATTCCTTGAGGATAATCTAAGTTAAGATATCTTTTTAAGTGTTCATCTTTTTTCAAAAGATGATCGCCCAAATCACCATAAACCTTATTTGTTGAAGCAAAAATAACAGTTGCTTCAGAGGCATTTTGTCTAACAGCTTCTAATAATTTAAAACTAGATAGTAAGTTGTTATTAAAATCCAGTTGAGGCTTCTTAATTGAAGTGGTTACTGCTGTCTGTGCAGCCAGATGAATAATTAATTGTGTTTTTTTTTAACTCAGTTAGAAAATTGTGACTTTGAGATATATCAGATTTTATAATCCTAGCTCTTGGATACTGGGACTGAATTGAGGCAGCGTTGTGAGAGGCACCCTTTCTTGAAAAATTATCAACCAAGCAAACGTTATGACCTTTCTCTAAAAAATAAAGAGCGGTATTTGTGCCAATAAAACCTACCCCACCGCTAATAAGAATGTTCATTGATAAATCTTTCAATTACTTTTAATTTTTTTTCTAAAATAAATTTGATTGTTTACCTTTTTTGTTTTACTTTTTATAGAAACTAGCAAACACCTTCAAAGTTTATTATTAAGCAGTCTTATTAGCTGTGAACATAATTCTAGCATATCTTTATTTCTACCTTCCAGTCACACTTTACAACCAAGAGTTAACCCCCTGAATAACCACTGAGACACTAAAGCTTTGGGTGAAAATAATCGCTACAGGAAATGATTTTGCCTTATAACCGCAAGCAATGAGAGTTGTAATTAATTTGTATTAACAGTAAATTAAACCCCAGCTTTTTATAGTGTTTCATTTGTTGCGTTCTCCATTCAATTAACCCTGGCATTCTTTTAGTTATTAGGACACTGTGATTCTCAACCCACATACTCCCTATTGGTGGAAATCGAGCTTAAAGTGTTGGCCATCGGTGCTATCGATTTTGGCAATTTTTTTGTAAAAAAAAATTCCACTTATAATCAGGGTTTATACCTTCCCTTATTTCTGTAAAACTCCCTAACGTCATCCGTTTTAGCATCAAAAAAATATTGTCCAAATATATTGGAATGGACTGCACCCCTACCATTACTCACTTAAGCGTGCAGTTTGATCATAATTTTTA
>CAZMMR010000111.1:0-2705 GCA_964567445.1 uncultured Pseudomonadales bacterium
GACTCAGATCAGCTTGGGCAACAAATAGCTCTAGTGGGGTTAGGCGCCCGACCGGAGCATCAAAAATCACAAACTCCATAATTTCTTGTAAGGTATCTGGAGTAACAGTAGTATCTTGAATACCAAAATATTTAAAACAAGTGCGTAAATGCCACGAAAACCAAGCTTGTTCTTCCAGCCAGATTGATATGCGCTCGATGTCTCCAATGCCAGTTTTAGATTGTGTGCGCGTTGGTTGCGGTGAGTCTTTTTTTAGGAGACAACAGTTTTTATATTTTTCTCCCGAGCCGCAAGGACAAAGATCGTTACGCCCCACTTTAACTTGATTGATTTTAATTGAATTTGAAATGTTGAGTGCCATAATTTAGCTCCAGATGTTTTTGTTTAATACACTTAACCCAAAATTAGTAAGGGCTATGTTGTCAAAAGGCGTGAGCAGAGGAGTGGGGTCTTGGCAGTAGTTATCTAAAATATCGTTAATATCGTGTTCAAAATTTTGCCGACTAGTAAATACAGGAGCGACTAGATGCAGATACCATGATAAAGGCAAAATAAAATACGACCCGATTTTTAACCATAATAAAAAATTTTGGTGAAACTGAATGCCAGAAAATCCACCTTCAGTTTCGTATTGTATTATTTCGTCATTGGTTAGTGCAAAATCAGAATAGACTTGCCTAATTTGATGTATGAGTCGATCGGAGAAATCAATTGATGACAGAAATTCCTGCTTGCGCATTTTCTTAAAGCTCCAGTTCCAAAATTGCGACCATTCAGCTTTGGTGAAACTGTCGTTAATAGCTTGATCTTTATGGTAAAAAGATGTTAATAGTTCGCGAACAATAAATTGAGTTGTTTGTAATGGGTCTAACTGCGAACATTGCTTGGCAAATTTTGTTACCAAATTCTGATAGTTTTCTCCATAATCAAAATTAGTTTCTTGCCCTTGCTGGTGGCGACTAATATCAAGCAAAAGGGGTTGTTGCTCAAAATTAATTAAATCAACTTGCAAATCAACTGCAATTTCTTTTTTCTTGACTTTGGTTTGAGCTTCTAAGAAAAAAAATCTGTCTTGTGGCCAATCTTCTAATTGATGACACCATTTAAGATACAGGTATGGGCTAGTTTCTAAACTAGGATTAACTAAAAAGTACCAGCGCCAGAGCAAGAGTGGTAGCCATCGGGAAAAGCGAGACAAACGAACGGAGTCAGTTTGCTTAACAAAAGTTAGCATTTCGCCTGGGAAACTAACTAAGCAAGTTCTAATTCGGCTGGATTGGAACTTGTCGTCTATTTGTTTATCTTGAAAATGGTCTGTCATTATTTGCTATTTTATTATATTTTGAGAAAAAAATAACCTTGTATTTTCCTGAGCGGTAGGCCTAATAGATGTATAGCTTTTAAGTTGTTTTGCAAGCACCCACAATTTCCATAGAACCCGCAATTTTCTAGTTGATAAAAGAGTCTTTTGTGGTTATTATATCTTGATATATGTCTGATTCATTAGCAAAAAGTGGCAATGTGACACCCGTGGCACGGCACACTCATGTTACTTCAAAGATTGCCAAGCAGTATGTAGCTTATCATGATTTAGATCATGGTGGTGCCTTTGCTCAGAATGAGTTAGTGGCAGTAGAACTAAGGTTGTTTTCTGAAAACACTTCTTTGGCAGACAAGAAACGACTACTGTTTCGTTTGGCGCACACGCCGTTAATTCCAGCTTATCAACTTTTGCAAAAGTTTTATTTTGAAGCCGATCATCTGCGACAGTGGGCAACTCTGTGTTTAGAAGAATGCCAAATGCATGTGCAATTGGCATTGATGGATCAGGATGATGAAGAAACTTCAACTCCGGATTTAACAATGTCTTCCAGTCTTGGTGGGGGAGATGGCTCTCGTATGCGTTTTTGGACCATTTTTACTTCTAGGGAGGGTGTGTCTTTTAGTAATGAGTGGCAAAGTAAACTTAACTCGCTCATACATCAGCATTTTGCTAACAAAAATGGAGTTGTTGAAAAAATTGATTGGCATGATCATTATTTAATAATAACAGGACTGCATCGAGCGGAAGTGGCAATTGATGCGATTCTTACCCCCATTCTTAAAGATGCGCAGGAAATCTTGCGTTATCATTATTTTTGCACTAATGTTCATTATCCTACTGCTGAAGAGACTCAAGGGTATATAAGTGGCAAAATTTGACCCTAGACTATTTGTGTAATTTTGGGCAGAATTTTCATAAAGAGGCAGTTACTTATATTTAACAATTAGCACTGCCTCTTTTTATATCAAAAACCCTTCATAAATCCAAATTACCAGAAAACTGTTAGGGGTCAGACGCTATCTTTATTGACAGAGCACTCTTTTTAACTGACAATCCATATCATGCGTATTGCTTTCTTCGCCGATCTTCACATTAAGGGAAATGGCTTGCAAGTGGAAACCGATCTAGGTGCTCCTAGTAAGACCATTGCCATCAAGACTCAGCAGGCTCTGAACGGCCTTAAACCTGATGTCATTTTTGGTTTAGGAGACTTAACTGCCACTGGGCAAAAAGAGGATTGGTTAGGCTACCATCGATGGTTGTCTGGACTGGATGCTCCGGTCTATGATCTGTTTGGCAACCACGATCGAGCTTTTTTGCCGTTTAAAATGGGTAGCTATGGTCAGGAATACTTTTCTGTTTTAGGTAGATCCAGCGATAC
>CAZMMR010000112.1:0-2622 GCA_964567445.1 uncultured Pseudomonadales bacterium
ACTTTCATCACTGGCCAATCTGCCAAATGGGTAAAATGTATTTTAGTATTTACTTTTCATGTATAATCTAACACTTGCACCACCCGTGCAGGACTGTTAAAATACGCTTTTATGTAACAAGCCTAAATTGAGGCTATGTTTTTTGTCACTCTCAATTTATAATCATAGTTTCGACTCAGGCTTAATTTACAGACCGGGATATTACTAAACTAACTTAACTTGAAATCGCGCATAAGTGAGTTCTCAAAAGTAACCTTTCAGCCAACTTAGTCAAGACTAAAGACACTAGTCTTGGTTTTATGCGTCCGTTTTTGTTAAAGTAACTAGATTATAAAAAGGAGCTTTCATGCCACAGAGCCAACGACAATATTGGGGTAAAGATAAACAAGTCTTACCCGAGCTTGATTTAATTGCATTGCAAAAAGAAAGCTATGATAAATTCTTAAGTGAGGGCATTAAGAGCTCTTTAGATCAAGTCAACGCTGGCAAAGGCATCGAAGATTATACTGGTAAAAATTGGTTATTAAAGTTTGGTAAACATCGTTTTGAAGAAGCTGAAATTACCCCAACAGAAGCTAAAGACAAAAATCTCACTTATGAGACAGCTCTTTATGTTGAGGCTACTCTAGTTAATAAAAAAACTGGTGAACGTAGAACCCAAGATGTTTTTATGGGTGATATTCCTAAAATGACTCCAGTTGGAACTTTTGTTGTAAATGGTATCGAGCGTGGTATTGTCACACAGTTAGTGCGTTCCCCAGGTGTGTTTTTCTCTGGCGAAGAGTACAAATCTACAGGAGAAGTATATTATATGGCAGAATTACGCCCACTGCGTGGTTCCTGGATTGAACTTGGTATCAGCCGTCGCAATGTCATGACGGTTAAAATTGACCGGCGTCGCAAAATGCCTATCACTGTTTTATTAAGAGCTTTAGGAGTGGAATCAGATGAAGAAATTTTAGAACTTTATAAAGAAGTGAGTAAGGATGATGAATATAACTTGTTAGTTAATTCTCTTGCAAAAGATGACACTTCTAATAAAGATGAGGCACTAATTGAAATTTATGAAAAGTTAAGACCGGGAGAGCCGGTTACTCTTGAAACAGCTCGTGATTATTTTAAGACTCACTTCTTTGATGAGAGGCGTTATAACTTGGGTCGAGTTGGTCGTTATAAGCTTAACCGCCGTCTAAAAATTGATGTTGATCTAGATGTAACAGTAATGAGTAGGGAAGACATTATTCACTCCGTCCGTTACTTGATTGCTTTACAGAATGGCGAGGGTAAAGTTGATGATATCGATCATCTAAGCAACCGTCGTGTCCGTCGCATCGGAGAGTTGGTAAAAGATACAGCTTTTAGAATTGGCTTAATTCGTTTAGAAAGATCGATTCGAGAAAAGATGTCTCTCACCAAGACAGACTCCAGTTTAACCCCCTCTGCTTTAGTTAATGCTAGACCTTTAATAGCTACGGTCTCTCAGTTTTTCCGCCGCAACCGTTTATCTGCAATTTTAGATCAAACTAATCCTTTAGCTGAAATTGATAACTTACGTCGTTTGTCGGTACTAGGTTCTGGTGGTGTAACCAGAGAAAGAGCAGCTTTTTCGATGCGTGACATTAATGCTTCGCAGTATTCTAGAATTTGCCCAGTGCGCTCACCTGAAGGTCCGAATATTGGCTTGGTGACTTATTTAGCTCTTTATACCCACGTTAACAAATTTGGTTTTTTAGAAGCTCCTTATCGTAAAGTAAAGGAGAAAAACGGCAAGATGAAGGTGACTGACGAAATCGTCTATATGGCTGCCGATGAGGAAGAAGATTACAAGATTACTCATGCTGAAGTTAATATGGATGACGAAGGTTTTATTACTGATGATTGGGTAGCTTATCGGCATGATAATCAGTTTCAGGAAGGGCCTGTCAATAAAATTGATTATATCGATGTCATCCCTCGCCAGGTAGTGGGGACATCAGCTTCTTTAATTCCCTTCATTGCTAATGATGAGGCTAACCGTGCTTTAATGGGTAGCCACATGCAATGTCAGGCTGTGCCCTTAATTAAGGCAGCTTCACCAGTGGTGGGAACAGGTATGGAAGCAGTAGTAGCTCAAGCTATGAATCGTACTGTAGTGGCTCGACACGGTGGTGACGTTGAATATGTTGATGGTAGTAAAGTTGTAATTAAAGTTAATAAGAGCGAGATTGAGAGCGCTAAAAAGGATAAAGAGCGCAGTGAGTTTGAAAACATTGAATACCACGATGGCTTAGAAACATATCATCTTTCTAAGTTTTTTCGCACTTCTCAGAGCACTAGTTATTCACAACGTCCTTTAGTTAGTAGCGGAGATCATGTTCAAAAAGGAGATCTTATAATTGATGGTCCAGCTACGGAACAAGGAGAGTTGGCTCTAGGCGCTAATCTATTGATTGCATATGCTTCTTTTGATGGTTTGGGCTATGAGGACGCGATTGTAGTTTCTGATCGCCTGGTTAAAAATGATCTTATGACTTCGGTTCACATCAGTGAACATGATGCCCAAGTTATGGATACTAGGTTGGGTCCAGAAGAATTAACCAATGACATTCCTAACGTTTCTGAAAGCTATTTAGCTAATTTAAC
>CAZMMR010000113.1:0-2621 GCA_964567445.1 uncultured Pseudomonadales bacterium
ATAATAATCAGCTCTAACCAATGCTTTTTCGCTAAACTCCACAACCCAAAAATAAAAGGTATTACCATCGGCAATAAAAACAAGCCATGTAAACCTGTCCCATGTCGCAGATTGCTATCTCCCGTTAAAAACAGAAAGTTAAGATTTAAGTGGTCGCTAATATTTATGAGGACAGCTCTAATTAAAAACCAATAACGATGATAAAAGATGCGACTTAGAAAAGAATTACCAGCTTGTTTTCGCAATTGATTAGAAAGAAGCGCCCAATCCTGAGCATTAAAAACTGAATTGGTACTTAGACGCAAAGACTGCATTGATTGATAATAACTATGATTAAGCAAAGGCTGAAGAAATCCGAAAAATAACAAAAGAGCAGTTGCCATCAAGCTAAATTCTAAGATCATATTTTTCCATTTACTAGGCTGAAGATTCTTCTTTTTTTGATTTCTAGAAATAATTTGGGCCAAAACAATAACCACAAACAGCACTGGCCACACATACCTCACGGAAAAATATGTATAGGTAGCGACCGCAGCTACCATTTGCGATAAGACTAATCGTTTTAGCTTACTTTTACTCAAGGCAAAATAGGCAGCCAAGCCTAATAGCAACTGCCCCAAATGTCCTTCAAAACCCGTTCGAGAAAATTGGATAGACCACGGAGATAGTAAAAAAACTAAAAAAACAGACGTGACTAGGATAAGATCTAGCTTCTTTTTTTTCAAAAGTCGATGGGCTAAAGCAATCGCCACTATAATGGTTGCTATGCCAGCAATAGCGCTAGGTAGACGAACCGCAACAGCACTAGCCCCAAACATTTTAACCGTCAGTGATGTTAGCCAAATATAAACTGGCAATTTATAGTCACCATAAGCGGGAAAAATTGGCTGTAACCAATGGTTACCATGAGTATCCAGGCCACGATCGGCAATGCTGCGAGCTTCAGCCAACATAGAAGTTTCATCCCAATAAGTTCCAGTGGGAATTTGACCAAAGCGGTAGAATCGAGTGAAAAGCCCCATCACCACTAATAAAGCTACGAACAACAATGACAGATATTTAGAATTTTTGAGCACAAATTTCATATCTAACAAGAACTGTAACTACATTCTTTCTGGCACTTTAATACCCAGTATTCTGAGGCCATTAGCTAATACCGTCTGAGTAGCTTTAGTTATTGCTAATCTTAACTGCTGTGCTGCTACATTGCTTTGAATAATTTGATGGTGATGATAAAAGCGGTTAAATCTCTGAGCTAACTGGTGTAAATACGTTGCCACAGCACTTGGCTCAAAATCTTCTAAAGCAGAAACAACAACCTCAGGGAACTGGTATAAATGTCGCAATAAAGCCACTTCTTCCGACTCTAACTGATATTCATAATCAGGATTAAGCTCATAATCACTGCTGTTGTTAACTTTAGTTAAAACAGAATTGGCTCGGGCATGAGTGTACTGCAAATAAGGTCCGGAGTTGCCATCTAAACTAAGTGCTGTCTCGAAATCAAATGCCATATCAGTTCTTCGTCCCACCTTTAAAATGGCATACTTAACAGCACCCACAGCCACCAACTCTGCTAACTGTTCAATTTCTGATTGTGATAAACCAGATCGATCCATCTTTTTTAAAACTTTACTCTTGGCCTCATCGATTAAATCGTCGATATAAACCACATTACCAGCTCTGGAACTCATCTTACCTTGGTCTTTAATACTCATATAGCCATAATCTAAATGGACTAAGTCATCATAGTTTGCCACACCCAACTGATCGCAAACAGCAAACATTTGCTTAAGAGCCAAGCTTTGTTCAGGACCCACTACCCAAAACATTTTATCAGCATCGTATTTCTCTTGTTTCATTTTGGTTAAGGCTAAGTCTTGAGTAATATAAAGGGCTGTACCATCTGATTTTTTAAGGATGGTATCTGGCAAATCGTATGCGGCTAAATCTGTTAATATAGCCCCATCTTCCAACTTGCGAAAAATTCCTTTTTGCAACCCTAAATCAACCAAGTCCTTGCCCTGTTGGTAGTGCTCATGTTCGTGCCAGACATGATCCCAGTGATTATCCAGCCGTTGCAGAGTCAGTTGCTGTCCCTGGTGGGAGTATGCCATTACCTTTTCCCACAAAGCCCAAGTCTGCTTATCCTCATTTTCCCAATCCACCACCATCTGCCGTACCCTTGCTTCTGTTTCTTTACTTTTTTTAAAATCCTGCGAAGCTTGTACATAAAGCCGATCAACGAATTTATCCGGTCTAAGATCAGCAGACTCTGGTGTTTGCCATTCATCTTGATGTTGATACCAATAATTTAAATCGGTCATGGTTTCTTTATCTTTACGAGCAAACTTAAGATAACCCCACATTAAGCGGGCGATGGCGATGCCGCGGTTATTATCAACTGCCTCCCGAATCACTTTCACTCCCACTGCTTCTGCCAAATTACTAACTGCCATACCAGTAACATTGTTGCGTAGATGCCCCAGATGCATGGCTTTGTTAGGGTTTGGAGAGGTGTGTTCGATTTCCCAGGTTTTACCTTGTTTAAATTGACTGTAGCCAAAACGTTCATTAGTCACTATATTATCCAACTGATCGAGTAGATATTGGTGGCTAAG
>CAZMMR010000114.1:0-2575 GCA_964567445.1 uncultured Pseudomonadales bacterium
AACTACTGCAGATAGAAACCATTCGTTTTCCAGGCCGAGTAACAGTTTTACTGGCTAATCAAAACCAGGAAATTATTAACTTAGTGTTATCGGAAGTACTCTTAAACGAAAAGCCTGAACTCACTTTATACGAAAAAGCCGCTGCTTGGCTGCAAGAAAAAATTCCTTTAGACGTAGATGATAATGACAAACAGAAAGAGAAAACCAGTAAAAAGCAGGCAGGCGCTACCCATGGCCAAAAAGAGGAAGTCGATAAAAAGCAGGCGGATACTGCCCATAGCCAAAAGAAACAGCAACCAATCGCAAACAGAGCAAGCAACTCAGCTACCAACGCCTAACTATAGTTAATTAGCTTTAGTTCTTATCAATTATGTTTACTAACTCACCGCTCACTTTTCTTCAAATCTCGGCCATGGTTAACTGGACCTATCTGTTCCAATTGTTTGCCATCCTCTCTATTATCTTTGCTGTTCTAATCCTCATTAGTAAGATCGTTTTCCCTCAAGCAGATCGGATAGCAGATGTCACTCCCACCCACATCGACAATATTTTATTTGATGTCATCAACTCACTCAATCTACCCTTCTACTTTATTCTAGCTCTTTTTATTAGCCTGGAGTTTGCTCCCCCACCAACATCATGGCAAAACATTTTGCACCCTATTCTTATGATTATCTTTGCTTTTTATGGTACCCGTGGTCTCTCGCAGTTGGTAAGCGAGGGCTTTCAGCGCTTTATCGAAAAGAAACAAGAGCAAAAACAAAAAGTAGACCAATCAGTTTTGATTATCATGCGCACTGTCAGCCAGATTTTAATCTGGATTGTGGCCGGCATTCTAGTCTTAGAAAATTTGGGCTACAGCGTCTCAACTTTAATTGGAGGCTTGGGAGTAGCCGGTATCGCTGTTGCTTTTGGAGTTAAAAGTTTGCTAGAAGATGTGCTGTCATTTATCTCTATTTCTTTTGATAAGCCTTTCACCGTTGGCGATTACATTGTGGTAGACGATGATTCGGGAACTGTCCAGGAAATTGGTCTGCGTTCGACTCGGCTCAAGACTTTAAGTGGCGAGGAGTTAATTATTTCCAACCGGGAATTAATCGAGTCACGCATTAAAAACTACCGACGCATGCAAAAAAGGGGAGACACCTTCCAAATTCAAATTAACCTTAATACACCGCTGAGAAAGCTTAAAAAAGTTAAACCGATTATTGAAGACATTATTAAGAAACAAGAAAATACAGAGATAAGCCGCGTTTATTTTAAACAAATCGGCGACAATGGTTATGTCTTCGACATTACCTACTATATTTTAAGCGGTGAATATGAAGTCCTAGCCAGTAATAAAGAAGCAATTAATTTCTCTATTCTAGAAAATCTAGAACAAGAGGATATTGAGTTGGCTATGCCAGAACAGGTAATACTGGTCAAAAAGAAATAAAGTCAGTGTTTTAATTGGCTATAATACTTTTAAATTTTTAGCCAGTAAAACGCAGATTTTTAAGCAAATTCTTGCTTTAGATAATCTAAGACTTCCCTAGCATGGCCTTTAGGTGCTACTCGCTTCCAAACTTTTAGGATTTGCCCGTCCTCATCTACCACAAAAGTGGAGCGAACTGTGCCCATATAAGTCTTACCAAACATTCTTTTTTCTTGCCACACTCCAAGGGCTTCTTGTAACTGATGTTCTTGGTCAGATAAAAGACTAAACTTAATATTTTGTTTTTTAGCAAATTTGCGGTGAGAAGCCGGTGAATCTTTACTAATGCCAAAAAGGTTAACTCCTAACTCCTTGATTTGTGGCCATAATTGCTGGAAAGTTTGGGCTTCCAAGGTACAACCTGGGGTATTATCTTTGGGGTAAAAATACAGTACGGTGGGCTGCTTAATTAGCTCCTGTAAAGTGACTTCTTTGCCATTTTTGTCTTTGACTACGATGTCCATGGGAATTTTTTGCTTAGGTTTTAACATAATTATTTTGGTAATTAATAACTCTTATTGATTTTTAGTATGAAGGTTATAACAAAAAATTACTGTAACCAGTATTACAGTAATTGCGGAAGGCTTGTTGATGGGACTAAAGTGAAGATAGAATCTGTTGTAGTTTTTGTTTTAAATCAGCTTGATCTTGATAATGAATAACAGTGGTATCTGGCATACCTTGGGCCAATTTAGTTACATGTTGCCCGTGTTCGATAAGTAAGATTCGCTTTAAGCCCAAACAGTATGATAGGCCAATTTCAATACCAACACCGTGACTAGTTTCGGACACTTCGGCGATAATTAAATCAGCGGTCTTAAGCTGCTGGTAATCGCGGTTAAATATTTCCCGAGCAGTGCCACCGATCTTAAAAACAAAAGGATCAATGCCAGCTGCCTGAGTTTGCTCTTTAATCATTGGCAATAAATTCAGACGCTCTTGGGTGTGACTGACAGGACAAGTAATGTAGGCTTTCATATGGCTATTCTAGAATATATTTGGGTCTTGCCCAGTTGACTAGTTCGAAGGAGCTCCTTTAAATCATCAGAAAGCGTGTTTCTGTGATTGAACCTCCACTCAGATTCTAACATATGCTGT
>CAZMMR010000115.1:0-2547 GCA_964567445.1 uncultured Pseudomonadales bacterium
GGGTAAAAATACTACAGCTGCCACCATTAATTTAATCAGATACTGCTTTAACTGCTTTCGGTATAAAACAGCAGTCATCAACAATTGACTAAGAATGACAAAGGGATAGAGATAGGTGCTGTAGAGACCTAAAACAGTGACAATGGTGTAAAACCACCAGTCGCTTCTTCGTTGTTGTTTATCAACCATTTTAATCCAAATTCTGACCAACAACCACCAACTAAGAAGGGCGAACATGGCAGCCAAACTATAAGGTCTAAGTTCGAGCGAATAAAAGATATGAAAAGAGGAAATTGCCACCAGAAAAGCAGCCCACTCACCAACTTTTTTTGTAAAAAGCAGCTGCCCTAATTTAAAAGTAGCATAAATAGTAATAAGGCCAGGAATTAAGGCCCCAATTAGTCTTAGCCACCATTCTTGATTAGAAAGATACAAAGCAAAATGTAAAATAAGATGTAGGAGCGGTGGTTGAAAGTCGGGAATAATGTTAAATTGCTCGGATAAAGGCCGGCTACTTTCTAAAGCTTGTGCTGCTTCATCTAACCAAAAGGAGTGGTTAATAAAAACCAAGCGTAATATGAAAGCAGCGGCAATGATAAAAAATATTAATGGTAGTTTAACTTTGAGTTTCTGTTTGGCTGGCATTAGTCCCTATTATATAATCAGTCGGTAGTTTGTTAGAATGAGGAAAGTTTACTAGGCTCGTGACCTTTGTTAAGTAAACATTTGTTAACCAATGCCATAATTTATGAGAGAAAATTATTTTAAAAATAAAACAGCAATTGTAACCGGAGCAGCGGGTTTTATTGGCTCCCACTTAAGTGAGGAATTGCTAAAAAGAGATGCTAATGTCATTGGGGTTGATAAGTTTTTCACTGGTAGCAAAGACAATCTCGAGCTAATAAAAGATGGTGCTGGTGCCAAGGCAGACAATTTTACTTTTATCGAAGCCGATGTTAATCAGCCACCGGAAAACTATTTACCTAATCATGATGATGTCAATATCGATTTGGTTTTTCATTTTGCTTCCCCGGCCAGTCCAGAACGCTATCAACACTATCCCCGCTTAACTTATTTGGTTAACACTTGGGCTACTCACCAACTTCTTGATTATCTAATGGTCTATCATCCTCAAGCTCGGTTTCTGTTTGCCAGCACCAGTGAAGTTTATGGTGATCCTCAGGTTCATCCACAGCCAGAAACATACTGGGGGCATGTTAACCCTAATGGTGTCCGCTCTAGCTATGACGAAGCCAAAAGACTGGGCGAAACAATTTGCGGTGTTCACTTTAGAGATCTGGAAATGGATACGCGCATTATCCGTATTTTTAATACCTATGGCCCAAGAATGGATATCGATGATGGCCGGGTAATTCCCAATTTTATTAAGTTTGCTTTAGCCGGAGAAAAACTGCCAGTGTATGGTGATGGCTCTCAGACTCGTTCTTACTGTTATGTGACTGATTTGGTGGAAGGCGTTTTGCGGATGATGAGCTTTGATGCCCAAAAAGGAGAGACAGTTAATTTGGGAAATCCCGATGAGTATACAGTCTTGGAAACTGCAGAAATTATTTACGAAACTATTAACGGTAAGCTTGATCCTAAAAAGGATCTTGTCTACCAGCCGCTACCCAAGGATGACCCCACTCGAAGAAAACCAGATATTGCTAAAGCCCAAAAAGAACTAAGATGGGCACCTAAAGTTGGTTTTAAACAAGGGTTGAGAAAGACAGTGGAGTATTTTAGAGAGAAATTAGCAAAGTAGGTTCTTCTAAAAGGAAACTATGACAATCAATCTTGATGATATTAGCGGTAATAAGCGACAAAGAACTTCTTTGTTAGATGATTTTATTAAACCCCCCATTGCTAGCTGGGCCCAATACGTCCCTTCTTTTATTAAAACCTATCACCTCACTACCTGCACCTTAATCTTAGCAATACTAGCTATGGTTACGGGTTATTTAGCTCAAGGTAATAAATTGTGGTTCCTGGCAAATAGCGGTTTTATCTTAATCCAATTTGTGACTGATATTTTGGATGGGGCTGTTGGTCGGAGAAGGAAGACGGGTTTAGTCTTTTGGGGGTTTTATATGGATCATTTCTTTGATTTCTTGTTTACTCAAGCCAACTTTGCTGCTTTAATGTTTGCTTTCCCTCATCAGCTCCCGTTTTTTATTTTAGGTATGGTGTTAACGGCTGGCTTTTTTGTTCATGAGGGGTTAAAAGCTGTCATTAATGGTACCTACAATGTTCATGGCTATAATGGCGTTGGAGGTCATGAGCAAAAACTGATGTCGGCTACGCTCTTTGCGGTAGTAGCCATCTGGCCTGGTGTTATTACTTTAACAATTGTCAAGATATTATTTGCTCTGTTTGTATTCAGCCTGATTAAAGCAGTGTTTGTGGCTCAAAAAAAGTTTTGGGAATTGGATATGGAGAATAAGAGACAATGATAGTAAATTTTAACTTTGGTTTTTGGCAGTAGTTATTTGTTTGGGTCTTGCCCAGTTAACAGGAATTTAATTAGTAATTAATACCTGTATAATG
>CAZMMR010000116.1:0-2392 GCA_964567445.1 uncultured Pseudomonadales bacterium
GTTAGCAGTGTTTTTAACAAAGGGTAGAGCACAACTAGAACTAAAGCAAAACTGAAAGGCAAATGACGCTGATTAGTATAAATATTCCAATGCCAAAAAGCGCTAATTTTATCTCCATTCCATGGTCCAAAGTTAACAAACTGACCTATTTTAAAAATACCAGTTAGAGACTGCCAGCTCCAGCCCCGCTGATTAAAATAATCAACAAAAGTTAGACTACCATTAAACAGAAATAACAAAACTGCTAGCAAACCAGCCATACGGCTGGCAAGCTGCTTTTTTTTAGTTAACAAACGAGTCCAACTATAAATCATAATCAGAAGCAAAACTAAACCTATAGCACTTAATAAATTTAAAGATAAGGCTAAATTTAAACCTGCTTTTTCCAAAACAGCCACTAAAAAATAAAATAAAAAATGATAACGAATCGGGGGACCAGCAAACTGCGGATACTCAGGCGGCCAGTTATCACCTAAAGAAAAAGAGCGAATGAGGGGTAAATGAGCCCCAAAATCACTCCAAGCATGACTGACAATCAAAAAGTGCCCATCTTGGTAATCAAAGGTTAAACTCATCAGCCACCAAGAAAAAAATCCAAAACCAAATAAGAGTAGCCAATCCCATTTATCCACCTTAAACCCCAACCAGCGACTTAAAGTGGCGCTAATCTTGGTATATACGACTCTTAAATTAAGCATAATTAGAAAGACTCAGAAACCCGATACACCCCCGAGCTTACGCCCGCGGATCTTTTAATGAACATTAGACCATTGTCTGGGCTACTTCCTGTCCTAGAGCGACTGCATAATTAATACCACGATCATAAGGGTAAATATGTTGCATACTAGCCCAAGTTAAACCAGGTAAAGGCGTTAGCAAACCAGGCAACCGCCGACTATGATTCACTCCCACAACCGGCTGTGCCGCTTGAGCTTTAAATAAATGAATATCTTCCACATGTTCCTTAATATCCTGAGCCAACTCTTGCAAATAGGGAAGATAGGCCTGAAACACTTGTTGTTTGTTTTTAGTAAAAAACGGATCATCCGCCGATAAGTATTTGCCGATATAAAGCAGATGACAATCATTATAGTAGTCAGAATCAATAAAATTAGTGTGTTCCACCAAACCTAAAAATGGCCAATCAGTACGATTAATATTTAACCAGTACAAATCTTTAAAGTCCTCTTTAAAAAATGGCTCATCCAACTCTAAAACCATAGTCATCGCTGCTAAAGTCCGATGCTGCTGTAAACTCTCCTGATAAAAGTGAGGTAGCTGCGAATCCGTTAAAGCCAATAGTTGCTGACTGGAACCAGTCATTAACACTTGATCAAAAGTTTGGGGCTGTTGATGTAAGAAGTTTAATCTTACCCCACCATCATGTTTTGATACTTTAGTCACAGAAGTCTTAAAACAAAAATCGACTCCTTTTGCCCGCAGCTTCTCCACAACATCTTGAGCTAGCTGTAGAAACCCACCACGATAATAACCCAACTGCTTGGAGCGAGCATAAATGCGCGCCCAAAACCAAGCCGCATTAACTTGGCTAGCAAACTGACCAAACTTAGCCACAAACAAGGGCTGCCATAACTCTTGCCAGGCTGCTTGGCCCATAGTCATCTGCAAAAACCTGTGGGCAGTCCAACCTTCTAAAAATTTTCCCCAGGGCCACAACTTTAAAAAGGCTAAAACCGCTCCGGTTCTCAACTTAGATAACAAAGACAGATGAGGATAACGGAGTAAGCTAAGAGCTGAATCTAATTGCACCATACCCAAATGATTAAAACTATAACTTTGAGTATCTTGATAAAATAAACTGTCTAATAATCCCAAGCGACCCAACCAATTTTGTAAATGCTTATCGGTAGCAAAAACATGGTGATAATGATGTTCTACAGACCACTGCCAATTATCCTTTTTAAAACCAGCCGCCAACCCCCCCGGATAATCATTAGTTTCAAAGATTTTAACTTGATGCCCTTGATTAACCAGATCATCAGCAGCAGCCAAACCAGTAAAACCAGCACCAATAATAGCAATTTTTTGCTTACCAGCTGAGAATTGAGAAGTCGATGTTGAAGATTGAGAAGTTGATGTTGAAAGTTGAGAAGTTGCTAGAGACATATGTCACAAACTCCAACTAAACTTCATTTTTAAATAAAGTTTCATGGCATCTGCTAAAGCTTTAACAATAACATCCAGACTCGCCCCAGTTGGCTGCCCGTGTTTGCGCGGTAAGTGCTTAACCGGCAACTGTTTAAAAGCCACACCTTGTTTTTTAAGCTTGTACAAATACTCAGCAGAGATAAAAGCACCGGTCGAATAGAGGTCGAGGTTCTTAATTAAATCAGCCTTCATTAGCTTAAAAGCGCAATCAATATCTTTAACA
>CAZMMR010000117.1:0-2387 GCA_964567445.1 uncultured Pseudomonadales bacterium
TTGCCTTATGCTGATAAGGCGGCTGAGATGCTTGACGGGCGAATTAAGGGTGTTTATCAAGGTCAAGAAAAAAAAGAAATTTTAAAAAATCTTAAAACTAAAAAAATGGAGTTAGCTAGTTAGTTGCAGTTATCAAATAAAACCATGTCAAAATTAAAAGTTATCATTAGTCAAGTCAAACAGTCATTGTTGCTGCTGATAAATCTGATTGGATTGATTATTGTTTATCTTGTATTCCAGGGCTTAATTTTTATTTTAACTAAGCTACCCGGGAAGAAATTTATCCGTTATCAGCAGTGGCTAGAGCAAAAACATAAAAAGATTATTAAATTCTTTGATAATAAGGGTCAACATGACATTTCTCGTTTGATTTTAATAGACTTGTCGCTGCAGAATTTAGCTAGCAAAAAAAGTCGCAGTTTAATCACTATTGGCGGCATGGCAGTTGGTATTGGCTCGATTGTGTTTCTAGTATCGATTGGTTATGGGCTGCAGAACCTTGTGGTATCAAGAGTGGCTCGGTTAGAGGAGTTAAAGCAGGCTGATGTTATTGCCCAACCTAATTCTGAATTAAAACTGGATGACGAAACTCTAAGTAAATTCCAGAACCTGCAAGAGGTGGAGCAAGCTCTGCCTCTAATTTCGGTAGTGGGACGGGTTGAGTATCAACAGGCAATGGCTGATATGGCAGTTTATGGAGTTACCAGCCGCTATTTGCAACAGTCTGCTATTAAACCGATTAAAGGCCAGATTTATGACAGTAACGATTTAAGTCGCTCGGCTACTAATGGTAGTCAGATGGAACCAGTAAGAGCTCAGCTGGCTAGAGAAGAAGGAAAAGTAGCTGGCGTGACTATCACTCGTGGGCAAATTGCTCAGGTTATTCAAAAAGTGCTTATTAATATCGAGCCGGATGTATGGCTACGGGTTAGACAGGCTCCGACTACCAGCTCTAAGATTATTGGCTATACCAAACGACCAACCGGACAATTAACTGGGTTCCAAGTTTGGGGGGAAGAGTTTAGCGGGTCTGAGCCTGATCAGGGCGGTACCACCGATGAGGGTGAAAAGTTAAGCAAGTGGGTTAAGACTAAAGTTGATCTATGGCAGAAAACAGCAGAAGGATATCAAGTAGTGGTTAATGAATTTGGGGCCCAGCAACAAAAAACTGGCTATATTGCCCAGCTGGGAATGGAAGTTGAGCCACAGCCGGTAGTTGCAGGTCAAGTACTGGGAGTAACTAGTCAGGATCAAGAGGCAGCCAGCGCCTCAGCCAATCAAGCAATCATCTCTGCTAGTGGTGATGATTGGGTTGAGTTAGCAACAGTCTCAGCACAAACAAGGGTATCGGATATTCAAAAACTGGATTTCGGCTCTGAAGCTAAAAGAAAAGTTGTGGTTAATCAAGCGGCTCTCAGTGTACTTGGGATTAAGGCTAATCAAGCAGTAGGGCAAGAATTTACCAGCTCTTTTGTAGTGATGGGTAAAGCCTTGGGATCCGAAAGTCAAAAAGCCCAATCAGTCCCAACTAAATATCAAATTGTCGGAGTTATTCCAGGAGAACAAGTGCCAATTTTATACGTGCCTTTTATCGATTTAAGATCTTTGGGGATAGTCAACTATGATCAAGTTAAATTGGTTACCGCCTCTCAAAAACAACTAAAGCCTGCCCGCCAGAAGGTAGAAGCTATGGGCTATGTTACTCGTAGTGTGACTGATACCGTTGCTCAAATCGAAAGCATTTTCGGTACCACCCGCTTAGTCTTAGCATTTTTAGGTATGGCTGCTTTGTTAGTTGCATCACTAGGGATGTTCAACACTTTAACTGTTTCTTTGTTGGAGCGAACCAGAGAGGTGGGATTAATGAAAGCACTGGGCATGAAATCTGAAGAGGTTCGTGAGTTATTTATGATAGAGTCTTTAACTATGGGACTGTTAGGTGGAATAGCGGGAATTGTTCTTGGCTTTGTTGCTGGCAAGCTGTTGAGTTTAGGTTTATCAGTCTTTTCTCTAGTCCAAGGGGTTGGAGTACTTGACGTAGCTTTAATTCCTTTAACTTTTATTTTTGTAGTTTTGTTTTTGGCAATAATGGTGGGGATTATTACTGGTCTCTATCCTGCTAAAAGAGCGACTCACATTTCTGCTTTGAATGCGCTGCGTTATGAATAGCTGCATTATGAATAGGAAAGTTGAGCCTTAAGTTTTTTGCTGTGGTCTAATTCGTAGCAGGGCCGAGATTCGAACTCGGGACCTCCGGTTTATGAATCCGACGCTCTAACCACCTGAGCTACCCTGCCGTTTTTTTATCTTTCAAAAGGCTTGCTGACGAAGCGTTTGTTATATATTTTTGTTTGCTTCTAAGGCTAGCGCCTTTGAATGATAAAAAA
>CAZMMR010000118.1:0-2337 GCA_964567445.1 uncultured Pseudomonadales bacterium
TTCATGAAGTGGTTTGTCTTCAGCTTTTTCATCAACTTCTACCTTATCACCCAATACTTGCTGGACATGTTCGCTGGTTTTTTTAGCTCTTTCCGACAGAACTTTGGTTTGATCTAGATTATCTTTTTTTAAGAAGTTAAGCTGCTCGTAGTTAATGCCTGCTAGAGGAGTATTCTTCAGCCAGCCTTGAGTGCCAGCGAAGTAAACTAGGTAAATGCCACCGATAATGATAGTAACAGTAATAATAAACTGCTTTATGTTTTTCATTAACATTAGTATAGCAGGACTGAGGAAAAGTTGTGAATGATGAATGAATTAAAAGCAAACTAATAGAAGCTTTTTCAAGTATTATTTTAACTGCTACTCATACCGCAGTGCCTCAATCGGAGACAGTTTAGAAGCTCTTCTGGCTGGAGCAGCACCAAACACCAGCCCCACCACAGTCGACACTCCAAACGATAATAAAATTGCATCTAGCGTCACTTTAGCTGGAAAGTATGGTTGTAGAGCTAAAGAACCTAGGAAGGCCAAACCTAGGCCAATTAATCCTCCTAAAACCGACAGTAAAGCTGCTTCAATCAGAAACTGAAAAAGAATTAAATTAGGAGTGGCACCTAAAGCTTTGCGCAAGCCAATCTCTTTGGTTCTCTCTGTTACCGACACCAGCATAATATTCATAATGCCAATGCCACCCACTAGTAGGGAAATTGCTGCAATGCCTCCTAAACCAATAGTAATCATTCCTAAGATGTCATTAATGACAGTAAGTAACTCGCTCTGGTCAAAGACACTAAACTCATCCTCTTCATAGCGTTTCAGCAAACTATCTTCGATAGCTGTTATGGTTTGGTCTACAGTCACATCCTCTCTAGCCTTAACTGCTATATCCATGATGCGGTCGGTATCATAGGAGCGAGATAAAGTTTCGAAGGGAATATAGACATAGGTATCAAATGAAGGCCCGCCAAAGCCGCCACCTCCTTGTTCTTCGGCAACACCAATTACTTTAAAGTTATGAACTCCCACTTTTACTTTTTTGCCAATGGGATCGATGTTGCCAAATAGTTCTTCATAGATCTTATAGCCAATAATAGCCACTCGTTCGCCACCTTGGGCCTCAACTTCGCTAAAAAAGCGCCCCTTTTCCATATCGGTAATTAAAACTTGGTTGTAATCAGCATTAGTGCCCAAAACTGTAATGTTTTCATTTTCATTTAAAAAACTAATTTCATCCGCCTGAGCATTGTAATATGTAACCTTATCGACATATTGGCGCAGCCCCTTAATTTCATCAACATCTTCAAAAGAAAAACTTAGATTCATGGCGCTTAAACCCTGATCTTGAAAGGAGCTAAAGCCGCCGTCTTCGGAAAACACCTCTCCAGGCGAAATGAAGATATTATTGGAACCTAGGTCTTCGAACTGTTGGGTAATAAAAGCTTCCAAGCCACGACCAATCGACATTAATGACACTACGGAGCTAACGCCAATAATTACCCCTAGCATAGTGAGAAAGCTTCTAACTTTGTTAGTGAGAATGGCTTTGATGGCAATGTTAAAAGTATTTCTAATATTCATAGTTTTAGATGTTGTTATAGGGTGGGGTGTGTTCGGCTACTAGTTTTCCGTCTTTTAACTCAATTATTTTCTGTGCAATTTTAGCTAATCTTTTTTCGTGAGTAACCATTAAAATAGTGCGGCCGGACTTGTGTAAATCGACCAGCAGTTTTTCGATGTCCTTTCCACTTTTTGAATCTAAATTACCAGTTGGTTCATCAGCAAAGACAATACTGGGGTTGTTGACGAGAGCACGGGCAATCGCTACTCTTTGTTGTTGGCCACCAGATAACTGATTGGGCTTGTTGAAAAGCCTCTCACCTAAGCCAACTTGCTCTAGCATTTTCTTAGCTCGGTTGTGGCGTTGCTCTTTACTAACACCAGCATAAACAAGAGGCAGAGCCACATTATCTAAGGCTGTGGTTTTGGATAATAGATTAAACTGCTGAAAAATAAAACCAATCTCTTTGTTGCGAATTTTAGATCGCTCTACCTCGTTGTATTTGGTAACATTTTTATTTTTAAGGATAATTTTACCCTTGCTTGGTTCGGCTAAAATGCTAGCTACTTGAAGAAAAGTAGACTTACCAGAGCCACTGGGGCCAATGACAGACACAAACTCTCCCTTATTGATAGTGAAATCCATACAATCCAAGGCATGAATAGTCTGCTGTCCCAATTTATAGATTTTACAAACATTTTTTAGCTGAAGAATCGGTTTTGTATGTACCATATTATTAATTAAGGAGGCTAATTAAGAAGCTTAGTTTGTTCTCTGCG
>CAZMMR010000119.1:0-2337 GCA_964567445.1 uncultured Pseudomonadales bacterium
TTGGGATTTGATCTACCAACAACTTAAGCGCTTGGCCTGCTTGAGGAATGTACTGTGCCTCATCAATAATAACTAAGCGATAATGCGAAAAGTAATTTTTGATTTTAGTTACTGAATGGGAGGTTAGCACTCGTAGCAACTCTGAGTCTTCACCAGTTTCAAAATAAACATGTTCTTGTTTTGGCAAGCTGTTTAGATAGTTGATTAAACTAGTAGTTTTACCAACACGTCTGGGCCCGTAGATGACTAATACTTTATTGGGCTCAAGTAATTCTTTAATTTGCTGATTATCTAGAATGCGATTGATCATAATCTTATAACCAATATTACCAAAATTAGCTTATTTTAGCAAGTTAGATTGACCAAAATTGGGCTATTTTGGTCAATTTACTTCGTTTTTAGATTAACCACTTGACAAACCATGTAATTAAATACATAATTAATTACACTATGACTCTTAACCTTAACCCGACTAAGACCATCCCAATTACTGCTCTTAGAAGAAACTTCTCTCAAGTTGAGAAGCTTTTAGCAACTGAAGATAAAATTAGAATTACTAAAAAGGGTCATTGGATTGCAACACTTAGCCCCTCAACAGAACTCAAGCGCAATTTGCTTAAAAAGACAGCCGGAGCATTGAAGGGAACGCAGCTAGATGATGACGAGCTATGGGCAAATGTTGGTAAAAAACACTCAAGAACAGAAAAAGTTACTCTCTAATCTATGTCTAGTTATTTATTAGATACTTCAGTTATCATCGAGTACTTAAGAGGTAAGCAACATACAGTTGATTTAATTAATGATTTACCAGGAGAAACCAGTTCTAGTGTTATTTGTTTGTCTGAACTTTACGAAGGAATTTATCACAGTCGCCAACCAAAGAAGAATAAAAAAATCATTCATGACTTTTTCCGAGGGTTGAATGAAGTCCACAACTTAACTGCTCAGATTGCTGAAAGATTTGGCCAAATTAGAGCTAAGCTTAGACAAAAGGGGCAAATGATAGAGGATTTAGACATTTTTATTGCTGCCACCTGTCTAGAGCATGGATCTATTCTGGTTACTAGGAATAAAAAGCATTTTGAGCGAATTAGCAACCTCAATCTTCTCTAGAACTTAACCCCCATTTTTTAAGCTTGACAATTTTAAATAAGTTATGTTCTAATAAAATATACAAAACTGTATATTTTAAACAAACTCATCAACGAATAAATAATATGGACAAACACCAAGCCTTACTTTCTCAGAATAAAAAGACTTTCCATGCTTCAGATCTGGCTTTATTATGGGGGATTGATAATCAAGACACATTAAATATGACTTTAAAAAGATTTGTAGATCGAGAAATTTTAAAAAGAATACACAAAGGCTTCTATGCCACTATGGATTTGGATGATATTGACTCTTACGATTTAGGCTTCTCCTATTTAAATACCTATAGCTATTTATCCCTTGAAACAGTTCTGGCTCGAGGGGGAGTAATCTTTCAAGAGGTTAAGTACACTACTTTTGTTAGCTCAAAGTCTACTACTTTTAATATTAACAAGGTTTCTTACAAAGCTAGGCAACTTAAGTCTGAGTATCTACATAATACAATTGGTGTAAAAAAAGTCGGGGGACATTTTGAGGCTAATTTAGAGAGAGCAGTGGCAGATTTACTTTACTATAATCCTAAATACCATTTTGATAACCAAAAAATAATTGATTTTAATAAAGTTGAGCAGGTTCAGAGAAAGGTCGGTTATGTTAGCTAGTAATAAAAGGCAGGCTCTTCATAAATCTGTAATCTTTAGAGTGCTAATTAATATCTTTGATAATAACTTTCTTGCACAAAACCTAATTTTCAAAGGCGGCACTTGTGCTAGTATTTTGGGTTATTTGGATAGATTTAGTGTTGACCTCGACTTTGATATTAAGGATAAGGAGTTACAATCTAAAATTAGACAAGAATTAGAGTCAATTTTTAGCCAACTCAATTTAGAGATAAAAGATTGTAGCCAAAATACGATCCAATATTTCTTAAAATATGAAGCTCCAGCTCAATCTCGCAACACTCTGAAAATTGACGCTGTTGATGTTCCTTGCGATGGTGATAAGCACGAAAAACTGTTGCTACCAGACATCAACCGCTACGCAATTTGTCAGTCTAAGGAGACTATGTTTGCTAATAAGCTAGTAGCTTTAGTGGATAGATATAAAACTAACAAAACTATTGCTGGCAGAGATGTGTATGATATTCATCACTATTTACAACAAGGCTTCGATTATAATGCTGAGGTAATTGAAGATCGGACTAATCAGTCTGTAGACCAGTACTTACAAACAGTGGTTGACTTT
>CAZMMR010000120.1:0-2282 GCA_964567445.1 uncultured Pseudomonadales bacterium
CAACCGGAACCAAATACTGCAAAAACATTTCTCGACTGACACTAGTTTGATATTCAATCTGATCATAACGGATGTCTTCTGGATCAAAACGATGACGCCTAATTTCTCTAGCTCTAATATTTAGAGAGCGTTGCTGACCCTTGTCTATCTCCTGCTGGGCAATCTGTCTAAAATTAGTTTTTTTATTTCCAGCCACAATGTCAAAACTAGGAATATCTCTAATCACCCGTGTCACTCGACAGTAGGGCGGAGTATGGGTCAGGCAAAAAGTAAGAACGTCTAGCAGTTCGTCATGAGAATAGGGCTGCCATTTTCCCTGCTGATAATACTGCATTAGCCTAGCACTTTCAATTAGCGAACAAGGGTAAATCTTGATCTCATCTGGCTTAAAGCGCTCATCTTTGAACAACTTAAGATAATCCTGCTTATCCATATCCGGATTAGACCCATATAAATTAGGCATCCAGTGGATATGTAGTTTAAAACCAGCCTGTCTTAATAAATTCATGGCTTGCGCTGACTGTTCCACACTGTGACCCCGCTGGTTTTTCTGCAAAATGTCATCATTTAAACTCTGAATACCCAGCTGAACCTTAGTGCAGCCAAAACGGCGTAGTTTAATTACTTCCTGTTCATCAACAAGATCTGGTCTTGTTTCCAAGACTAAACCGACACACCTTGCTTGGGCCTGCTCATTCTTGTTCTGCTGCCGCTCTAACTCCTCCCAACTGGCGCTTTGATATTGATCTAAGCCCACCACTTTTTCTGGTTCCACAAACAATTCCTGCATTAACTGGTTATACGGTTTATCTGTCTGAGCTCCATGTAACTGGTAACTACGATAAATTTTCTCATTCTGCTTACGATCAGCAGTCAGAGCCGGTTTGTCTAAAGCTTGAATTTTTTGCTGAATTTCTTGATAGTAATCACGAATCTTATGCCGCTCATCCAGTTGCAAAAACTCATTTAAAGCCTGGAAGCACTCTTTAATAAACCAAATTTGGTAACTTTGTGGATAATGCGACCAAGTTCCGCCTAAAACAATTAATTCGACTTTATCGACTGGATGCCCCATATCATGCAAGGCTTTAACTCGATTGTACGTTTGTAAGTAAGGATCAAAAAAGTTGTGCTCGGCTCGCTGGGCTCCTGGTTCACTGGCTAAATATGACTTAGGCATGCGAACGTCAGACGGACAGAAAAGACAGTTGCCAGGGCAGGGGAAGGGTTTGGTTAAGACCGTCACTGGCGCTACACCCGACACAGTTCGCACTGGCTTCATCCGCAGCTGATGAATCATTTTGGGTTGAAAATCCTGCAAGCCATGACTGCCCGCTAAACCTTTATAAGCAGCAATAATATCGGTTTTAGACAACATATTACCATTGGGAAGGTGGTGTTTTTTTTGCAAAGCCAGAATTTTATCTTTATCTAAAGGTAAACTTTGTTCTAAGTCTTTAAGCAAAGGTAGGACTAAATCTAGGTGCTGTTGATAGGCAAAATGTTTCATAGTGGACTTATTTTACCAAGCAATAAGACCGAAGATAGTAGAGAAGAGCTTGAATAGAAAAAACAATAAATCACTGCTAATTAGAGGAAAGCAAAACAATCCTTCAATGCTTACTAATTCTGATTCTGTTTTCTGAATTCTGCAATCATTTCACGGATTGTCCTTAAGAATTCAGGGTCGTGATTCCTACCATTTTTTTTCGCCTGAACAGTTAAATCTATGATTATTTTCATTTGCTCATCAGTCAAACCTCTAAATGGCTGCTCGTCTTTTCTTCCTTTCAGCTTGCGATATAACTGTAAAAGCTCGCGTTGTTTTAATGTGATAATTTTTTCTAAATCTCTATATATCAGATTACTGTTTATACTTTTTTCAACAATTTTACATAGTGTTTCTGTCATTTCCAACAAACCTTTAAACATTCTAACTAAAGAGCCATAGACTGAGTCTTTGACATCATCACCTAAAGTTTCTGCTGAAGATTCGTAAATTGATTGAAATAGCCGCTGTGTTGTATGTAGATGGTCTGATGTGTAGTCCGAAGATAACTCCTCTTCAGCTAACCATACTAGATCTGCTAGCTCATGTTCTATTTTCCCAAGAATATTAATAAATTGTATTTGAGTATCAGTTTCAGAAGCTATAATCAAACGTAAATTCTTGGGATTTCTAATTTGTCTTAATAACTCTAAAACATTTAACTCCTCTTTTCGGGATAGAACCTCTGCAAGTGCCATTCTTTCATCAGCCTCAAGGGGATTAACAACTCGTT
>CAZMMR010000121.1:0-2150 GCA_964567445.1 uncultured Pseudomonadales bacterium
TTTCGGATTTGTTTAATAACTACCGAATAGTTTACCGCATGCGTTATCTTTTTTTTACCCCTCAATTTTGTTTATAATGTCATGAAACTTTACACATACATCTTTATCGCCAATTGCTAATTAAATTGCACCCTCGTCTGCAATCGTTTTTAAATTTTGCAAGAAAAATTATCTTATGAAGCTACCTCCATTACAACAACTCCATTTTAACCAAGACTTTAAAGATACTATTAAAGCTATGGTTAATGGCCATAAGCATCTCCTCATTACAGGCCGAGCTGGAACTGGCAAATCAACTTTGCTTGAGTTTTTTAGAAAATACTATCCACAACTGCTTAAGTATAACGGTAAAATTAATCCTCTTCTTAAAGAAGCAGATGCTACCCAATCCGATGTCGATAAAAAGCAATCGGTGCCAATGGTGGCAGTTTTGGCTCCAACTGGGGTGGCAGCTTTAAATATTAATGGTGAAACAATCCACTCTTTTTTTTGGTTTAAACCTGCAGTTGGTGTTGAAGAAGTTAAGCATCAAGCAAAAAAAGTAGTTAAAAAAAAATCTAAGCGGTTGCAGTTATATCAGAACCTTGATTTGCTGATAATCGATGAAATTTCTATGGTTAGGGCTGATCTTTTAGATTGCATTGACCAGTTCTTGCGCATTGCGCGCAAGCAAGATCGGCCGTTTGGTGGAGTAAGGTTAATTATGATTGGTGATTTGTATCAACTGCCACCAGTTGTTCGTGGCAGTGAAAAGAAGGATTTGTTGCAGATTTATGATACTGAGTATTTTTTCTCTTCTCATGTCATGCAAGAAATTATTGGTAAAAATAAGACAGAGTCGCAGCCTAATTTACGGTTTATCGAATTGAAAAAAATCTATCGTCAAACCGAACAAGACTTTATTAATTTTCTGAATGCAGTGCGCAACAAAGATATTAACAGTGAGCAACTACAGGCACTCAATCAAAGAGTGATTACAGAAAAAAGTAATCTGCCAGATGAAGTCATTACTCTTACCACCACTAATCGCAAAGCAGCGCAAATCAACCAAGATCATCTGAAAAGTCTTTCAGGAAAGACCAAAATTTTTACTGGTTCTATTCGTGGTAATTTTAAACGCAGTTCTCTTCCAACTAATGTTAAGTTAGAGCTAAAACCAGGCTCTAGAATTATGATGGTTAACAATGATAGCGCCGGACGTTGGGTTAATGGGACTTTAGCCAAGATTAATGCAATTAAATTTGATCAAGAACGGCAGGAGCCGCTAGTTGTAATAACCACCGATGATGGTACGAGGGCACGGGTTAGCCCTTACACTTGGACCATTAGCAAATCGGTTTATCAGCCTAAATCTAAAAGTATAGAGCGCAAAACTGTTGGTGGTTTCACCCAGCTGCCGCTACGGTTGGCTTGGGCTGTTACTATTCATAAAGCTCAGGGAAAAAGTTTTAACCACTTGCTGGTGGATATCGATCGTACTTTTGCCACGGGTCAGACATATGTGGCCCTAAGCAGAGCCACTCAATTTAATAATTTGCATTTGTCCAAACCATTGCGTAAAAAAGATATTTGGCTGGATTGGCGAGTAGTTAAATTTTTAACCGACTTGCAGTATCATTTGGCTGATTTGAAGCAGAAACCTCAGAGTAAACGGGATTTGCTAGAGCAAGCTATTGCTGATGAGGCTAAGGTGAGGATCACTTACCTTAAGGGCAAAAATGTTAAGTCTGAGCGGGTTATTACTCCACAGTTTATTGGTCAGCAGACTTATGCTGGTCATGAATTTATGGCAGTTGAGGCTTTTTGCCATTTGCGACAAGCAGAGCGAGTATTTAATCTGGAGCGAATTTTAACTGCTGAGTTGGAAGAATAGGTACTGCCTATCCAGAGGTTTTAACCCTTGGAACTTAATTTGGATCTTTTTGGGAGATTCAAAGATGAAAGAAAAAATTGCGATGTTTACTCATCATCACCCTCAGCTTTTAAATACTTCTCAACCTCTCTGTCAAAATCACTCTTAAAGCTTTTATCCTGTTCAACTCTAAACTTTTTATACTCTTTTTCAGCCTTGATCCGTGCTTTTTCTGCTGAAATTTTGCCTTTATCAGTTAATATTGGATAATCAGATAATTTAAGAAAACTATTTAAAA
>CAZMMR010000122.1:0-2039 GCA_964567445.1 uncultured Pseudomonadales bacterium
CGACAGTAATGACCTTGAGCTATTAACCAATAATATGGGAAAGAGTTTTTAAATAGTAATTAGATTTACATCAATATGTCCTGGTATCTTAAATATCGTCCCCGCCAAATTACAGATCTCGATCTGACTGATGTCCGTAATAATCTACGGGCCATGATGACTGGTGGCCGCTTTCCACAAACCCTGCTTTTTGCTGGTCCTAAAGGTACGGGTAAAACTTCAGCATCAAGAATTATTGGTGCCATGCTCAATGATCCGACCAACGAAGAAGCAGTGGAAGAAATGTATTTTTCAGATAAAAAGAAGAGCAACAAAGATCTGCAAGAGCCTCAGCCAGATTCTGATTTTGCTCAAAAAGTGTTTGCCGGTCACTCTTATGTGGTGCAGGAGATGGATGCAGCCAGCAATCGTGGTATTGATGATGTTCGGCAGTTGAAGGAGCGAATTTCTTTGCCCCCTCAACAGGGAAAGATGGCGGTCTATATTTTGGATGAGGTTCACATGTTAACCAACGAGGCCTTTAATGCTTTGTTGAAGATCCTAGAAGAACCGCCAGCTCATGTCGTTTTCATTTTAGCTACGACAGAGTTACATAAGGTTCCACCAACTATTGTTTCTCGTTGTAGTTTGGTGTCGTTTCACAAAGCCAGCCTTAATGAAATGGTTGGTCGTTTAGAAAAGATCTTAAGTGAAGAAGAAATTGAATATGAACAGGAAGCTTTGGAAGAAATTGCACGTCGAGCAGATGGCAGTTTTCGTGATGCAGTTAAGTTAGCTGAAATTGCTAGCCAGTCTGGCCAAATTACTTTAGAAGAAATAGATGCTTTAATTGGTGGCTCAGCATTAGTTGAAGTCAAGAAGTTAACTAAAGCAGTTTTAGCTAAAGACGAAGTTTTTATTGCTAGCATTTTTCAAGACCTCAGACAAAGAAATTTTGATCAAGACTATTTTTATCAATCACTGTATGGATATTTACATCAGAATATATTGGCAGCAATTGGGGTTTTAGAAAAAAACCCGGATTTAGACCAGAAAGTGGCCAGGTTTTTGCTTAGACAAATTATGGTAATCGATTTAAAGCAGTCAACGCCCATCCCCTTTTTGCCTTTAGAATTAAAGTTATTGGCGATTGTTCAGAGAGCTTTAGCAAAAAGTGGTGGTGGCAATGAAGGAAATAAAAAAAATAAGGATCAAAAACAAACAGCAGATAAGGAAGAAAAACAGCCAGTTGCTAAAAAAAAGACTGAACCCTCAACACAAGAGTCTCAACAACAAGATAACCAGCAACAAAGTAAAGAGTTTGTGCAAGAGTTGACAGAAGAGGATCAGCTAGAGCATGAAAATCCTTTATGCAATAAATCTGAAGTCATTGTTACAGATGGTTCTTTAAGTAAAAAGTTGTGTAAACATTGGGAGGATTTTTTAGGATTAGTGCAAAAAAGAAACTCTACTCTTGCAGCTTTACTAAGATCTAGTCAGCCAAAATCAGGTTCTAATGGTACGGCTAAGATTAATGTTTTTTATCAGTTCCATCGGGAGCAGTTGCAACAACCTAAATTTAAAGCGCTTATTGAGAAGTGTGGAGAAAAAATAGTGGGAGAAAAGATTGGTTTTAAGATTGTTCTATCAAATACTCCTACCAACGCTGATTTAGTCGATGTTCCGGCTAAAACAGAAAAGTTGGAAGCCATTGCTAAAGAAGCACTGATGTAATCTGTATTGATTGTAGAAAAAGTTGGCCATTTCTTTTATACTATTGTTTCAAGTTTAACAATTAATAATTTAAGGAATTTATCTATGGCTAATCCACTAAAAGCACTTGGAAATCTTAATAAACTACGTAAGCAAGCCAAGCAGATGCAAGATGAGTTAGGGAAAGAAGAGATTCGAGTTGAAGAAGGAGACATTGTCGTTGTTATCTCTGGCGATCAAAAAATTAAGCACTTTTCTGTACAAGGTGTGTCTAGCGAAGACGCAGTGAAAGTCTTAAACAAAGCCATTGAGCAATCGCAACAATTAGCTGCCAAAAAACTACAGTC
>CAZMMR010000123.1:0-1971 GCA_964567445.1 uncultured Pseudomonadales bacterium
CAATTAGTTGCAAGATTTTTTGGTGATCATTTTTGATTAGCTAAGACTAAGGCTAGTGATTGGGCTTGAGGCTTGATATGATTATTATTGAAAGGTAAACAAGTAAATAAAGAAACTAAATCTTATCCATGAATCTTTCTGCTGTTGTTAATACCAAAAATTGTGCTGATAGTTTAGAGCGATGTTTACAATCGTTGTCTTTTGCTGATGAGATTGTCATTGTTGATATGCACAGTGATGACGACACAGTTAAAATTGCTCGCCAATTTACCGACAAAATCTTTTACCATAAAGATGTTGGTTATGTGGAACCAGCTCGTAATTTTGCCATCGATCAAGCTCAAGGCGAATGGATTTTAGTGGTTGATGCTGATGAAGCTATTGCGCCATCCCTAGCTGCTAAGATTGAAGAGCTGATGGCAGATGATGATTATGAATCCTATTTTATCCCAAGGAAAAATATTATTTTTAAACGCTGGATTAAAGGAGCGGGTTGGTGGCCTGATTACCAAATGCGCTTGTTTAAGAAGGGCAAGGTTGTCTGGCAAGATAAAATTCACTCTATACCTAAAATTAAAGGATCATCGCACAGACTGCCAGCTCGAGATGATTACGCCATTATTCATTACCACTATCAAACAATACAGCAGTTTATAGAAAGAATGAACCGTTATACTGATGTTGAGGCTGATGGCATAAAACTTAAATTTGAGCAGATGATGAAGCCTTTACTTTTGTCTTTTCATCAAGAGTTTTTAAATCGTTTCTTTTCCAAAAAGGCTATAGAATTAGAAAATCATGGAATTGTTTTAAGTTATCTACAGAGTTTTTATCAGTTAGTTACTCAGCTTAAGTTATGGGAAAAGCAAGGCTTTGCTGAAGGCTCAGATAATACAAGTCAAGTGCAAGTAATTCAATATTTAGAATCTGTTTTGTCCGAATATCGCTTCTGGATTGCTGATTGGCATATTAATCATACTAGCGGTGTCAGAAGAATGTATTGGAGAATTAGAAAAAAGTTAAAAGTTTAGGTTATAAATGATTGTGAGTAAATCTAGTAATAAATTTATTAAATTTGACATTGTTGTCATATTATTACTAGTTGTTCTTGCTGGTTGGTTAAGACTTTACAAACTCGGACAACTGCCCGCTGGTTTACACAACGATGAGGCATCTTTTTTAGTTAACAGCCACTCATTGTATAAAACTGGTAGTGATGAGGATGGGCGTTCTTTTCCTTTGTTTCTCAACTCATACATTGATCCTAAGCCAGCACTTTTCTCTTATCTGCAAATGCCATTTTTAATGGTTTTTGGTCAGACTGTGTTCGCATCTCGTTTACCGAGTGCTTTGTTTGGGTTGTGCTCATTAATTTTAGCTTCAAGCTATGTGTGGTTGCTGACTAAGAATAAAAAATTAAGCTTGTTGATATTGTTTTTACTTACAATATCACCTTGGCATATTATGATTTCCCGAGCTACTCAAGAAGTTATAGCTTCTCACTTTTTCTTAATCCTCTCCTTATTATCTTTGTTAAGATTTAATCAATTTTTCTGGAAAAATCACCGTTTTAAAAAAGTTAGTTGGGGATTGATGTCTTTGGTTGCTGGGTATTTAAGTACACATTTTTATCATAGCGCAAAAATATTATGGCCTCTTCTTTTTGTTGGCCAACAAGCGTTAATGACAATAGTTCAATTTAGAAGTAAAAATAGGTTGTTTTGGAAAAGATTAATAAAGCAAATCTGCCTATCTTCGATTATAGTTGTTGCAATCACTGTTGGGCCAATATTTCTTTTTCCTCAGACCTTAGATCGGTTTAATGACCTTAGCCTTTTTAATCAATCCGATGTGCAATTAGTTTTAGATGAGCAGATTCGCATTATAGGCCATGATGCTCCTGTTATTATTACAAGGGGTCTTGCCCAGTTAACTAGTTCTAAGGAGCTCCTTTAAATTATCAGAAAGCGT
>CAZMMR010000124.1:0-1892 GCA_964567445.1 uncultured Pseudomonadales bacterium
CGGGCCAGGCCCTAAAGACAACTGCTTGCTGCCAATAGCAGATAAACCAAAAGTAACCTTATCATCTTTGCCTTGCAAATAATCGGCAATCTGCTGATAAATTGCTTTGATCTCAGCATCAACATCATCAACAATTGTTAAAATCTTAAAAACTCCACCTAAAACTTGTTGTAACTGCTGGGCTTCTTGAATCGACTCCAACTCAATACTAGCCAAATGGTGTGACCAGCGCTCAATCTCTTTACCTCCAGTCACAGCTTTTAATTCAGCCAATGATAAGCCAGGAGTATTACCTAGAACTAAAAGAAAGGTGTTCATATATAGGAATTTTGTAAATTTATATAAAAATTAACTAATGGAGACCACTTGCACCATAGTTTGGTGCTGGCGATGACCCTTTACTCGGCGGTAGCGAGACTTAGCCTTGTACTTAGCTACACGAAGCTTTTTACTACGGAAGTGATTAAGAATCTTAAACTTAACCTCAGCATCTTTAATGTAAGGCTGACCAATTTTGGTCTTTTTACCATCCTTAATTAACAAAACTTCATCTGTGGTAAAAGTTTTATCCTCATCTGTTTCCAAGCGGTTGGTGATAAACTCATCACCTTCACTGACCTTAAATTGTTTACCTGAAAGTTTTACGATTGCGTATTTCTTCATAATAAGAGTGATATTATGCTACAGGCTTAATAAAAAAACAAGGGGTGCCGACTTGAAATAGCATCAGATAAACTAGTGCTTTTCTGAAAAACGATCAAATACACCTATTGGTTTTAAATCAGCAATATTTCTAGAAAGAAACCTAGCAGCCTCTCTAAACAGAGCTGGAGCTCTGTCTGAATTGATGAAATTGGTATCTACAAGCACCCGCCCTTGATTTGCTTCTCCCTCTTGACTTATTGGGGAAAATAGAGCTTTGATTTGAGATAATAATGTACTCTGTTTAGGGGCTGTTAGCTCTGGAAATTGATCTCGTAGATGCTCTCTAAGATAGCCAGCCATAATAGACATCTCTCTCCAAGTCGGAACCTCCCCTCTTGTTTTATCCCAAACACTTTTAACATCTTTTAGATGAAAAACAATTGCTAAAGCCAACTGCTTAATTGTGATTGGTGAACTTAGCGCAATTGCTGATGGAGTCACCTCACCTCTTTTCCCAATTATAGTTAAGCCCACACCAGTTTCTCGATCTGTATCTACGTATAAACTAAAAGGGATAATTCGTTCATCAAATTCTGCATTCGGTTCTTCCACACTAGAAAGCCGCACTTGATCTAGTAACTCAAGCAAAGGTTTAAGATATTTCTTATCTTGAGAAAGACAATATTCATATAGCCTTTGAAAGTAAGAAACATCTATATCAGGATTATAGAAAGGTAATTCTGTCGGATCTATGTAATCATAATGACCAATTTTTTCAGCTCCTGTCAAACCATCACCAAAATGAACATAGTCACATGCACCAGATGCAGGCATAATAGTAACATTAGCTTCAGGATCAAATGCTGAGGTAGAAATCTGCGATAAATTTTCTACTATTAATTCTGATATCTCTTCGTTTAAGCCATTGATTTCATCCATGCAACTTTGAGTTAAATTTAAATCTGGCTCGCTGCTTTCTTCCTCCTGTTGAATAATCGCGTTTAACTCTTGTATTCGATTTGCTTTTTCGGTAATATCTACCGTTTGCTCAAACCCATCTTCATGAAATTTAGGTTTGTCATCAAATGAGAAAGTTCTTCCAGTAACCAAAGTATGATTTACAACAGAAAGATCAGGATCGTGCTCATCAGAATAATCACCAGCTGAAATGAAGCGCGTAACTCTCCTAACTCCTCTTTCTGGCTCTTTCTCTTTTTTAACAATTCTTCTTCTTTCTGTTATTTCTT
>CAZMMR010000125.1:0-1790 GCA_964567445.1 uncultured Pseudomonadales bacterium
TCTAACAGAGGTTATTTATAAGGACAGCTAAGTTCCAAACCCACATGGCTCACAAAAACTAAGAAGCGCTATACAGCGGTTTTTTTGTTATTTAAGACCTCGTAGTTCGGATATTAGAAACCAGTTCCGACCATCAAGCAAACATTCCTCCAGAACTTAAATATGCATGTGAACCTGAGTAGTAATGGGAGTCCCGCTAAGCGGGACGAGCAGTGGATTCCGCCTGCCGGCAGGCAGGCCTGAGAAATACTGGAAGGAGCATAAAAGAGCGACGAGCAGTGTATTCCCAATTGCCAGATTATTAAGTACTAGCTCCTAAATAATGCCTCGAAAAAACTAAAACTTCCGAGTAGTAAAATTTCCTCTTTAACAACCCCCAACCCAACTCCTAATCCTATAAAATTTTCCACCATCAGGTGCTATAATAGTAACAATTAAATCCACACAATCATAAAACCCAAAAATAAAAAACACACCAATAAAATACAAACTAAAATAAAACAAAGAAACAAACTCCCATGAATGGTCAAAAGCACAACGAAATAGTAAATTTTATTTGGTCGATTGCCGATGATGTTTTGCGCGATGTGTTTGTGCGCGGCAAGTACCGCGACATCATTCTCCCCTTTACCGTGATCCGTCGCCTTGACGCTCTGCTAGAACCCAGCAAAAAAGAAACTCTAAAAAGCTACCAGTTCATGAAGGAACAAGGGATTGATAACTATGAAGCACTGGAAAATGAAACCGGCTACCCCTTTTACAATATCTCGCCTTTTACCATGCGTGACTTGCTTGATGATCCTGATAATATCGACTCCAATCTAGAAACTTATTTAGACGGCTTTGATCCAGGAGTGCAGGAGATAATTTCAAAGTTTAAGATTAGAAACAATTTGCAAACTCTGGAAGAAGCCAACATCACCTACTATCTAGTTGAGAAATTTACTTCAAAAAAAATTAATCTTAGCCCAGAGCCAATCATGGGCGCCAACGGTGAAAAATTGCCTGGACTAACCAACCTGGGCATGGGTTATGTTTTTGAAGAACTGGTGCGCAAGTTTAATGAAGAAAACAACGAGGAAGCTGGAGAACACTTTACGCCAAGAGATATTATTCAATTAATGGTCGAGGTCGTTTTTACCCCCATTCAAAAAGAGTTGAAAAAAGGAGCCACCTATTTAATTTACGACCCAGCCTGCGGCACTGGGGGCATGCTCACTGAATCTCAGAAGTATATTCAGAAAATGTTTGGCCGTGAGATTAACACCTATTTATTTGGCCAAGAGGTTAACCCAGAGACTTATGCCATCTGCACAGCTGACATGTTGATTAAAGATGATGATCCAGAAAACATCTACTATGGGTCTACTTTATCTGATGATGGTTTTCCTAGTAAAAAGTTTGACTTCATGCTGACTAATCCTCCTTATGGTAAAAGCTGGAAAAACGAAAAGAAAGAAATTGTCAGTGGTAAAAGAATTAAAGATCATCGCTTTGTTCATGGCACTCCCAGGAGCAGTGATGGCCAGCTGCTGTTTTTATCTAACATGGTTTCTAAAATGAAGCCTGACTCAAAACTAGGCAGTCGTATTGCTTCGGTTCATAATGGCTCGGCTTTGTTTACCGGCAATGCTGGTCAAGGTGAAAGTGAAATCCGCAAATGGATTATTGAAAAGGATTATTTGGAAGCAATCATCGCTCTGCCAGAAAAAATGTTTTACAACACCGGCATTGCTACTTATATTTTTACCCTAAGCAATCGCAAGCCTGAGCACCGGGAAGGCAAGATT
>CAZMMR010000126.1:0-1628 GCA_964567445.1 uncultured Pseudomonadales bacterium
AATTGCAGGAAGTAGTTGATTTTCTTAAGGAACCTAAAAAATATTTAGAAGTTGGGGCCCGGACTCCAAAAGGAGTATTATTGGTTGGGCCTTCAGGGACAGGCAAGACACTGTTAGCTCGGGCTGTAGCCGGTGAGGCAGAGGTTCAGTTTCTATCGATTGCTGGTTCTGAATTCATGGAAATGTTGGTTGGTGTTGGTGCTTCTCGGGCCAGAGATTTGTTTGAAACAGCCAAGAAGATGGCTCCCTCAATTATTTTTATTGATGAAATCGATGCCATTGGCCGTACTCGTGGCATGGGTTATGCTGGCGGACACAATGAACGGGAACAGACCCTAAACCAGATCCTAGTGGAAATGGATGGTTTCGAGCCCAATGACAACGTTATTGTTATGGCTGCTACTAACAGAGGTGAGTTGCTTGACCCAGCTTTGGTCAGGCCAGGTCGTTTTGACCGCCGAGTGCAAGTCAGTTTACCGGATCTAAAAGAACGTGAAGAGATTATTAAGATTCATATTAAAGGTAAGCCTAAGTCTAACGAGTTAAGTTTAGCAGAAATTGCCAAGAGTACGGTTGGCTTTTCTGGTGCTGATATCGAAAACATGCTCAATGAGGCAGCTATTCGTGTTGCTCGTCAGGAACGTAAGCAGATTATTAAGGAAGATATCGAGGAGGCCTCGCTTAAAGTCAAACTTGGTCCCAGCAAGAAGCGTCTGCAAGACGAATATGAGCGCAAAATGACTGCTTATCATGAAGCAGGTCACGCTGTTTTAGCTCACGTCCAGCCCTTTTCCGATCCAGTTCATCGTATTTCAATTGTTTCCCGCGGTAGTGCTTTAGGCTTTACTTTCACTCCACCGGAAAGAGATAAGTTGCAAACGACCAAGTCGGAATTGCAAGACAAGATTGCTGAGATGTTGGGTGGCAGAGCTGCTGAACTGCTCAAATTTAATGAGCAAACCGCTGGTGCCAGTAGTGACATCGACAAAGCTACTCGTATTGCTCGAGCTATGGTTGCTAATTATGGTATGAGTAAATTAGGACCGATGCATTATGGGCCTCAGTATGACAACAGCGATTACAATAAAGTGTGGGGAGAACCCAATAAGATCTCTGACCAGCTACAACAAGAGGTTGATCAGGAGATTCAAAATATTTTGAATCAGGCTTTGAAAAAGAGCGAAAGTTTGCTCAAGAAGTATGAAAAACAACTTGATGCTGTTGCTCATGAATTGTTAGAAGTAGAGACTTTAGATGGTGATCAGTTTGCTGAAATTATAGGTTTTGATAAAGTTAAGTCCGAAAGAAGGCATGATGAAAAGCAAACGGATTAGGCAAGCATTAATTAATTAAGTATTAACGTGAGCGATCGCCCCATTTTTTTGTTAATTGATGGTCACGCTGTGATTTATCGTGCTTTTTACGGCTTACCTAAGTTGACTGACCCTCAAGGCAGAGTTGTCAATGCAGTTTACGGCTTCGTGCGCATTTTATTGTCAGCAATTGAAGAGTTTTCTCCTAAATATTTAGCTGTTACTTACGATCATCCTAAACCCACTTTTCGCCACAAAGAATTTGAAGATTACAAAGCCCACCGGCCGGAAATGCCCGATGACTTGCAGCCCCAG